>CAVFRZ010000239.1:0-3680 GCA_963624875.1 Anaerovibrio sp.
GGATGCAGCCGGAGAAACTCAGACAATCGATGCAGACACGGATCTTGGGAAAGCACTGCTTGATGCAGTAAAGGAATATAAGACGCAGACGGAATATGCGTTGGATGGAAAGAGTATCACGGAGGCAGTAGGAAATCTTAGCTTCGTAGACGGCCAGAAGTTTACGATTGATCAAACGGCGGACAAGACAGGGACGAAGACGACGATCAGCTATAAGGATGCAGCCGGAGAAACTCAGACAATCGATGCAGACACGGATCTTGGGAAAGCATTGCTTGATGCAGTAAAGGAATACAAGACGCAGACGGAGTACACGCTGAATGGTGAATCAATCACAGACGCAGTGGGCAATCTGAAGTTTGTGGATGGACAGGAGTTCAAAGTTGAGTATTCGTCAACGACGGGTAATAAGAGTGTTTCTTATATTGATCCGGCAAGCAAAGAGGTTGTCTATATCTCGGAGACGGATAACAAAGTGCTTTTTGATGTGCTTGTGAGCGCAGTGACAAAGGATGCATCGTGGAACGAGAATATTACCTACACAATTGATGGGACGGAAATCACAGTCAAAGAAAGTGAGCTGATAAAAGATATTGAGAAGCTGATGTTCTATGTGACATTAGAAGATCAGCAATATACCGTGAAGTATAAAGATACGGATGGTGGCGTACATACACTTGGCGATGGAACTCTAAAAAATAAAATGATCCAGGCTGCTCAAGGGAAATTTACACCTGGAGGCGGCACACTGATCGGTGAGCATGATGAGGAAGACCTACTGGAGTTTGCGGACAAGCATGAGGCAGGTACATATCGTGAATATGTCCAAGATTCGTCCGGGAATATTATCGGAGAGAAGGTAATTCACGTACAAAAGGATTCTGCAACCGGATCTGTACATGTAAGCTCCAAAACATGGATATATTCCGGAAATCCGTATGGAGTGACCTATGGAGATGATTCCAACTTATCGGCACTTCGTTCACTGGTTGGTGAATATGGCGTTGTTGCACAGAGTATGTCGACGGCAGAGTCAGAAACTAATTTCAGAATTGGTTTGTTGACAAGCGCCACACAGCAGATCGGACAGACCGGAGATAAGTTGTTCATCGGTTCATCGACGGGGGTGGGAAGTAAGATCACCATTGAAGATATTGCATCAGATGTCAGTTCTATGTGTGTGAAAGGTGTAACTACAGAGGTTATCATTGAAAACGCGAATGCTTCAGTAGTAAAGGATGGAAATGCGTACATTGTAACTATCCATCATGAGGATGGAACGACTACAGAAACAAAATTCGAGAGCGAGAATAAAGAATTCGTTGTTCGATGCATTGCTCCGGGAGCTGAAAGACAAACGGTATCTGAGGTACGCGAGGAAGCCAAAAATCTAGCTGCAAAATTGGCGGCAACTGCAGCAGATAAGGGAACAACGATTACAGTAGGAAGTGATCAGCATATTCACATCAATACGCAGAATGTTTCTGCCACCTCTGAGTGTGCTTATGATGTTGTTCACATCGATGCAGGCGCGGCAAGGAACCAATATGGCAACAACAGTTATTTGACATTTAAGCTGGATGATGAGTCTACATACATCGTAGATCAGAATGGATGGTTAAACTTTGATGCAAAGAACAACCAAGTTATAGTGGTTAATATAGATACATCGGGGCTAAACAGTGCTGATACGATTGATCTGACTCAATTTTATCTTGGAGGCAATGCGTCCGGAAATATGGACCATACTGCGGACTCCCAGAGAATTGTGTTCAATTTTGGCAGCTACAATGGAACATTGAAAATTGTAGGAGCATTTGCCGGCTTTATTATTGCGCCGGATGCGAACGTAGAGGTGGCGAACACGATCAATGGCGGACAAACGATCTGCAGCAACCTGAAGTTGACCGGTATAGAATTTCATAATTCGGGCTATACCGAAAGTTCAAGCTCTGCGGCTGCGTGGAGAATTTATGATGTTTCAAACGTTGCACAGCTCAAAGTAAGCAAGCAGCAGGCTGGATCCGTGAAGATCCGGAAAACGAATTCTGAACGAGCAGAAGTGTCAATTAACAGAAACGACACGAAGAGCGCGGATGTTAACATTGGCCGTAAGGATTATGGACGCGCTGAGGTCGCAATTGATAGATTAGACACGGGCAGAGCAAATGTCAGCATTCAGCGTAATGATAAACTACAGGGAGAGGTGTCAATTAGACGACTTTTGACACGTCACGGCGAAGCCTCCATCGACAAGAAATTCAAGGTTGTTCTGGAGCGCACGGAACGCAAGAGCGAGAAGGGACGTTGGAAAGAGCGCCGGTCGGAACGCAGACCGGGGGAAGGCGACCCTAACACGAATACGAACACAAATACCGATACTGATACAGGTACAGACACGGATACCAACACCAATACAGATACCGATGCAGGCGGTGAGGTTTTGGGAGCCACTCGTGACAGAGAGCAGGGCGGCGATGGCGGAAAGGTACTGGGAGCGACCAGAGGACGCGGAACCGGTGATGAAGGAAATATTGCTGGTTCGCTGCTGGCGATGCTGTCCAGCGGAGGCTTACTTGGATTGGGCGCGAGGCGCCGCAGCCGTCGGGATCGTAAGAAGTAATTCGTTTGTCCGGCAGCGGACGAAGACCACCCGCATGCAGGTGCTGCTTTTATGGCTGCTGGAGACGGCTGATCAGCAACGGAAGGCGGACGGTACTTGAAACAAAAATCAAGGGAACGTAAGAATACAACTTCACATCGTCTGCTACTGGGAAGAGCATCTTATGCACTCCTGATCATGGCGGTCTACCTGTTGGGCCGAACCATCCAGATTCCCTGGGTCATTCCGGAGATCGCAGACGCGCAGGGCGGGATTCAGGGACTGGTGGCCAGCATTCTGGGGAGCAGCCGGGATAAGACCTCTCTGTTCTCTCTGGGACTAATGCCGTGGATCGCCGCGATGGTGGTGGTGCAGGTATTTCAGCACCTGACCAAAGACCGGAAAGAGAAACGCTCTCAGGCACGGGCCAACCGGATCATGCTGATCCTGGCGGCAGGGATTGCTGCTCTGCAGGCTTGGATGAATGCAGCGGAGATGGAGTATCGCTCCGCGGGCGGAGTGAGTCAGAGCGTGCTGCAGGTGATGACAGCGGCGGTGCTGCTGGCCGGATTCTTTGTAATCAAGTGGCTGTCGGAACGCAACACACAGTGGGGGATTGGCGGCCAGGGACTATTGATTGTGATTAATACGCTGGGGAGCCTTGCCAGAATGGTGACATCCTATCTGGCAACGGCATTTGTTGCGGGATCGATTCAAGGACTGATCAAAAAGCTGTTGATCGGGATGTTGACTTGTCTGGTCATTGCGACTGCGATGCTGTTTATGGAAGGAACGGAATTCCGGACAACGGTGCGGCGCGTGCTGATCAATAACCAGTATGCGGACAAGGATTATATTGCCATTCGAATGAACCCGGTGGGGACAATGCCGGTGATGTATGTGATGTCGATTTTTACTGTGCCGTACTATATCTTAAAACTCCTGGATCGTCTGCGGCCGGGAACAGCGTGGGTGCAGCGGGGGATCCGTGATCTGAATCTCAACACGGTTCCCGGAGTTATGATTTTCGGTATATCCCTCTGGCTTTTGACGCTGGTATTGACAGCGATCTTTGTAC
>CAVFRZ010000240.1:0-3665 GCA_963624875.1 Anaerovibrio sp.
GTTTTGGCGAGGACGTGGTTCGGGATCTTCTGACAGGACATCCGGCAGCAGGCGTATTTCTTTCCAGCCTCGTCGGACTGATTCCCAACTGTGCGTCCTCTGTCATGCTGACGCAGCTGTATCTGGACGGTTTGATTGAGGCAGGACAGATGCTGGGAGGGCTTCTCGTCAGCTCCGGCGTTGGACTTTTGGTGCTGTTTCGAACCAATTCCCATCATCTGAAGGAGAATGTCAAGATCACAGGACTTTTGTATGCGGCAGGCGTGTTCTGGGGCTTGGTGCTCACCTTCCTGGGAGTGGCTTTTTGACGCTTGTGACAGGACTGTTTATACGCCTCGTCAGCGACAGGGTGGCGGATGGATGTCCAGGTTCGGGGCCTTCCGAGGACCTCGGTGCTTGCGAGCGTCTTATGCGAGCTTAGCACCGCTAGGCCGCAGGGGAGCGGGAGTGTCCCCGAACCGGACACCTCCGCCGGGACCCGTCGCTGGGCGTGCGCAGGCGGTGGCGTGTTAACGGGCACATCTAAAGGTTCTCGCCAGTCGTGAGCCGTGATATAGTTACAGTGTATGCGTTCATGCAGTTATTGGAGGAAGATACGGTATATGAATAAGGTACGAGCAGGCATCATCGGTGCCACCGGATACGCAGGAGCGGAGATCCTGCGCATTTTATCGGTCCATCCGGACGTGGAGATCAAGTGGATCGGATCCCGCAGCTATGCGGATCAGCAGATGGCATCCATATATGGAAATCTGTTTCATTTCGTAGATCTTCCTTTAATTGATGATGATACGGAGAAGATGAAGCAGGCCATTTTGGAGCTGGCAGAGGATACGGACGTTATTTTCACAGCAACGCCCCAGGGCGCCTGTGCGGGACTTATGAGCAGGGAGCTTCTCGAAAAGACGCGCGTCATTGACATGTCGGCAGATTTTCGTCTGAAGGATGTGGCGGTTTATGAGAAGTGGTACAAAATAAAGCATGCATCTCCCCAGTTTCTTGAGGAGGCTGTTTACGGACTGCCTGAGATCAATCGAAAGGATATCTCGGCGGCACGGATCCTTGCCAATCCGGGATGCTACACGACCTGCTCCATTCTGACCGCGTACCCTCTGGTGGAGGCAGGGCTGATTGATACAGATACGCTGATTGTGGATGCACTTTCCGGAGTGTCCGGCGCGGGGCGAGGAGCCAAGACGGCCAACCTCTACTGTGAGGTCAACGAGAGTGCCAAGCCCTACGGCGTGGCAACGCACCGCCATACGCCGGAGATTGAGGAGCAGCTTTCCTATGCCTGCGGACACGACGTCACCATCAATTTCACGCCGCACCTTGTGCCGATGAACCGCGGCATTCTTGCAACGGAGTACGCGTCGCTGGTGCGGAAGGCGGACGGAAGTCTTCCCACAAAGGAGGAAATTCGCAGCGTGTATGAAGCGCGCTACGGAAAGGAGCATTTCATTCGGCTCCTGCCGGATGGCAGGTATCCGGAGACACGCTTTGTGGAGGGCAGTAATTTCCTGGATATCGGCTTCCGGATTGATGAGAGAACCGGGCGTATCATACTCATGGGTGCCATTGACAACATGGGAAAGGGCTCCGCTACACAGGCGGTGCAGAATATGAATCTGATGTTTGGTCTGCCGGAGGAAACCGCAATCGGATTTCCTGCGATGATGCCGTGACGAATGGTTACACAAATAGAATTTGTGGAAGTAGAAAGTACTGGGTATAGATGGAAGGAAAAGTGATCATCCGGCCGATGCGGATGAGTGATTATGAAGAGGTCCATGCCCTGTGGATGACCATCCATGGCTTTGGAATCCGCGCAATCGATGACGGAGCCGAGGATGTGGAACGGTTTATAAACCGCAACCCGGAAACCTCTGTGGTGGCCGTGACAGACGGAAGGATTGTAGGCTCCATTCTCTGCGGCAGCGACGGACGGCAGGGGACGCTCTATCACGTGTGCGTTGCTGGTGACTACCGCCGTATGGGAATCGGGCGCCAGATGGTGGGCTACTGCATGCGGCAGCTGCGAGAGATGCGCATCAATAAGGTGTCGCTGGTGGCATTTACAAGCAATCAGGTCGGCAACGCGTTCTGGAGAAGCATCGGCTGGAAGAAGCGCGAAGATTTTTACTATTACGACTTCATATTGAACGAAAAAAATATAACCCGGTTCATCGGCGAGAACGCCACATGAGAAAAGGGGAAGCTGCAGCAGCGGCTGCGTAAAGAGATTCCGGATGGATGCCGGAGAATGGGTAGGAGCATTTATGAGTACAACAGATACAATGCAGGTGATTGCCGGCGGCGTGACTGCGGCAGAAGGCTTTGAGGCGGCAGCCTGTGCTGCGGGGATTAAGTATGAAAACCGGACCGATATGGCGCTGATCTACAGCACGCTTCCGTGCATCGCGGCGGGAACCTTCACCTCAAATGTAGTGAAGGCTGCACCGGTCATCTGGGACCGGACGATCGTGCGGGAAAGCGAGCAGACCGTGCAGGCCGTGGTCGTTAACTCCGGCATAGCCAATGCCTGCACAGGTCAGGAGGGAATGCAGATCTGTGAGGAAACCGCCAAGGCGGCGGGAGACCTTCTTGGGATCGCTCCGAAGGCGGTTCTTGTGGGGTCAACCGGCGTCATCGGCATGCAGATTCCGATGGACCGCATCAAGGAAGGACTCACAAAGCTGGCTGCTCAAAAAGCAGGAACCCTTGCCGCCGGAGAGGCAGCCTCCAAGGCCATCATGACAACCGACACCGTCAATAAGGAGGTTGCTGTTACCTTCACAGCCGGAGGAAAAACAGTGACACTGGGCGGGATGTCGAAGGGATCCGGTATGATTCATCCCGGCATGTGCACCATGCTGGCATTTCTGACAACGGATCTTGCCATCGAGAAAGTGCTTCTGCAGAAAGCTGTGTCAGAGGTGGTGGAAGATACCTTTAATATGATTTCGGTGGACGGCGATATGTCGACCAACGATACGCTTCTGGTGCTGGCCAACGGCGCAGCCGGGAATGCGGTGATTGCAGAAGAGTCCGGGGACTATGCGGCATTTCGGAAGGCACTGGAGTACGTCTGCCGCACGCTGGCCATGAAGATGGCAGGAGACGGAGAAGGGGCCACGAGGCTTATCGAAACGCAGGTTGTGCATGCAGATACCAAGGAGCATGCCAAGGTACTGGCTAAATCGGTAATCCAGTCCAATCTGACAAAGGCCGCTATTTTCGGAAAGGACGCCAACTGGGGCCGCGTTTTGTGTGCCCTTGGATACTCCGGCGCTTCGTTTGATCCGGAGAACGTGGACCTGTATTTTGAAGCAGAAGGCTCGCGTATGCTGATTTTCACCAAGGGCAGTGCGGCGGATTATTCCGAGGAAGAGGCAACCAGGCTCCTTGGTAGCGAAAAGGTAATTATCTACTGCGACATGCACATGGGCGAGGAATCCGCCACGGCATGGGGGTGCGATCTTACCTACGATTACGTGAAAATTAATGCGGACTACCGGTCGTGATGAATTGTTTGCTGCGCCATCCGGCGACGGGTCCTGGCGGAGGTGTCCGGTTCTGGGACGCTCTCGCTCCCCTGCGGCCTAGCGGTGCTAAGCTCGCACAAGACGCTCGCAAGCACCGAGGTCCTCGGAAGGCCCTGAACC
>CAVFRZ010000241.1:0-3651 GCA_963624875.1 Anaerovibrio sp.
GGCGCTGATCCGTCTCCTGCAGGATAAAAAGATCCGCGGAGCAGCGCTGGACGTTTTCGAAGGAAATCTTCCGAAGCCGGAAAACCCGCTGCTGCACATGAGCAATGTCATTGTAACGCCGCACACCGCAGCCTTCACTGTAGAGGCACTGGAGCGCATGGCGTACCAGGCAGCCCTCGGCATTGTGGAGACACTCGAGCAAAAGCCGGTCACCTATCCGGTGAACCAGCTGTACAACAGCCTCGAGGACAAGCGCAAGGTGTCGCTGGTGATGGATTATTTCCGCTACGAATTCGGAACCGAAGGCGGAGCAAGGTAGCCCTGTCGCCCACCAGCCAAGCGACAGGGTGGCGGATGCATGTCCAGCGTTCGGGGCCTTCCGAGGACCTCGGTGCTTGCGAGCGTCTTGTGCGAGCTTAGCACCGCTAGGCCGCAGGGGAGCGCAAGCGTCCCCGAACCGGACAGCTCCGCCAGGACCCGTCGCTGGCTGGTGTTTGTAGAGTACCATCATGCAGACTTGGCAGGAGCCCCGGAGCATTCCGGGGCTTTTTGGTGTCTATACGGCGATAAATGTGCTACCATAGGAAGGATCGCGTAGAGCGAACGGGAGAATGACATGAAGAACGACGATGAGTATCTGTTGTGTGAGCAAAACTGGGTCTTTTACACCCTGATGGCGGTGTCAGGCTGCTGGGGCGCCTTTACCTATCTGATGCGCGGCGGTGTGTTCTGCAACGCGCAGACAGGAAATCTGGTGCTCTTAGGCCTTGCGATCGGAGCAGGGAATGTTCATAAGGCTCTGTATTACCTGGTTCCGATTTCTGCGTACATTTTCGGTGCTTTCATATCCGAGATTCTGCCGAACCCCATCAAGCATCATCTGAACATTCGCTGGGACACGCTGCTGATCGGCGTGGAGATTCTGGTTGTAGTGATTCTGGGCTTTGTTCCGGAATCCTATCCGGTACAGATTTCGCAGATTGCAGTCAATTTCATTGCATCCATGCAGTACAACACCTTCCGGCAGGCAGAAGGAACACCGATGGCGACCACCTTTGCGACGAATCATATCCGTCAGATTGGCGTCGGCCTGGCCAAAGAGCTGCGGCATTGGAAGCGTGAGGATAAGAGTCACCGGATCCGGCTGAAAAAGCACTCGATGATGGTCTTTTCGTTCCTGTTTGGCGCGTCCATCGGAACGGTTTTCTGCAATCTGATCCAGGGACGTGCCATTTGGATTACAGTGGTTCCGCTGGCCTATCTGTTCTTCCGGCTGGTTCGCGATGACAGAGCGTGCGACGAGGAGAAGCTGGAGAAAAAGCCCAGCGGACATTGATTTAGGAGACAGTGATATATGCCCGAGAAGGCCAGAGCCAAAAAAGAACGGAAGCCCTACCGGGATTACGAGCTGCAGGTGAGCCAGCAGATCCAGGCGCAGACCTTTGCTCCGGTTTACCTGATCTGCGGGGAGCAGACCTACCTGCGCACATACAACATTCACCGGCTTCAGAAGGCAATTCTGGGGGACGGGGATGCTATGAATGCAGCGGTTTTGTCCGGGCCGGAGGTGCGCGTATCGCAGGTGATTGAGCTGGCGGAGACGCTTCCGTTTTTTGCCGAGCGAAGAGTGATTACGCTGACGGAAACCGAGTTTCTGAAAAAGCCGGGAGACGAGCCTGAGAAGCTGGCAGAGTACCTGTCACGAATGCCGAAAACGACGCATCTGATCCTGGAGGAGCCGGCGCCGAATGCGACGTATAAGCTCTATAAGGCCATTGCGAAGGTCGGCCTTGTGGTTCGCTGCGACCTTGCGGTGGGAGACCGTCCGCTGCCGCAGGATATGGATCAGCTGCGGAGGTGGGCAGCGGGACTTTTTGCCGGAGACGGCCTGTCGATTTCCGGGCCGGTGCTGGAATTGTTCCTGCAGTGCAGCGGAACCGATATGCTGAACATTCAATCGGAAGAGGCCAAGCTTGCTTCGTATTGTATGGGCAGGGATGCAGTGACGCCGCAGGACATCCAGGCCATCGGAACACCGGTTGTGAAGGATCGGATTTTTGATATGATTGAAGCAATTGCCGCGCGCAAACGCCCGGAGGCACTTGCCATCTACATGGATCTTGTCAAGCTGCAGACACCGCCGCAGGTGATTCTGGCATTGATGACGCGCCAGTACAATCAGCTGCTGCAGATTCTGGAGCTTTCCTCGATGGGAGATCGGGAACTTGCTGCAGAGCTGGGGCTGAATCCGTGGGCACTTGGCAATAAACTGCGTCCCTTGGTGAAGGGCTATACCGTTGAGCGGCTGGAGCAATCGCTGGAAGCCTGCATGCAGGCGGACGTTGACTATAAAAGCGGCAAAATCTCGCCGGAGCTGGCCGTGGAGAAGCTGATTATTCTGTGCAGTGGGTGAGAGGGGAAGGTTTTGCACTATGAGAAAAGCGCTGATCAAGGCGCTTCCGTCGCCGGATTTGCGGTAGCAAATTCGAGAGGGGTGCTGAATAGTTACGGTGAGACTGTAGAAAGGATGGGGAACGGATGAAAACAGGTTCGGATTATCCACAGGAGAGGATACCAAAGCCAATGGAACGGTATCAGCATTTCCGGGGCGGACGTTACCAGGTCCTTATGCTGGCGGAGAAGGAGGACACCGGTGAGCAGCTGGTGATTTATCAGGCACTGTACGGAGACAATAAGGTCTATGCACGGAGTCTTGCAAGCTTTCTCGAGGAGCTGGATCCGGCCCGGTATCCCGATGTCGTTCAAGGATTCCGCTTTCAGAGGATGGACGGGAACGAAGTGCCGGAGGAATCCCGTCAGGATTCAGCTGCGGATGTGCACCTGTCGGAAAGCTCTAGGGAGGATAAGCTGGCTACACAGGAGCTGTCAGCCGGCGGATTACAGAACGAGAAGGAATCGGATCAACGCCAGCAGGAGAATGCGGACTTGAATGATTCCCATGACTCTCAGAAGGGAACAGTATCAGAAGCTGCTGCGGAACCTGCCTCAAACGAGGCGCATTCGAGTGAAGTCGAAGCGGCCGGCGCAGGAGCAAAAGAGGAGCCCGCGCTGGATCCGATGCTGGAGCGTTTTCTGGATGCCAGGACTACGCAGGACCGTCTGACCGTCCTGGATGAAATGCGCGGACGGGTGACGGATTCGATGATTGATACCATGGCACTGGCCTCGGACGTAGAGGTGAAGCCCGGACCGCTTCAGCTGCGGTACGAGGACCTGCACGATTGCCTGCTGACCATCCAGCGCTATGAGCTGGAGCGGGGACGGCTGCGGGGATAACGTCACATGGGCCAAAGAAAAGCTTTGCTGCAGCGATTTTACGAATAGGCTCTGAATTACAAAAGCGGATGGAATCGCAGCGCAGGCGGTACTTGCCGCTGAACAGTTATTATGATGGAGTAAACCATGAAACTTTTAAGCATTTGTGTGCCCTGCTACAACTCGCAGGATTATATGGAGCATTGTCTGGAGTCCCTTCTGGTAGGGGGAGATCGGGTGGAGATTCTGATCATCGACGACGGCTCCAAGGACAATACGGCAGCCATCGCAGACCGGTATGAAAAGGAATATCCCGGCATTTGCCGCGCCGTGCATAAGCCCAACGGCGGTCACGGCTCCGGCGTCAATGTAGGA
>CAVFRZ010000242.1:0-3588 GCA_963624875.1 Anaerovibrio sp.
TCTTTTGCCTGTTCCGAGGTAAGTCCTGAAATTCGTTCGAGTTCCTGTGTACGCTGTTCACCAAGCTTGGCAACTTCGTCCTGCCGTTTGCGCAGCGACTCTTCTCTGGATGCGAGTGACTGTTCTCTGCGTTCCAACGCGTCACTCTTCCTGTCGATCGCCTCTTCCTTCTGCTGTACTCTGTGCTCGTTGCGCTGAACCTCATTCCGTCTGTCCTTGATTTCCTTATCAAGGTCGGCCTTGGCTTTCATGTTCTCTTCCTTGGCCTCCAGAAGAGCCTCACGCTTCTTGCTCTCAGCAGTAGAAAGTGCTTCATCGATGATCGCCCTTGCCTTCTCCTCCGCACTGCCAATCTTCTGATCATCCTGCGCTTTTATGCGCTTCTTGGTCTGATTGGCCGTCATCGGAATTGCAATGGCGAGCGAGACAGCAACCGCTGCAATTGCGATAATTGCAGACAGCATAATACAGGAGCACCTCCTTATTCAGTTTGCGTTGCAGCTCTCCTTTGAAAAAGCGATGGAATCCTGCCGAAGACAGGCAGGTTTTCCAGGCAAATCGCCCAAAAAATGAAAGCTACAACATATCAATAGTACCTTTTTTGGGTGCCACTGTCAAGGATGCAGGATCTCCTCCAGCACTTCAAACGAGTACCCTCTTCTGGCAAGCCTTGCCATCATTTTCTGCCTGGACGCCCAGTCCTGCGCAGCAGGATCGAAGTCCTTTTTACGAAGAAATTCACGGATTTGCTGTGCCTCGCTTTCTTGTGCCGAGCACCCGCTTTCCTCTTCCCAAGCGGAAAGAATCTCGGAAATCAGCTCTCGGGCCACTCCCTTATTCTCCAGATCCTGCTGGATCCGCCTTTTACTCCTTCTCATATGATTCGATCGAAGGTAAGCCTCCGCGTAGGCTCTGTCGTCCACATAATGAGCCTTCTTCATTGCATCCACTGCTCTTCCGGCAATCTCCCCGGGATATCCACTGCGGATCAGCTTGTCCGTAAGGCCCTTTTCGGTATAGCTCATGCCCTCCAGCAGCTCGCCGCACTTACGGATCGCCTTCTGGTACAACATTTTTTCCAGAGCTGCCCTAGTCTCTTCCGGCAACTCCATGCCTTCCTGTATTCCGTACTGCACAACTTCCCGATTGGAAAGGACCAGAGTCTGCTCCTCGTTCAGGCAAACTCTGGTCCTTGTCTTTCCAACCGGGGTCAGCTGTGTTACAAGATCTGTCCCCATTGCGTCTTATACCTCTCCAGGCTCCGCTGCAGTCTCCGCCACGACCGGCTTTCTCGCCCCTTCCGGATCAAGGCCGTAGTGCTCCCGGACCTTCTGATCGATCTCATACAGCATCTCCGGGTGATCCTCGAGGTACTTTTTGGCATTTTCCCGGCCCTGCCCGATCTTCTCGTTGTTGTAGTTGTACCAGGCGCCGCTCTTCACAACAATGTCGCTTCCGGCTGCCAGGTCCAGAACATCGCCGGAATAGGAAATCCCCTTTCCGAACATAATGTCAAACTCCGCCTCCTTAAACGGCGGCGCGATCTTGTTCTTCACTACCTTCACGCGCGTGCGGTTTCCTGTCACCTCACCGCTCTGCTTGATCGATTCAATGCGGCGAACGTCCAGCCGGATGGAGGAATAGAACTTCAGCGCGCGGCCGCCGGTCGTTGTCTCCGGACTTCCGAACATGACACCCACCTTCTCACGAAGCTGGTTGATGAAGACCACCGTGCAATTGGTCTTGGAAATCACGGCCGTAAGCTTGCGAAGCGCCTGGCTCATCAGTCTTGCCTGAAGACCCACATGGGAATCCCCCATGTCGCCGTCAATCTCCGCCTTCGGAACCAGTGCCGCCACCGAGTCCACGACAACAATGTCAATTGCGCCGGACCGAACCATGGTCTCTGCAATCTCCAGACCCTGCTCACCGGAATCCGGCTGTGAAATATACAGATTATCAATGTCGACGCCAATATTACGTGCATAGACAGGATCCAGTGCATGCTCCGCATCAATAAAGCCCGCAATGCCGCCCCGGCGCTGGATCTCTGAAATCATATGTAAGGTCAGCGTCGTCTTACCGGAAGACTCCGGACCGTACACCTCAATGACTCTTCCCTTCGGGATACCTCCGAGTCCAAGAGCGATATCCAGTGCCAGAGAGCCCGTGGGAGTTGTCTCCACACTCATCGTTGAAGAAGGGTCGCCCAGCTTCATCACTGCGCCCTTGCCGTATTGCTTCTCAATCTGCGAAATTGCAGCATCCAGTGCCTTTAACCGATCGTCGCGATCCATCGCCATAATCAAACTCCTTTTCATCGTTCGAAAAAAACCGAACATTTGTTCTGTTTCGCAGTATAGCAGGTCCGTCCTGCATATGCAAGCGTCACCAATCAGCCATATCGAGATTTTCCGATATACAAAGTGAAATTGCCATCAGGCATTTCGAGTATCAAAAGCAAGATGAGGCTGAACGAATACCATTACTTTTGGAAAACCAGAAAGAATCATTACGAAAGATAAGCAGATATGATCTGCGTCCGGTGCCTGCTCACGGCGGCCGGACGCGCTCATTGTATCACAGTACTGCTGCGATTCACAGGCCATGAAGGGCAGCGCTCCTATACCACAAAATTCATCAACCCCATCTTCGAGAGCTGGAGTTCTGAGATGATCATTCCCATCAGCTTCTTTTGCTGCGGCGATATGGCAGAGAGCTCCTCCGATGTCAGTACCCTCTCCTCGTAGGATGTCTCCTCCCTGCCGCCGAAATGCTTTTTGCGGACAGGCACATAGATACGTATTCTCGCCCGCAGCTGCTGGTATGCCCGGCAGCTCTCCGACTCCGGCTTCATGTAATACAGATGACTCTCCAGCGAGGTATCCTCTGCCACCTCCTGCAGAATAATCTTCTTGATGATGCAGCGGTATTTATAGCTGATATCAATGTTCTCCAGAAGCTCCCGGTAGGTATACCTCGATCCCAGCTGTAAAAGAGAGAGGCTGTCCAATATGTATTTATAATCGTTCTCGTTCATTGCCGCACTCCATGCCAGTGCATTGTCTGCACAATACCCTGTGCATCGATTATTAAATATCTAGTACATCGTTTGCAAAATAACTGGCCTAATAACACAGAACGCAAGCGTTCTGCTATGCTGCATACGTCACCGCCGTGGCGTTTACTCTTCCTGTGCAATGGCCTCAATCTTATTGCCGGACACACGAATGGCCTCCCGGATTTCGTCCTCCGTTACCTCGCCCTCGGCTGCCAGCTCCTCTACGGTCACCTTCCTGCGCAGAAGCTCCGAAAGCTCGTTGGCCTTTTCCAGCACCTTATTGGCCATATCCGCCGCCTGCTGATCCGCAGAAAGCTCATCCAGATTCTCTGCCACCAGGTCCTCCATCGCATGCATGATGCGCTCTGCCAGAGCCCCTTCCACTTCCTCCGGCCCCTCCAGAGGCGCCAAGAGCTTGGTTGCCCGTACCAGTGCCTCATTTCCGGCACCGATGATGTCCTCCATATAAACGACCTGCCCGGCGTAGAGCTTCGCAATATCCACCACCTTCGGCAGCATCCATTCTG
>CAVFRZ010000243.1:0-3560 GCA_963624875.1 Anaerovibrio sp.
GCTTCCATCATGCGGTGAATCTGCAGGATGCAGTGAGCCTGGGCGGCCTGGAGTTTGATGGGCGGGCCCATGACGGCCTGGTGGATGCGCGCAATACGGCAAATCTCTTCCGCCAGACGAGGGACGAGAAGATGTTCCGCAAGCTCAAGAGCCTGATCAGTGAGAAGGAGGAGCCGCTGACCTTTACCATGGGAGAGGTGTTTAATTTCAAGGTGTAACGGAACAGCCGCGTCGAGGCTTTTCAAGTATCAAAAGCGAGCTGGAGGCTAATAGTTATAGTTATTTCAGAGTCATAAGGAGGACCGCAGCATGAAGAAATTTTTCGAGGAGTTCAAGGAATTTATCAGCAGGGGAAACGTGCTGGACATGGCCGTCGGTGTCATCATCGGTGCCGCCTTCAAATCCATCGTAGACTCTCTGGTGTCCGATATCATCAGCCCGCTTCTGGGACTGTTCGGATCGCACAACTTAGACGCCATGAAGCTGGTGATCAAGCAGGGCGCAACAGAGGATGCCACGGTATCTCTGAACTACGGCAACTTCCTCTCCTCCGTGATCAACTTCGTCATCATGGCGCTGATTCTGTTCTGCATTGTGAAGGGCTTCAATAGCTTCCATTCCAGGGTAGAGGCTCTGCAGGGCAAGGAAAAAGAAGAGCCTGCAAAGCCTGCCGTGAAGATCTGCCCCTACTGCCGGAGCGAGATTGCAGCCGAGGCCACCAGATGCCCGCACTGCACCTCTCAGCTGGAGAAGTAGTTATCAATCAGCATTCAATGTTGCCAGACGATCACGCAGACTTTTCTGCGTGGTCGTTTGTCCTTTTATATGTTAGTAGCCCCGGATTACGAATGTATGCGCCAGCTGCGAGAGTGTCGTCGACGCGGAGCAGCTGATTTTTATTTGTGGTGGCGCCTGTGCAAGCAGGCATATTCACGATTGAAATTGGCAGGCGGGCGAGGTTCACCGGAGTGGAGAAAGGAATCAGAATGTACCGCGTAGTCATCGTCGACGATGAGAAAACCATATCGGAGGGCATTGCATCCCTGTTTCCGTGGAGCAGCATCGGGTTTGAAGCCGTTTCCTATACCGATCCGCGCGTTGCGCTCGCTGATATCGAAAGAGACGGCTGTGATGTGGTGCTGTCCGACATTGAGATGCCGGGCATGAGCGGCATTGAGCTGTGCCAGAGACTGCAGGGCAAGGACATCATCGTGGTCTTCCTATCGAGCCACCAGAATTATGATTATTTTCGCAGTGCCATTCGCTACAGCGTGGAGGATTATCTCTTAAAGCCGATCAACAGCGATGACATCATGGAGTGCTTCGGCAAAATAAAAGCCCGGCTCGATGCCAGACATCCCGCCGCGGAGGAGATCGCGCACCCTTCCGGTTATTACGAATCCATCCGGAAGATAGTGACCGATTATCTGGAGGAAAATTACCAAAACGCCAGGCTCGAGGAGGCCGCGCACCGCGCAAATCTAAGCTCTGCGTATCTGTCCAGTCTGCTCAAGGACAAGCTGGGCTGCGGCTTTTCGGAGCTTCTGACCAAAATCCGTATGCAGAAGGCGGCGAAGATGCTGGGAGATGTGCAGTATAAGGCCTATGACATTGCCTACTATGTCGGCTATGACAATCCCAAGAGCTTCTCAAGAGCCTTTAAAAATTACTACGGCTGCTCGCCCATGGAATATCGGCAGCGCGGCGGGAGGGAGAGCTGATGCAGCGGCGCAAGTACTTTTTTCGCCGGTTCCGGCAGTATCTTTTGCTCTTTCTCTTGCCGGTGACAGTGGTCATCATTATTTCCTTTCTGATCTCTGTTTCACAGCTGTCCGGAAACCAGAAAAGAGCGGGGCGGGATCTTGTCAATGCGGTGAATACCGATATTGAGCTTTCGCTGAATAACATTTCACAGCAAAACGTTCAGTTCGCCAACAACGCCTATATGGTGCTGTCGCTCAAGCGCATTCTGGAAAAGGGCGACTACCTTTCCTATGCCGATTCCATCAACATCCGCAGCATTAACGCGACGCTCAAGAGTACGATCATCACCTACCCCTATGTGGACAGCATTTATCTCTATATGGATGGCTATGATTACTACTACACCTCGGATGAGCGCATCGCAAGGCTGACACAGAACGAGGAATGGTATCAGTATTACGAGAAAATGGGCGGGCAGGACACGGAGATCTGGGTGCTGCCCGGTGACCGGGACAGGGACGGAGCAGCCAGAAAGCTGACTCTTATGCAGAAGATGCCGTTCTTCGGCGGCGTTGTTGTCATGAGAATCAACCTCACGGATTTCCGGAGCCTTCTCTCCAATGCGCTGCAGCAGGAGGATACATCGGTTGTCTTTATCAACATGGACGACGAGGTTCTCTTTTGCTGGGGGGATGAGACCGATGCAGCGTCGCTTTCCCGGTCAGACCTGCCGGGAGACGGCAAGGCGGGAGTCTGGGAAATGGTGGGGGATCACCTGTATCTTCTGCAGCAAAGTGACAATGAATCCTTTGGTATCCGGATTGTCGCCATGACGCCGGTTAGAAGTGTCCTCTCCCAGGCTGCGCGGTATCTTCCATCCTGGGGACTGATGCTGGCGGCCGGCATTGCGGCAGCGCTTTTAGCAACGTATGTGACGACGAGCCGTAATTTTGGCTATATTGAGCACATCATATCGGTGCTGGGTGATGCGGAGAGGGGCGATTACAGCCGGCTTCAGGACCCGCACAAAACCGAGGACGAGTACGATACCATCCTGAACAACATCATCCGGCTGCACCTGGAAACCGAGCGCCTTAGCTCGGAGCTGGAGCAGAAAAAGCACCAGCAGGAGGTGGTTTCCCTGACAGCGCTTCAGGCCCAGATCAATCCGCACTTTATGTTCAACACGCTGCAGATGATCCAGTTCAAGGCGGCGCGCTGCGGCCAGGAGGCGGAGGATGTGGTCCGCATGACCGAGGCACTCTCGGATATCCTTCGGTATGCACTCTCGGATCCCCTGCAGCCCATTACGCTGCGGGAGGAGATCGAGTATCTGAAAAAATACGTTGTCATCCAGCATATGCGCTTCGGACAGCAGTTCATCCTCTACTATGAGGTGGAGGAGGAGCAGCTCGAGCTCCCGGTCTTCCGCCTGATGCTGCAGCCGATTATCGAGAACAGCATTCTGCACGGTATCCGGGACAAGGGAGAGACGGGATACATCAAGCTGACCGTGTTCCAGAGAGGAGATGTGGTGCGCTTTCGTGTGTTTGACACCGGTGTCGGCATGAGTCCGGAGCGATTGGAGCAGCTGCGGCGCAGCATCAACACCTTTGATGTACACAGCATCGGACTTTCCAACGTTAACAGTCGGCTCAAGCTCTACTTTGGCGAGGAAGCTGGCCTTCGGATTCGCAGCGTACAGGGACGCGGCACCATTGTGGAATTCCAGATGAAGCTGTCTCAGATCGAGAAATACAGGTGACGGTGCGGCCATTCAAAAAGGTAATTGTTCAGCACCGCAAAACAGGTTACCGATTCTAAAAATCTGCAACCCCGTGGAAAAACTTCAGAAG
>CAVFRZ010000244.1:0-3507 GCA_963624875.1 Anaerovibrio sp.
TCCTATAATCAGAGTACGAATGCCACTCTCGAATCACAAAGCCCGGCGGCATTCCCTCATTCTCAAATGTCACACTTCCGTCCCACGCAAAGGACACCGTGCTCCCATAGGCATAGGAATCCTGCACAGTCTCATCCCAATAGACCAGCCAGGCAATTCTCTCGTTACGTTTCTCCTCGTCCATAGCGTTCCTCCAGAAGCCGGTCATACTGCAGCCGCAGCCAATCCATAACCTGCTCCTGATTGTCATTGTGTCTCCCGGAAAAGCCCTTTCCGTAAATCAAACACTGCTGCCCGCGCAGATGATGCAGGAGCTCCATGTATGCCTTCGGATCATAGTCATCCTCCTCCATGTAGCCGATTACCATCTCCGTTCCGGCAAAATCTCCCCCATCAATCCGGCTCCATATTCTCCGATCCAGTTCCCCGGCCGATGCCTCATTCACATGTCCGGTCAGCTTCTGCAGAATGTCCAGCGAAGCCGGAAATCCTCCCGGTCGGCGGATTCGTTCCCGCTCTGCCACAGTTCCCAGATTCACCACCGGCCGCCCCAGAACCATCGCTCCCGGATGAATCAGTGCTCCGTAATAAAGTGCCGCAGTTGCTCCCAGGGAGCTGCCGATCATAATCACCTGCTCCAGCGGAAGCTCTAACTGCTCCATTGCGCCGCGAACCCGCTGCTCCACGACCTCTTCATATTCCGCAGAGCCAAGGCAGCTGCAGCCGCCCCCGCAGCGAGGATCAGCAAGAAGCAGAAACGGCATCCGCTTTTCCCACATAAGGTCCACTCCGTCAAAGCCCTCCTGCGGGCGCCTCCCGGAGAAATACACCGTCAGCGGCGCCTTGCGGTCCATCGGATTAAAATACGAGAATAGCTCCTCCCGGTACGCATCCGTTCTGCGCAGGCTCCCTGCCAGAAATGCCGCTCCGTTCGGGATTCTCTCCCGCAGATGGATCGGCCCCAATGTGATCTCTCCGCTTCCCTTCAGCTGCAGCGTAATTGCAAGCCTTCGTCTTGCTCTGCCGACAGGAATCACCACCGGCTCCATCAGATTGTCCGCCTCCAGCCACTCCGTTGTCTCATTGCCCGCTGCGTCAATTTCCTGCAGATACAGGCAAAACCGCAGCTGTACATCCGAGGATCTGCAAAATTCCGGCCAGAAGGTCATCTCCTTCTCCGGCTCCAGGACAACGCAGCGCTTCCAGCTAAGAACAGATTTGTAGGTCCGGCCGAAATCACCCTCCATATACAATTCATATCGGCCCCTCAGGCAGGCAGTTCCCGGATAATCGCGGCTCAATACTGCCTGACTCGCCGGAATCTGCAGTGCTGCGGCCTGCCGCACCGTCGTCTGTCCCATTCATTTTCCTCATGTAACATGGTGTTGAAGGCAAAAGATTGTAACCATTCAGCCCCCATCTTGATTTTTTGCAGAAAACCTCGATGTGACTGCACAGCTGCATCTATGCAGCGCTCGCCTATGTAGCGTTTGCCCAGTCCTCAGCCTTTTGCAGTTCCTCCCGGGCATCCCTGTGTTCGGTCTTCGCCCGCCACTGATCCACCAGCTGACCGCCCGTATATCTGGAACCCTCCTGCACGCAGTACACCAGCGCCTCATTCCAGTTCGCAAGTCCCTCCAGATAATACTCCAGCGCACCGGTAATGAAATTGATGTTCTCTATAATATATCCATTCTTTAAATGCTTCACGTATCTTGTGAGGCGGTAGTTCACCTGCGGAATACCCGCACTGATCCCCGCGATCTGCAGATACAGATCCGGCTGATCCCGCACATCCACAATGAGCCTGACATCATCCAGAATCCGAGTCAGATCATTTTCTGAATGATACGGTACGATCTCAATTCGCTCCGTCGCAGCTTTCCCTGCAATCGCTGTTTCTTCCGGTTCCTCTCCGACCTCCTGGTCTTCGGAATGCAGCGCTGATATCCGAATTTGCAGATCTGAGACACCGCAGTCAGCAAGAACCGCCCGCATCTCTTCCGCCAGCGCCTCCTGCTCGTCACCGCCTTCCTTCCTCGTGCCGATCTGCAGGCTTACATTCGTATTACGCTTCATGTACTCGAACATCTGCCGCAGTGCCTTCTGCCGGAAAATACCCTCCAGCCCGTCCAGCGGCATGAAAACCTTCAGCTCCTTGATTTGCTGGCTTCTTCCCAGTGACAGGCGCGTGTCATACGGCGAGATATCGTAGATCTTCTCCCCCGGAACACCAGCCTCACGAATTCTCCTGGCGGCGTTTTCCGTATCCGTCACCACCAGTCCTGCTGCCGCAGTATCCCGCAGCAGAGCCTCATTATCCGACAAATCATACCGGTCCCCGAAAAAGGACAGCACAACGTCCTGATCTGCCCACTCCTTCAACAGCTCCAGCAGCATCGCATTGTGCTGCGCATTAGCAGCAATCACATACGGCTCACGATCCAGCCGTTTCCGGAAGAAAGTCTTCGCCGCCTCCCGGATCAAGTCCTCCATACACCGGTACCGAATGGTCTCAATGCATGTTCCGCCCTCTCTTCCTAAACGGTCCGTTCCCCACGTGCGTATGCGACTTTCTCCCCGTGCCTTCACCGGCCGTTCCACAAACCGTGTGATCTCACCCGTCGTTACATCTTCGTAGAAGCACAGATCCCCCTTCGGCGAGTAATATTCCTGTCGCCGGGGCCGACCACCCCAGTACCAGGCAGAGCTGGAGCGAAATCCGCGGTCATCATAGATATCCCGGCGGCTCAACACACTTTGCCCATCGCGTGTTTCATAGTACTCCACCCAGCACAGAGAACCGCTCTCCTCGAACTCAATGGCTGCGTACAGCTCTCTTTTTAAATAAGCCAGCACCTTTGCCGGCTGATATACCCACTCAATCCCGACCGGCCAGGGCAGCTCCTCATAGGATAACACTGCCGGCTTCTCCCATGTCACGCCCTGCAGCGCATCAAAGGCAGACCAGAATGGGATGGGATAGATATTTTCCCTATGCAGAAATCGGCGCAGGTTCGGCATATACGCCAGACATACCAGCTCCGTCTCCTCTCCGGCCTCCCGGAACAACCGAATCTGGTTCACGGTATCATCAAAGGTGGCTGTATCCGACTCCCGATACCATGGCACATACCGGGCCGCCCAGCTATTCTCTTCGTACCACGAGGGAATAAAATGGTACATCACTTCACCTCACAAGAACATTCTGTACTGTTCCATCGTGCCGTAAACTTTCAGCTCCTCCAGAATACTCATTACCATGCCGACCAGTATCATCACCGTCATCGGCGTGGTATAGAAAGCGGAATAGTTGCCCCACTTCGCATGAATGTACAGCATCGGCAGCACCAGCGCACTTGATACGGCTGCACTCAGGACAGAGGCGATCCGCGTCTGCCTGCTCAAATGACGCACCGTCGGCTTCCCCGGCTCGATGCCGTCCAGAAAATCGCCCTGTCTCTGCAGATTCTCCGCTATCTCTCCCGGCTGTACAAAGATCGCTGT
>CAVFRZ010000245.1:0-3483 GCA_963624875.1 Anaerovibrio sp.
CTGTCAGCTCCAGGGAAAAGCGGGTGTAGCCGTATTTCCACTCACCGATCTTCTCTCCGTTCAGGTACACCGCACTGTTCATGTAAATTCCGTCGAAAATAAGAAACGTGCGTTCCTCGTTGTTTTCCTGCCAGCTAAAGCTCTTGCAGTACCAGCCGGTTCCGTTCCGGTACAACTGCCGGCTGTCACCGATCAGCCAGTCGTGCGGAATTTGCACCGGTGCAAATCTGTCGCCTTTATGAGCAGCCTGCGCTTCCTCCAGAGTGCTCTCCACCGGCAGCTCCAGAAATTTCCAATTGTCATTGAATAATGTCTTCATAGGGTGTTTGCTTTCTTCATCTTCCTGCCGCAGTCTTGTCACCGCAAGTGTACGGCAAAGGTCCGGGCCTTTAGGCCCTGATATCATAATGCTGTGGTCAAGAGGTCTTTTAACCCCATGATACATCCAGTACAAACGGTGTCATCGGGAGTCCGGCTGCATTCCGGATAAGCGCTCCCGTCAGTGTGCTGCGATAGGCATAACGCACCTGCACCGGCCTCTCTCCTTCTGGAAATGCTCTGCAGACAAATTGGATTACTGCAGTATCCGGCATTTCCTTGCCTACAAGATCTTCTCTCGAAGCATCCGCAGCCCTCGTTTCGCCCTCGTCCTGCTCCTGAATAAGCACCTCTGCCGGGTACACACTGCCGTCCGCCGCAACAAACTCCGCATCCGTCACCACACTCCCCTTATCAAAGGAATCAGCATAGAGACCTGCCGCATGTGTCAGCGTGACGGCAACCGAGTGCTCTGCTTCCCACAGGGCCCCGTCTGCCTGTATCGGCACCGGTCCTGAGTATTCCACATCCTTACCGTATACGTCATGTGCCGCCATAAGTGCCAGGCGCCGCCCGATCAGCCTCTTGCCGTGCGGATGCAGGTCATTGTCCTCGCCCAGATCCATAGTGACCGCCATCCCGGCGTGCGGAATCGCCAGCGCCGCAAGGCGCTGTTTATCCCTAAGGGGCGCCCAGTCCATATCGCCGTCCATCGTGACGTCGTAATTCGGAAGCTGCACAAAGTAAAACGGCAAAGTCTCATCCTTCCAGAGCTTTCGATAGCCGCTGACATACCGTTTCATAAGGTCCAGATAGTCATAGGGCTGATGGGTATTGGCTTCGCCCTGGTACCAGAGCATCCCCTCCACCGGCAGTGCAAAGCAAGGATATGCCGTTCCGTTGAACAGCCCGGTTGCCTTCCAGCTCACAAAATCCGTGGGAGGAATAACATCCATCCTCACTCCGATGCGATAGCTCCAGGTTCCCTTCAGATCAACGATTCCCTGGTCATTATAGATAAAATAACCCTTTCCCGGCGTCCATCTTCCCTTGCCGCCTTCCACCACCAGGCGAACTGCAATGGTGTTGCGCCCGGCACGCAGAACCTGCTCCGGAATCCGGTACTTGCGCGGCGGATACTGATACCCGGTCTCTCCGACCTTTACACCGTTCACATACGTGATATCCGAATCCACCATCGTCCCCAGCCAGAGGCCTGCGCTCTTCCCGGCCATCTCTGCCGGCAGCTCAAAGCTCCTGGCAAGCCACACGCAGCCGGTAAAACCTGAAAGCTCCGTATCACGAAAATAGCACGGCAGCTCCAGCGAAGTACCGTTCTCCAGAATCATCTCCGGATGCTCTTGCCAGTCCTGCCTCCTTCCGGCATCACATTGATCCAGCTCGGCCTTCCAGGCAGCCGGTGCGGTTTCGTTCTCATGAACCACTGCCTGCATAAATGCGTCGTCCCCATACTGACGCGCCTCCTCCAAAAGCGGCAGGTAGGCATCGTCGCCCTGCAGCATTTCCTTCGAAAGCCAGGACGTAATTCTCGATCCGCCAAGGGATGCCTGCAGGATACCGACCGGAACACCGGTCATCTCCCGCAGTGCGCGTGCAAAAAAGTAGGCCGATGCCGAAAATCCCAGTATGGAGTTATACTCCGCCTTTCTCCAGAAGCCATCAACCGGTTCCTCCACCGGTCCGTGATAATCTGCATTCTCCTTGACGCGAAAGCTTCGGATGCCGTCATCGGTGCAGTCCCGCACCATTTCCGGATAGCTGTCGTAGCAGCGCTCCATATCCACATCGATATTGGACTGTCCGGACACATACCAGAGCGCCCCGATCAGAATGTCATGCACGCGAAGCTCTCTTCCCTCTTCGCCGCTGACCACAAGCTCATAAGGGCCTCCGGCAGGGAGCGGGTCTAAATAAAGATCAAACCGCCCATCCTGCGCGGCGCTCCCGCTGGCCTTGCGGATAAGCATCCCCTGCTCACCTTCTCCTGGGGCCTTCACCCCCGGTTCTGCCGGTGCCGCCTGCGCCGATACGCTTTGCACCGTTTCTTCTGCACTGGGGAAGAGCCTTGCCGTAAGTCTTTCTCCCGGCTCTGCTGTCCCCCACACATGAATGGGCTTTCCCTGCTGGAAAAGGGCCCCATCCGATACCAGTTTTGATAACTTCATTTCTATTTACTAAATCCTTCCGCCCTTGTACAAAAACCAGTCAAAATCCGCATAGCCTTCGCAGGCCTCTGCGTTGCCGCTGGCATACATGCCGACATACGCTCCGGTGAAGCCGCCGTTGATATTCGAGCTAAGAAGACTTGCCGGAAGCTTTTCTGTAACGGATATCCGGTTCTCCTCACAGATTCGGCCCTTTGCCTGCTCCAGAGTTGTCGTCTGGCAGCCGCCTTCGATTTCTGTGCTCTCCGATGCCGGTACGTACCAGAAATCGTAGGTTTCATTGTTGCAGGTGCAGCCCAGAATCGCAGGACCTGCTGTCTTTCCGTCAGCAGGAATACTCACGCTCTCCTCGCCCGGCAACGCAACCTCGCGTAGCACCTCATGCCGTCCGTCCTCTACCTTTGCAAGACGCAGTACTGCCTGTCCATCTGCATTGTGTCCCATAGTAAGAAGATAGCTGTAGCGATCGTCCTGCAGCAGGACGATTCCGGCCTCTGCGGCAGGATCAGAGGCTGCAAGCAGCACCTTCGATGCCATATCAAAGGTATGGTGCTGCTGCCGGCGAAGGACGCAGGCCGGCTGGCTGGTATGCCAGCGATCCTCCGCGTTTTGCTTCCACAAAGTTTCCTTCAAAAGAGACAGACGAAGTGCTCCGGGATTCTGTGTCAGAGAGTAAAACTCCGACACCGGCGCCTGAATGGTGTTCCAGCGAAGATCCAGTTCCGCATCACTGAAGTCGTCCAGAACCTCCTGCTCCATGGGGTTAACACCCGCAGGGATGTACTCCGGCAGATCCGGCTTTCTCTCGCTGCTGTGCACGATGCCGTCCTCGGTATCCAGAAGCGGCCAGCCATCCTTCTCCCAGTGGAAGGGCACCAGGAAGGTCTCTCGTCCTGTATTGAAATGGAAATTCCCCTCCGGATCCTCCGGGGCCACATACGGCCGGACGGCCAGCAGAACCATCCACCACTCACCATTC
>CAVFRZ010000246.1:0-3475 GCA_963624875.1 Anaerovibrio sp.
AGAATTGATTCAGGGTTGCATTTCTATTTGATTGTCACTATGTGATTGAGAATGTACAGAACCAATCCGCAAGGCGAATCAGTTTCCGGAGAAAGAGGGATTTGAACCCTCGCGCCGCTATTAACGACCTACTCCCTTTCCAGGGGAGCCCCTTCGACCTCTTGGGTATTTCTCCAAAAGCTCTAACCTGAGTCTTCGTTATATTAGCCACCGCGTTTCCGCAGAGCCATTCCTTCAGATAACATAAGGAAGCGGAGAGGATGGGATTCGAACCCATGTGCCCAAAAGGACAAACGGTTTTCAAGACCGCCTCGTTATGACCGCTTCGATACCTCTCCGTATCGAATCTCTTTTAGAAGATTTCGTTTTGCGCTCTCGCGAACGCAAGGGATATGTTATCAAAAGGGATTCATATTGTCAAACATAAATTTTGCACAATTTTAAATTCGATTTTCATACTTCCGCCGTTATTTTGTAGTTTAACGCGTTGTCGCGTGTGCGTGCGCGTTCCTATTGTCCGCGATATAATCGCAATGCTCTGCGTCAACCAGTAAAGATGTAACTGCACTGTCAGCGCCCCCGTGGATTGCCTCAATGCAATTCAACTCAATGCAGTTCAACTCAACCCGGTTAAAAAAATACGCAGAAAATCACCCTAAGTAAAGGAAAAGGATACCTATTATGAAGCAACGTGATCAATTCAGTTCCAGACTCGGTTTTATCCTGGTTAGTGCAGGCTGTGCCATCGGCATTGGCAATGTATGGAAGTTCCCCTATGTTGCCGGCGCGAATGGCGGGGCTATTTTTGTTTTGTTTTACCTTCTCTTCTTAATATTGATGGGAATCCCGGTTATGACCATGGAGCTGGCAGTAGGACGCGCCAGCAAGGCCAGTGCCGTGCAGGCCTATAAGAAGCTCGAGCCCAAAGGAAGCTTCTGGCACATTCACGGCTGGTTCTGTATTGCAGGCTGCCTTATGCTGATGCTGTACTACACTACGGTTTCCGGTTGGATGCTGGATTTTGCTGTTAAATTTGCGTCCGGCGTATTCAGCGGCATAAGCTCTGAGGAGGCTTCCGGTGTATTCAGCGCTATGCTGGCAAATCCGGGCGAAATGCTTCTGTTCATGGCGATTACTGTTATTGTCGGTTTTCTGGTATGCGGCGATAGTGTTCAGAAGAGCCTCGAGAAGATCACAAAGATCATGATGGGATGCCTTCTGGTTTTGATTATCATTCTCGCCATTCACAGTCTGTTTCTTCCCGGCGCTGCAGAGGGAGTCCGCTTCTACCTGATGCCGGACCTTGATGCTGCTCTTGAAATCGGAATCGGAAACGTAATTGTTGCAGCAATGAATCAGGCCTTTTTCACCCTGAGTCTGGGAATCGCTGCACTTGAGATCTTCGGAAGCTATATGTCATCCGATCAGACGCTGGCCGGCGAATCGGTTCGTATCTGCATCCTGGACACGTTTGTAGCTCTTCTGTCCGGACTTATTATATTCCCCGCCTGCTTTTCCTATGATATCAGCCCCGACCAGGGCGCCTCGTTGATCTTCATCACTCTTCCGCAGGTTTTCATGAATATGCCGGGCGGCAGACTTTGGGGAACACTCTTTTTCGTATTTATGACCTTTGCAAGCTTTTCCACGGTAACTGCCGTATTTGAGAACCTGATTGCAGCAGGCATGGATAATTTCGGCTGGAGCCGAAAGAAATCCGTCCTGGTTCATTTTCCCATTGTTTTCATCGGCAGTATCCCCTGCGTTCTGGGATTCAATATCTGGAGCAGCGCGTCCCTGATCGGAGGAAGAGGCGTTCTCGATACAGAGGATTTCCTGGTCAGCAACCTCCTGCTGCCCGCCGGATCGCTTGTCTTTTTGCTTTTCTGCGTCACCAAATTCGGCTGGGGATTCGACCATTATCTTAAGGAAGCCAATACCGGTGAGGGGCTGAAGCTTTCTCCGAAATTAAAGCCGTATTTCCAGTTTATACTCCCCTTGCTGATCCTTTTGATTCTGATTAAGGGACTCCTGTAAGTGGATGATTTTCCCTGTTTTTCATAAAATTGTTCTAACCTCAAATTCCCTGCCTCAATTAGGATGTGTACTGCGCAATTGCCGCACGCACCCTAGTCCCGGCAGGGTTTTTGTTTGCATTGCGGCGGAGCGTTGACCAAGGGCCAAATGTTATGAGGCATCACTGATTACGTGATGTTGGAGTCAAAGGTTCTTTGCCCCATAATACCGTTTGGTTTCGCAATGTTGCTGTTCTTAAATAGTTAAGGAGAAAAATATGACCTCTGACAACACCAAAACCGTTCGTCCCTTTGGGATGAGAGACCGCATCGGCTACATGTTCGGTGACTTCGGCAACGATTTCACCTTCATTCTCTCTTCCATGTTCCTTATGAAGTTCTATACCGATGTCATGGGCATCAGTGCCGGCGTGGTCGGCGTCATCATGATGGCTGCCCGCATCGTGGATGCCTTCACCGATGTAACCATGGGACAGATCGTCGACCGCTCCAAGCCCACAAAGGATGGCAAATTCCGTCCCTGGCTCAAGAGAATGTGCGGACCGGTTGCCATCGCGTCCTTCCTGGTATTCCAGGCAGGGCTTGCCGGAATGCCGTATGGATTCAAGGTAGCATGGCTTGCAATCACCTATATCCTGTGGGGATCCATCTTCTATACCTCCATCAACATCCCCTACGGATCCATGGCATCTGCCATCTCCCCCGAGCCGCAGCACCGTTCCGAGCTCTCCACCTGGCGCACCATCGGCTCCAGTCTGGCATCCCTTGTTATCGGTGTCGGAACACCCATGTTCGCTTACGTTGTGGTAGACGGCAAGACTGTTCTCTCCGGCTCCCGCATGATGGTTATCGCAGGTATTTTCTCTGTCTGTGCCGTAATCTGCTACATCCTCTGCTTCAACCTCGTAAGAGAGCGCGTGGAGGCTACTACCACCACTGAGAAGCTGAACATCGGAAAGCTCTTTAAGAGCATTTTCACCAACCGTGCACTTTTGGGCATCATTGCCGCAGCCATCATGCTGCTGCTCTCCCAGCTGACGCTCTCGGGTATGAACAGCTATGTATATCCGAATTTCTACGGAAGCGCTGCCGCACAGTCTGTTGCCAGCCTGGTAAGCATGCTCGGCGTTCTCGTTGTCTGCGCCCCGACTGCAGTTGCCCTTTCCAACAAGTTCGGCAAAAAGGAGCTCTCTACCGTATCCGCTCTTGTCGGTGCAGCCGCTCTTTTGGTTTGCCTTGTGGTTCACCCTTCCAATCCGTATGTGTATGTCGTATTCAGTGCTATTGCCATGATCGGCATGGGCTACTTTAATACCGTCGTATGGGCCATGATCACAGATGTTATTGATGACACCGAGGTCCGCACCGGCGTTCGCGAGGACGGCACCGTTTACGCCGTGTACTCCTTCGCACGCAAGCTTGGACAGGCCATCTCCTCC
>CAVFRZ010000247.1:0-3461 GCA_963624875.1 Anaerovibrio sp.
GGTTGGCGAATGAAGCGTCGAAGTCTATGGTAACGGTGTCTGTTATTACTTCGAATTACGACTGGGCCGGTGATCTGTACAACAAAAGCGGATCGGTGAGCGGGCTGATTGTGGCGGAAAAGGGAACGAATCTTCTGATTCTGGCCGGAGAGGATGACTATGCAGAAGCGGAACAGATCCGCGTGCAGTTTGCGGACGGACAGAGCGCGGAGGCGTCGGTTCTGGCGCAGGACAGGATAACCGGACTCACCATCCTAAGCGTAGATGAAGGAAAGCTTCAGGGGAGCTTTGCACAAAATGATCTGCTGGCTGTAGCGGCACTTGGAAGCAGCGAAAAGGATGAGCTGGCCGGGAGCCCGGTCATCGCGGTTGGGAGTCCTGCAGGAACTGCGGGCTCCGTCAGCTACGGAGTCATAACAAACGCGGGACTTTCCCTTGACGTTACAGACAGCACGTATCAGCAGATCTCAACCGATATCAGCGGCAGCAAAACGGCCAGTGGTGTACTGGTCGATATGAACGGCAGCGTCATTGGCTGGATTGATATGCAGTATCAGACCTCGGATGCACAGAATCTGATTTGTGCAACAGGAATCACCGGATTAAAGCCCTTGATCGAAAAGTTGTCCAATGAAACATCGGTGGGGTATCTTGGCGTCCATACGGCAGATGTGCCGGAGAATGTGCGGCAGGAGCAGAGCATTCCGGAGGGTGCCTATGTGCTGAGGACGGAAATGGATTCTCCGGCCATGGAGGCCGGAATTCAGAGCGGGGATGTGATCACGGCCTTTGCGGGACGAGAGATTACAAGCTGTGAAGAACTGACTGGCCAGCTCCTGAATGCAAGGTCAGGAAGACAGCTCAGCATTCAGCTGAAACGGCAAAGCGGAGAGAGCTATACGGATGTTACAATTGTAGTAAATCTGGGCAGCCGGCTTAGCTTTGGTAAGCATTAAGGCAGTAAAAAGCGGTTAAAGGCCGGTTCGTGCCAAAGAAGTAGGACGGATGCGACGTGGATGCATACACTGCGTACACCTTTCGTTTATGTCGTGTATGTTTGTGTACGTTATAGAAGGGACAGCAAATGCAGTATATCAAGGATTTAAGGGAAGGAACGACAGTCAGCAGTATTTATCTTTGCCGTAAAAAGAGTGAGCTCACAGCCAAAAACGGCCGTGCCTACGACAGCCTTGTCCTGCAGGATAAAACCGGCAGCATCGACGGCAAGATCTGGGATCCCGGCAGTGTCGGAATCGAGGAATTTGCAGAGATGGATTACGTCGACATTGTGGGTGAGGTCGTTGTTTTCCAGAAAAAATATCAGCTGAACATCAAAAGAGCCCGCAAATGCCGCGAGGGCGAGTACGATCCGTCAGAGTACATTCCGGTCACCAAGAAGGATCGTAAAGCCATGTGGGATGAGATGATCCGCCTTGCCAATAAGGTGAAGGAGCCGCATCTGCGGCAGCTGATCATCAAGTTCTTTGTGGAGGATAAGGAATTTATCCATGCCTTCCAGGTGTCATCGGCGGCGAAGACGGTGCATCATGGCTTCATGGGCGGCCTGTTGGAGCATACCCTGGGGGTTATGAAGCTGTGTGATGCCTTCGCAGACAATTATTCGTTTCTGAACAGGGATCTATTGCTGACATCGGCAATGTTCCACGACATCGGCAAGACCAGAGAGCTTTCCCGGTTTCCGCAGAACGATTATACGGACGAGGGACAGCTGATCGGACACATCATCATCGGCGTGGAGATGATTGATGAAAAGCTGCGGGAGATTCCGGATTTCCCGCCTGTACTTTCTGCAGAGCTGCGCCACTGCATTCTGGCGCACCACGGGGAGCTGGAATACGGCTCTCCGAAAAAGCCTGCATTGGCAGAGGCAGCGGCACTGAATTTTGCAGATAACGCAGATGCCAAGCTGGAGATCTTCAAGGAGATGTTCGAACGCGGCACGGAGGACAATGCATGGCTTGGCTGGCAGCAGCTCCTGGATTCCAACATCCGGAAGACGGAATAGAAAGAATGACAGAAAAGACATTTCAGAAGAACGATATCGTGACGGTTACCATTGATGACATCGGCTCGGACGGCGCCGGTATCGGCAAAGTGGACGGCTTTACGCTGTTTATCAAGGGAGCACTGACGGGAGATACTGTCACAGCCAAGGTTATGAAGGTCAAAAAGGGCTATGGCTTTGCCAGACTGATGAAAATTGTTGCTCCGTCTCCGTTTCGGACGGCACCGAAATGTGAACTCGCACGCAAATGCGGCGGCTGCCAGATCCAGGAGCTTTCCTATGATCAGCAGCTTTTGTTCAAGCAAAAGCGTGTAAAAGATGTGCTGCTGCGGATCGGTGGATTTTCTGAGGAGACTGTACAGAAAGCAATGCATCCCATTCTGGGCATGGAGGCTCCTTATCGGTTTCGTAACAAGGAGCAGCTTCCGGTCGGTGAAAAGGATGGCAGGCCGGTCGCCGGTTTTTATGCGGGACATACGCACTGCATTGTACCGGTTGAGGACTGTCTTGTCGGACCGCAGGAAAATCAGGATATTCTCGCAGCGATATTGAAGTATATGGAGGAGTATCATGTGCCGGCGTATCGCGAGGAAACGGGAACGGGGCTTGTGCGGCACATTCTGATTCGTTCCGGGATCTATTCGCAGGAAACCATGGTGTGTCTCGTGATCAATGGCAAGAAGCTTCCAAAGGAGGAGGCACTGGCGGAGTGTCTGCGGGAGCTTCCCGGAATGAGCAGCATTTGCGTCAACAGCAATACGGAACGAACCAATGTAATCATGGGGCGGGAAGGCCGTACACTTTGGGGAAAAGAGGCCATTGAGGATACCATGCATGTGCTGCCTGCGAAATATGAAGGCAAAGAGGTGTGCTTTGGAGATTCCCTGCGCAGCATAACCTATCGCATTTCGCCGCTTTCGTTCTATCAGGTGAATCCGGTTCAGGCGGAGCGGCTGTACAGCATCGTACGCTGCTATGCCGGACTCACGGGAACGGAGGTTGTCTGGGACCTGTACTGCGGTGTCGGTACGATTGGGTGCTTTCTGGCAGAGGATGCAGGAAAAGTGTATGGCGTGGAGGTGATCCCGGATGCCATTCGGGATGCGAGGATAAACGCGGAAAAAAACGGTCTTACGAACATCACCTTCTGCGTGGGGAAGGCAGAGGATGTCCTGCCGGAATACGTCGAAAGCAAGATGAGGGCAGAGGGCAGATCAGATAAGCAGGGGATGGTGGACGTGGTTGTTGTCGATCCGCCCCGGAAAGGCTGCGATGAGGTGTGCCTTCAGAGCATTCTGGAAACACAGCCGGAGCGGATTATCTATGTTAGCTGTGATCCCGCTACGATGGCAAGGGACTGCAAAATCCTGGCAGCAGGCGGTTATGAACTGAAGGAAGTTCAGCCAGTGGACCAGTTCCCGCATACGGTACATGT
>CAVFRZ010000248.1:0-3449 GCA_963624875.1 Anaerovibrio sp.
AGTATAGCTGAGCATCGGCAATATGGCCAGTTATTTAATTTTCATTGTACTAGTAAAACGATACTCTTTTTTCACCATGTGAATTCCTGTATCGACAATAAGATACAAAAATCCTATGCCAAATGCATAAACAGGAATCATTATTTCATTGAGTATCAGGCTCCCCCTTTCGCTATCCAACGGCGGTATTAATAGTCCTATAAGAATCATCAGTTTACTGTCACCGGCAGCCCAAATGTGCATCGCATACAGTGCAATAGAGATTGTCCCCAGTATAAGAACAGTAAACACTGCATATTTTGCCATGTCTCGCTGGTAGCCCACGTACAATACGATATCCCAAATAATACCAATCGTCCCAAAGACCACCAACTTATTGCTTTTGATCTGGTTGTATCGTAAATCGGTGTATGAGAAGTATATACATGCCATCATAAGAACCAGCAACAACAATGAGCTAATAATACTCATCAAACCCTCGCATTGATTATGTTTATGACATAGTTTTCAAACTCTTTCATTGTTATCTGTATGTCATACTTGCAATCAGAAAATATACATTCCCAATGGTTTCCTTTTTCATGCACCTGGATCAGTGCTAATTCATGGTACTGCTGTATCGCCGACAATATTACAGCCTTATCATAGAGGTCTTTATTGAGCAATAATCTCCCTTTGTTATTCATTTACGTCAAACCAATTATGCAAAATCTGATCCGCAGATATGTTCTCATTCATATCTTCGACATCCTCAACATTTTCTATTACGCTAGAAGCAAGTGCCCGAGCCAGCGCGATCTCTCGAATATTCTTTGTTTGTTTATAGATCTCATTTCTAGCAGTCTGCGCTAGAATTTGATTTTCAAAATCCCGTTCTTCAAGACAACATCCAGCCTTGGGAGTAATCTCAACTTTATAGTATTCTTCATCGCTATCAAGATGAAGATATGCAACATCCGTAAAATGATATGCCGCCTTAATTAAGGCAATCTTCGGGTAAAGCGCCTTCTTGTATTTAAATACCATATATTCTCCGTGTCTCGGCTAATATTCGATGCAATCTTTTTTAGCCGAAGCATAAGCAAACATACACCAATACTAACGAATCAATCCGACAATTTCCTCGAGCCCGTATAGTGTTGTATTATTCTCCGCTGCCCTCTCCGTAATCCTGCTGTCGAATCCGCTCTCAGAAAAAAGAGCATAATGAAATTTCGCCTTTTCCTTCCATGGTGTCAGTTTCGCCAGCGTATCCAGATACTCCGAATAGGAGAATGCGTTTCCCTTAAACTTGCATTCTCCCACCAGGTATTCCTTCTCCTCCCGATCCATGCATAAGATATCAATCTCTGTCTCCGCTGTACGAAGCCCATCTGTAGCCTTCTCATCACGAACGGTCGTTTTTCCGTACCATCTGCCCATCCTGGTATACCGGAAGGGCAGCGCATTCTTTCTCTGCATCTGACGTACAAATTCTCTGCACACATCCTCAAAAGTATATGCTGCGAACTCATGAAGAGCTGGTTTCACGACATATTCGTAAACACCATCCACATCTCCGTCCTCCAGCTGCGAATAGTTTGCGAATCCAAAGGCATACCAGAAGCGGAAGAAATTGTCCGTCAGATGATAACTTCCGCGGCTCGTATTCGTCTGTTCCTTCACCTTGACATCAACCGAAAATTCCCGTTCCACAATTCCCAGCTCGATCAGATTTTTTAAATATACACTGGTCTTAGACGTATCCTCCACCAGCGATTTCTGACTGATCTCATTCAGCCGGGTATTCCCGAGTGCCACCGCTTCGATGATGGAGTTATAGATCGGCGTCTCCCGCAGCTCCTGATGCAGCAGGAAATCCACCTCACTGTACAGGATGCAGCCCCTGGTCAGAATATTTTTCTTAATGTTCTCATCCACGGACAGACTTGAATTCCACTGCTTCAGATAGTGCGGAATGCCGCCGAGAACCGCATAGGCCAGCACCTTGTCTTTCGGAGTATAGGTCGGAAAGAATTTTACCGCATCATAGAACCCCATCTCCTTCATCTTATAAATTCCCGTGGCTCTTCCGTACAGAGGATTCTTCTCTGCAAGCAGATCCTTTTCGATGAAGCTCATTGCGCTCCCGCAGAGGATAATCATCACATTGTCCTGACGGAGTCGAAAGTCCCACAGGTTCTGCAGGATCGATGGGATACTCTTATTCCCATGGCACATATACGGAAACTCATCGATCACAAGGAGTTTCTTCTGCTCTCCATAAGGCAGCTCTGATACGGCACCAAGCGCCTTTTCCCAATCCTCAAACTCGGTAATATAACTTCTTGCCGGAATATCCTCCCGCAGCATTCGCGCAGAAAAACTGCGCAGCTGCACACGATCCGTCGTTTGTGTACAGGAAAAAAAGACATGCGGCTTTCCTTTGCAGAATTCCCGCAGCGTCTCTGTCTTCCCCACACGGCGTCTTCCATACAGCACAATCAATTGGCCGCCTGCTTCCTCATATTTGTCATTCAGAAATTTTAATTCTTGCTCTCTCCCGATAAACACAGAATTACCTCCGGCAAGCAGTATCAAATCGTGATTTGATATAATCATATGCTATAGTTCATTCAAAATCAATTGCTCCATTGGCTTATCCGATTTCGGCTGATATTCGATGCGATCTTATTTTGGACGAAATATGGATAGGCATCATCATGCGGCTGTGTCATTCCACTGGTGCAAACACCGCCGCAATCCGCTATCATTGCAACTGGTACATCGTTTGCACAAGAACTGCCCTCCGGTGTACGAAATGCACTTTCAACAAGGAGACACTGCAATGATCACAAGCAAAGAAGAGCTTCGGCGCGTACTGGCGCTGGAAGCGAAGGTATATGAATACCGCTGGTATTACCGGCTTCCGTTTTATCTTACAGAGAATAAAATTCTCTACCGACACGCACGTGCTCTGCGGCTGGCGGAATATGCTTACAATACGCATGCCTGGAACCGGCATTTCCGGCTCTTTCGGCTCATGCGGATTCAAACCAGATACGCTCTGTCCATTCCCATGAATGTTCTGGGTGAGGGATTCTCCATCGCTCACCTTGGTCCGGTGATCATCAATGCGGGAAGCTCCATCGGGCCGGGGGCCCGCATCCATCCCGGTGTCTGTGTCGGAGCAAACGGCGCAAATCCGCCCCGCATCGGCAGCAACGTCTATCTCGGGCCGGGCGCCAAGGTATTCGGTGATATTGAGCTGGCAGATGACATCATGGTCGGCGCCAACGCCGTCGTAAACCACAGCTGTCTCACCAAGGGTGCTCACCTTGTCGGTGTTCCCGCACGGGAAGTCGGAGCCGGAGCAGCGTTTGTAAAATAGTATCTGTTACTGTAAAATTCCGGACAGTGTCTGCTCGAGCAGGCATGGTTGTTTCAGTACCGAAAAAGGCTTGGCAGGG
>CAVFRZ010000249.1:0-3411 GCA_963624875.1 Anaerovibrio sp.
GTCAGGCGGGAATACAGCAAAGCAAGGTATTGGAACAGCAAAGTGCGATATTGGAGACGCAGGCTGCATTTGCGACGCAGCAGAGTGAGGTACTGGAGCAGCAGAAGGCGATTGCCGAGCAGCTCTCACAGCTGCAGATTACGATGGCTGCAGAGCGCAGGAATATTCAGTCGGTGCTGGAGGCGCAGAGCGCGGAACAAAAAGGCACTATGGAGAACCTGGAAGCAGTGCTGGAGGAAATGCAGGAGCAGCAGACGGAATTCTACCGGATTATGACGCAGATGCAGGAAGAGGTCAGTACTGCCCAATCAGATATGGATGCGTATCTTCACAATGAAAGCTGCGGGCTTATGGGGCTTCGGGACAGTCTGGACCAGCAGGAAAGGCTTTTTGCGCAGCAGCAGGAGCGTCTGGAAGACGTTCAGACTTTGCTGGAGAAGATGCAGGAGCAGTTGGAGAACCAGGGGGACAAGCAGGAAGTGAAACCGAATGAAACGGAGAAAGAAGATGGTGAGACCAACGATGGCGCAATAGAACAGGAGGAGGCATAAAGCGCAGCAAATGGCATGGTGCTGCGCCCTGTGATGCCCTTTTGATCTTATTTGGCGGAAGCGTGCTCTGCAACAGCCCCCTCTGCAAAGATCTGATTTCTGCGCGGCAGCAGAACAGAGATCAGAAGGCTTCCGAAGATGACGCAGCAGATCACTTCACCGGCACCCACCGTGAGGGCCAGAAACCACAGCGCGCCCGGTGTGGCGTAAGCAAAGCGCAGCACCAGCGGAATAATAACAGCATTGGAAACAACGGGAGGAAGTGTGCACAGAAAGCGGTGACGGCGAAGCTGATAGGTAAAAACAGCACCGATCAATGTAGCAAGCGTGCCGAAGATGACATCGGGAAGCGCACTTCCGGTCAGAATATTAGCAAGAAGGCAGCCAAGAGTTACGCCGGGAATGGCGGCTCCGGTGAAAAAGGGAAGTACCGTCAGAACCTCGGAAAAGCGGACCTGAATGGCTCCGCTTGCCAGGTCAAAGCCGGCAGCCAGTTCCGTGAGAACGACATAGATTGCTGCGATTAAGGCAGCATGGACGAGGTAAAGAACTTTCTGGTGATGATTCATGTTATGCATATTGATCTCCTTAGTTTTGAAAGAGTGGAAAGGAATTGCTGCAAGCCCATGCCAGCTCTGCAGCAGTAGCCACACTCGTTGAACAGGCGCTACCGTAGCACGTAAAGCGATGCGTGTCAACAGAATATCCTGCATATGATATGCAGCGCGGTGCTTCCTTTGGGCGTAACAGTACTGTAATATTTTTGCCATTCTGCAGGTATTGAAGTAGAATAGAGTGATTCATTGTAATTGCAGATAACAGCTATTCGCAGTCTGCCCAGTATATCGGAACGAATGCCGAATAGTTACAATGGTTTCAGAAAGGTGATTTGAACAGTACAGCTATGAATTATGGAAGAACAGGGCTTTCACGCAATATAAAAAGCCTGAATTCCAGAGCACAGAAACGCTCCAACAAGATCGGATTGATTCTGACTCTGGTGATTTTTCTTTTGGCGGTAGGTGCGTGCTGCATGGTGGCCTGTGTGGGCTTTGGAGCATTTCAGGGCATTATTGACTCCTCGCCCGACATCAGCAATATTGATGTTACCCCGACAGGCTATTCTACATTTGTTTATGACAGTGACGGCAATCAGACGGCAAAGCTGGTATCGACGGACTCCAACCGCATTCCGGTGACGATGGATATGGTACCGGAAAACCTGCAGCATGCCTTCGTTGCCATCGAGGACGAACGCTTCTATCAGCACCCGGGCATTGATATCCAGGGAATTATGCGTGCCATGGTCATTGGTGTTACCAGTGGGAATTTTTCCGAGGGCGCCAGCACCATTACACAGCAGCTGATCAAGAATAATGTGTTCACAGGATGGACGGATGAGTCTTTTTCCGACAGTGTCCGGCGCAAGTTCCAGGAGTGGTATCTGGCGCTTGAGCTGGAGAAGACCATGAGCAAGGATGATATTCTTCTGAACTATATGAATACCATCAACCTTGGACATGGGACACTCGGGGTGGAGGCAGCATCCAGACGGTATTTTGGCAAATCCGTCAGCAAGCTGACGCTGTCAGAATGTGCGGTCATTGCCGGCATTACGCAGAACCCGTCCTACTACGATCCGATTGTGTATCCGGATCATAACAAGGAACGACATGAGCAGGTTCTGAAGAATATGCTGGAGCAGGGATGGATTACCCAGGCGGAGTACGATGACGCTGTAGCAGACGATGTGTATTCTCGCATCCAGCTGGTGGATAATTCGACAACGGACAATGCCATTAACTCGTATTTTGTGGATGCGCTGACAGATGAGATCCTGCAGGATCTTATGAACAAGGGATATACAGAGACGCAGGCATATACACTTTTGTACAGCGGCGGTCTGAACATCTATTCCACGCAGGATGCCAAGATTCAGGCGATTGTCGATGAGGTGGTGGCTGATGAGAGCAACTATCCGAACGGGACCAGGTGGTATCTGAACTATCAGCTGACCGTTCAATCCTCTGACGGAACCATTACCAATTACAGCACAGAGATGCTGGAGAGCTACTTTAAGCAGTCCAATCCCTACTTCACATTGATTTTTGACTCCAAGGAGGAGGCGCAGGCCTGCGAAGAGGAATATAAGGAAGCTGTAGTCGGCGCGGGGGATTCGGTGCTTGCAGAGAGCGAGAACATCACGCCGCAGCCGCAGGTGTCATTGACACTGGAGGATCAGCATACCGGAAATGTTCTGGCGATTTCCGGCGGTCGCGGTGAGAAAACCGCAAACCGGACACTGGACCGTGCGACAGATTCTGTCCGGCAGCCGGGTTCGACCTTTAAGGTTGTTTCCACCTATGCACCGGCGCTGGATGCCGGTGGAATGACGCTGGCTACAACGCAGAATGATGCACCCTATTCCTATGAAGATGGTACACCGGTGCGCAACTGGTACGGAGAGTCTTACAGAGGCCTGTCTTCACTGCGGCTTGGTATTCAGAATTCGATGAATATCGTGACGGTGAAGACGCTGGTGGACATCACACCGCAGCTGGGTTATCAGTATCTGCTGGATTTTGGGTTCACGACATTGGTGGATAATGAGGTGATTGGCGGAAAAACCTACTCTGATATTCAGCCGACGTTGGCGCTTGGCGGAATCACAAAGGGTGTAAAGAATATTGAGCTGAATGCGGCGTACGCGACGATTGCAAACGGCGGCGAGTATCTGGAACCCAAGCTCTATACCAAGGTTACTGACCATAGCGGGAATGTCATTCTGGATGCAGATGAGGTCCGGCAGAAACGGCGCGTTCTGAAGGAGACGACAGCCTGGCTTCTGACTTCTGCCATG
>CAVFRZ010000250.1:0-3381 GCA_963624875.1 Anaerovibrio sp.
GAATCAGGGAGTTCGGGATCCGATAGGATTCCAGGTCCACCAGCGACAATGTGAACAGGATACAGGTGAGGAAAAGACCGCGAATCAGCTGCGGCGTCAGCCCAAGCTGTGTCAGGCACAAAAGCCACAGTCCGGCACTGACCAGCTCCGTCATCATGCAACGCGGAGAGACCTTTTCTCCGCAGTAGCGACATTTTCCGCTCAGCACGCTTTCTCCATGCACCATTTTCCGGGCCATGCGGTTTAGAAGGCTGCCGAAGACCGCTCCCAGGACCACCGCCAGAATGCATATGCAGGCCGCCAATACCGGCACCTGAAAAAGCTCCTGAAAACTCATATACCCATTTCACCTCTCTGCCGGTTCCTTGCGGCCTGCTTTGATCTCAGCCTTCTGCTGATCGGTCAAGGCATTGCGAAGATGCTCCGGATAGTCCGGAATGACCGCGAACAGGACGCTGCAGGCAATCACCGCAAGCCTCAAAGCAACCACCGCACCAGTCCTGCTGCCACACCGGTCAGGTACCCCGCTGCCACGTCCTTCGGGTAATGTACCCCGCCCAGTACACGGATCGCGGCGATCACTCCGGCCAGAATGAGGAGCACAGCTCCGGTATACAGGTTATGTCTCAGCGCGCACATGGCAATCACCGTCGCCGAGAACACGTGGCGGCTCGGCATCGAGTGTCCGCTGCCATCGCGCCTGATCAGCGCCTCAATCGGCCACTCCTCATAGGGCCGCTTTGCATTGATTCGCCCGCGAACGGCGCTGAGCACGGCAAAGGCAATCCCCGGCACCAGCACATCCGGCATAACAGCCCTTCCTGCCTGTGCAATGCTCATTCCGGCCTCCACTGCCTGCCGGAACAACGTCACCAGCATCACCGGGTAAAACAGAAAAATCCCTCCTGCCAGGATCTTATCCGCCGCATTCAGCGCCCGCACCGCCCACGGCCGCTGCCGGAAGGGGCGCGTTATTTTGCTGTAGAAATCGGTATACGCGTTCTTATTCATCTGCTTATCATTCATGTATGTGTTCAGCACCTGCCATGTTTCAACATGAGCCCTCTGCTATGCGACTTTGTTTCAGGCAGACAATGCATTCGTTACTGTTGTTCGGTGTAAACTGCATTTATTCGCAGACACAACAGATTTTAAGCGAAATTTATGTCTCTGTACAGGCGCAGTCTTTGGGGTTACAAGGGTAACTATTCGGCCCCCGTCTGCCGGTTTTAAACACAGATTTGCCTGCTGCAGGTAAATCAGCTAGAATGGATTCACTATGAAACAGCAGCGTCTCAGTTTATATACCGTGGAAAGGATCGTTTTACCATGTTTTTATTCTGCAAACGAGTAACGCTGGCTAACGGCAGCAAGGAAGAAATCAATCGTAAGGAAAAGCTTCTAAGGGATGCCGGCATTAAGACAAACTCCTGGAGCACCGGCGCTCCTGTGGTCCTCGGCGGACCCCATATGAAGACAGCCGACTGGGCAGACGGACATTATGTGAACCACGACGATGAGCGCGTTGTGTATCATCTCGAAGTGGCTAAAAAGGACCAGTTCCGTGCCATGAAGCTCCTGATGGGTGAGGACGCGGCTCTTGGTGAGGACTTCATCAAATGACCCGGAAGGACCTGGCACTTGCCGTTATAGAGCGGCTTAAAAAGGAATATCCAGCCTCCCAGTGCAGTCTGGATTACACCGATGCCTGGCAGCTTCTGGTGAGCGTTCGACTGGCCGCGCAGTGCACCGACGCCCGCGTGAACATTGTCATGAGGGATCTGCTGAAGGCGTACCCCAGCGTGGCCTCGCTGGCAGAGGCATCGCCCGAGGAGATTGAGGCTATTGTACGCCCTTGCGGCCTTGGCCGCTCGAAGGCGCGGGACATTCATGCCTGCATGAACGTACTTCATAGCCGGTACCGGGATCTGGTGCCGGATACCATGGAGGAGCTTCTCTTACTCCCCGGCGTCGGCCGCAAGAGCGCCAACCTGATTCTGGGCGATGTCTACGGAAAGCCCGCCATCGTCACGGACACGCACTGCATCCGTCTCTCAAACCTCATCGGTCTTGTCGACAACATAAAGGAGCCCGGAAAGGTGGAGAAGGCCCTGCGCGAGATTGTACCTCCCGAGGAGGGCAACCAGCTGTGTCACCGCTTCGTGGACCACGGAAGAGCGGTCTGCATCGCAAGGCACCCCCGGTGCGAGGCCTGCTGCCTTGCCGATATCTGCTGCCATTATAAAGAGCAGGCTGTCAAGGTGTGATGCGCCTCCGGCCGGCAACATTTATTTTTTCCATCCCCCTTGGAGAAGCGCTGATGAAAGTGCTTTCCCAAGGCGACAACAAAGGGGATGCTGATGAGATCAGCATCCCCTTCACTATCAATGATTCAACAGCGGTGTCAGCTTCCCTTGCGCATAGATCGTAATGGATTGTGTCGCCCTGGAGATGGCGGTATACAGCCGGTGTCTGGACAGCTCTCCCTCCGGATAGTGCTCTGCATCCGCATCCGGCAGAATTACATGATCGAACTCCAGGCCCTTCGCATACGCCAGCGTAATCAGAAGGCTTCCGCTCTTCGGAATCGATTCCTTGCTGCCGATGACAGAGGGCGCATCCTTCCCCAGAAGCGCCTGCACCCGGTCCATGCTCTTTTTATCTGCGCACACAACGGCCGTAATCCCCGGCTCCTTCTCCTGTTTCTTAATCTCCTCCCGAAGTCCTGCAAGCCACTCCTCTTTTCCTGCATAGCTGCAGATGCTCGGCAGTGTTCCCGGTCGCTGCACAGACTGGGCCTGTAGCTTTTTCTCCTCCGGCAGGAGGCCTGCGAAGAGTGCCGTGATCTCCGGTGAGGAGCGGTAGCTGGTCTGCAGGGACAGCTCCGCCGTCTCTTTTCCCTTTTCCTTAAACATCTCATGGATTCTGGAAAACGATACATTTCCCTCGCGAATCGACTGGAATTCATCGCCCAGCAGCATGAATCTGGCATTCACAAAATACCGGGCAAAGGTCATCAGCTGCGCCTCGGTATAATCCTGCACCTCATCGATGCAGACATACTGCGTTGTACGATCACACTCTCCCGTCAGCGCCATGCGAAGGTAGAACCACTCAATAGAGGTAAGCTTCTTCTTGCCAAGGAGGCGCTGTCCGATGCGCTCGATGTTCAGCCAGCCGCACTCTTTGATCATCTTAAAGGCACCGCCGTAGTTGTTCTGCAGACGATTTTCGTCCTTCTGGGAAAGCGGTGCTCCCTGCGGGGCTTCTGCACCATCTGCCGCATCTCCTGCTCCCTGCGCATCCGCGGACTCCTCGTCGTCTTCGTCCTGCTCCTTGTGACGCAGTGCGTGCCGTGCTTCCTCTAAAAGCTCTTCGACC
>CAVFRZ010000251.1:0-3369 GCA_963624875.1 Anaerovibrio sp.
GTGACGGGGAAGGTGTTTTTGTCGGTTCTGGTGCTGTCGATGCTGCGGGAGGCGATTCCCTGGAAGGATATGACGGCGGCGCTGTCGGCCTTTCACGTGCCGGCTCTGTTCATCCTGACTCTGGATATGACGGTTCGGTTCCTGGTCCTTCTGGGACGGTTTTCCAATGCCATGCTGGAGGCGGTTTTGCTGCGGCGCGTGGGAAAACGCACCTGGAGAAATGCGGGAACCGGCGGAATTCTGGGTAATACCTTTGTAAAGTCCCAGCAGCTGGCGGAAGAGACCCAGGAAGCGATGGCCTGTCGGTGCTGGAGCACAGACGTGCAGCCGCGGGATCAGCAGGATCATGAAAGCCTGGCGAAGAGGCTGCGCAGGAACGCACCGGTTATAGGGACGGCTGCGGCGGAGCTTGGCTGGTTTGCACTGACCCAGAGCTGGAGCCTGTGAAGGCAATGAATGGATACGAGTGATTAATCAGCGCCGCAGGCAAGCTGCGGCGAAGAAAGGTAAAAATGATCGAGCTGAGGAATGTTTCCTTTCAGTACGAAGGTAGTGAGGAAAAAGCGCTGGATGATATCAGCGTTTTTTTTGAACAGGGAAAATGCACGTGCATTACGGGACCGAACGGGTGCGGAAAGTCCACATTGTTCCGGATCCTTCTGGGACTGGAGACACCGACAGAAGGGGGATATTTTCTGGATGGAGAAGAGATTACCCGCAGAAAGCTGGCGGATCCGTCCTTTTCCATGAAGTTTCACCGGAAAATCGGATTTGTATTTCAAAACAGTGAGGTGCAGCTGTTCACCTCCAGCGTAGAGGAGGAAATTGCCTTTGGTCTTCGGCAGCTGGGACTCCCGGAGGAGATGGTGCAGCAGAAAACGCAGGAGTATCTGGAGCGGTTTGGTCTTACAAAGCTTCGCCGGCGGGCGCCCTGGGGAATCAGCGGCGGCGAGAAAAAGCGCACAGCCCTTGCGGCAGTGTTTGCCATGGAACCAAAGGTCTTGGTGATTGATGAGCCGATCAGCGGACTGGATGAGGATGCACAGAGCTGGGTTATGAAATTTCTTAAGGAGTGCAGCACTCCGGAGAGGACGATTATCATCGGAACGCATGACAAGCGACTGGTCATGGGACTTGCTGATGCGCAGGTGCAGATGAATAAATTTCACAGGATTGAGGTCTGCAGTGCTCCCGTGCAGTCCGCAGGACATGGGTAATCGCCGCTTTTATGCGAAAAATGGCCGGCCGCCCGTGTTTTTGCAGGCGATATACCGGTATCATGTGGTAAACTGATTGAAATTGCGTGCAGGCAGCGCGATCCGGCGCGGAAAACGCTTTCATCCGTGCTTTTACGGACCGGCTTGCAGTGACGTTGAACAGGTGACGATACAACAAGGAGGCAGATTATGGCAGAATTTAATTCGGTACAGGAGCTGGGACTTTGTGTCCTTCATGTAGGTATCAACGCAGAGGGAGAAGAGGATGCCCGGAGAATTGCGGAGGAGTTTCGCACGCTGATGGGCTTTATTCCGGACGAAAACCCGGGATCGATTTTTTCTTCTCCGCTGATTGAGATCATGAAAAAGGACGGACCCGGCAAGATGGGACACATTGCCATCGGTGCGCACGATGTCGGAAAGGCTGCGGAGTATTTTCGCTCTACAGGAATGGGCGTCAAGGAAGAAACTGCCAAGTATGATGAAAGCGGCGAGCTGACCTTCATCTATCTGGCCAAGGAAATCGCAGGCTTTGCCATCCATCTGAAGAAATATTGAGTAAAAGAGAAACTTTGCAGTGATTTTGCGCATGGGCTCTGAATGGTTACGAAGTTTTCAAGCGGAGGAGAGGCAATCAGAGGATAGTACAGCATTAGAGGATGACAGGAGGAAGGTATGAGGACAATTGAAAAGTTAAGGCGCTACGCCCGGCAGCAGGAACCCTACGTAGTGGAGTGCGGCTCCATACCCGATGATCTGTTCAGAGAGAATCATGTTAACAGAGGACTCCGTGATATAAACGGGAAGGGTGTTGTAACGGGACTGACCAATATCTCAGAGGTCATTTCCATGAAGGAAGTGGATGGACAGCGTGTGCCCTGTGACGGTGAGCTGTGGTACCGGGGATACCGTGTGGAGGATCTGGTGCGTCAGTATACGGAGCACGGGTTTGGGTATGAGAATCTGACGTACCTGCTGCTGTTCGGAGAGCTTCCGGATGAGCAGAAGGAAACGGAATTCATTAAGAACCTGGTGATGTCCAGAAATCTTCCTTCGAACTTTACCCGTGATGTCATCATGAAGGCACCGACAAGGGATATCATGAATTCCATGACGCGCAGCATTCTGACGCTGGCTTCCTACGATATTGATGCACAGAACGTGGCGGTTGACAACGTGATCCGGCAGTCTTTGATGCTGATTGCGGTGTTCCCGATGCTGGCTATCTATGCCTACCATGCATACAACTACGATGCCAAGCTGGAAAGCATGTACATCCACCGCCCGGATCCGCAGATGTCTACGGTGGAGAATATCCTGCGTATGCTGCGGCCGGATCAGAAGTTTACCGAGACAGAGGTAAAGGTTCTGGATGCGGCGCTGATGCTGCATATGGAGCACGGCGGCGGCAACAATTCCACGTTTACGACGCGCGTAGTCACGTCCTCCGGCTCGGACACCTATGCGACGATTGCAGCAGCCATGTCTTCCCTCAAGGGCCCGCGCCACGGCGGAGCCAACCTGAAGGTGATGGATATGATGGATGACATCAAGGACCATGTTCAGGACTGGACAGACGACGATGAGGTCAGTGCGTATCTGAACAAGCTGGTGGCAGGGGAGGCCTTTGATCAGAAGGGACTGATCTACGGAATGGGGCATGCGGTATATTCCATTTCCGATCCAAGAGAGCGCATTTTCAAGAACTTTGTGACAGAGCTGGCGGCGGAAAAGGGCAAGGAAAAAGAGCTCGCCCTGTACAATCAGATCGAGAAGCTTGCTCCGGAGGTGATTGCGGCAAGACGCCATATCTATAAGGGCGTCAGCCCGAATGTGGATTTCTACAGCGGCTTTGTCTATGACATGCTGGGCATTCCCAGAGAGCTGTATACCCCTCTGTTCGCCATCGCGCGCATTTCCGGCTGGAGTGCGCACCGTCTGGAGGAGCTGGTTGAGAACGGGAAAATCATGCGTCCGGCCTATGTCTCTGTTATGAAGGAGCGCGAGTAGCATCCTGCTGTTCCAGGCTCTGCGCTATTAGGCCAGTTATTTGGCAAACGATGTACTAGTTACTTTGCAAACGATGTACTGCTTCGGCACTTGCTGCCGGGAGAAGAGGATATGGAATCAGATTACATTGCAGCTAGAAAAC
>CAVFRZ010000252.1:0-3346 GCA_963624875.1 Anaerovibrio sp.
AGGGCGCCAGATAGACGTTTCCATCATCCCCGTAGCAAATCGTAGTGGTTGCCGGAATGATGTCATCATCCAGCTCATAGCCTGCGGCGGTCAGATTGGCCAGCACGCCTCCGGCGGTATACTCGGCCATCCAGGAGCCATCAACCATGCACAGATCATACGATCCGTCCTTATTCACCGCATCCAGCGCCACCTTCGAGTGCAGGTCGTCCTCCTCCAGCTCCAGAACCTCACAGGTTACATTGTTGTCTTTCTCGAATTGCGGAAGGCACTCCTTGATCACCTCCGCATAGGTCCCGGCGCGAAGTGCCAGGGTCAGCGTTGCACCCTCCGTCGATTCATCTGCTTCCGCTGTCTCCGCCGCGTCCGCTTCGCCGCTCTGCACCTGGCTGTCTGCCGCCTGCGCCGTATCCGATGTGTCCGCTGCTGTGCTTCCGCAGCCTGTCAGCGATGCTGCAGCCATCGCCGCAGCAAGAGTCAATGCCAATCCCTTCTTTTTCATAACCTTGTCTTATCCTCCTCTTTTTTCCGCACAGATTCTGTGCGGTCACTCTATATACAGCAGAGTCCTTCGATGCCGTACTGTTCAAAGGCTCTTACTATGCAAACTCGATATCTGTTCCATTCCCTGCAATCGCATGATATTGGAGGCAAAAAGATCTTTTGTCCTCACCGGCCTTTCGAGGCTATGCCTTCACTGCACCGCTCGAAAGACCCTCGATCAGATAATTCTGAGCAAACAAGACGAACAGCAGCACCGGCAGAGCCGAAACAATTCCGCCGGCTGCCACCAATCCGAAATTGGTCAGAGAATCCCCGGAATTTAATGTGGCAAGTGCCAGCGGCACCGTGTAGTTCCGGGCCGACTGTACGAAAATCACACTGTAGGTATATTCATTCCATGCGTACAGGAAGGAGAGCATTGCAACCGCTGCCGTTCCCGGTGCTACCAGCGGCAGCACCACTTTCCGGAAGAGATACCATTCCGAAGCACCGTCCATGCGTGCACTCTCCTCCAGCTCCGTCGGAACCATTCGAAAGAACGTGATCATAAACCAGATGATGAAGGGAATATTGATCAGCACACAGGCGAGAATTGCCGGCACCTTGGTGCCCAGAAGTCCCAGGCGGTTGAACATCGTATAAAGCGGAATCGTAAACGCTATGGGTGGCAGAATCCGAACCAGAAGAATCCAGAAGTTCATTGGGCGTTTGGCGGCGAAGGTGAACCGCTGTCTTGTCAGCACGTACGCTGCGCACAGGCCAAAGCCAAGAGAAATGATCAAAGAAACAAGCGCCACCTCCAGACTGTTCTCCAGAGCTCGGCCAAAGGCCTTTTCCTGAAACAGTTCCAGAAAATGTACGCTTGTCAGACTGTGCGGGATCACAGAGATCCTCCCCTTCAGCTCCTCCATCGGACGGACAGACATGGCAGCCAGCCAGTAAATCGGAAAGAGAGCAAGCAGGAGAATCACTGCCCCGATAATTGCTTTTGTAATTTTAGTCCATTGTTTTGCTGATGTTTTATTTTTCATAGGCCACAGTCTAGCAAGCCTATGTAAAACCAGCTTTCACAGTATCGTTAAAATCCGTTTAAATGCATGGTAGTTTCAGCACCTGCCATATTTCAACGTGAACCCTCTGCTTGCAGGCATATTCACTCGAGATGGGCTCTGAATAGTCAAGACGCCAGAAACTCCTCAATTCTCTTCAATCCCTCACGGATGCTGTCCTCGTCCGTAGCAAAGCTGATGCGGACAAAATCACCGCAATGGCTTCCGAGACAAATGGCAGGGACGGTTGCCACGTATTTTTCATACAGGAGCTTTTCTGCGAATTCTTCGCCGGTCATGCCGGTTCTGCTGACATCGACCATAATGTAGAAGGCTCCGCTCGGCTTGATATATGAAAGCTTCTCAATGCGGTCCAGTCCTTCCATCATGAGCGCACGGCGGCGGGCGAAGGCATCATGCATCACGGCCACCTCTGCCATGGTCTCCGGCAGATTCATAGCCTTAGCCGCTCCCTCCTGGATGAACGTCGTGATGGAGGTGGTGACATATTGATGGTGCTTCACCAATACCGGCATGAGCCTGGCCGGTCCGGTTACATAGCCCAGTCTCCAACCGGTCATAGCGTAGGTCTTCGAGAAACCATTTACGATCAGGCTCCGCTGCTTCATTCCCGGGAATGAAGCGATGGAACAGAATTCAGCGCCGTCATAGGTCAAACTGCTGTACATCTCATCCGACAGGATGAGGAAGTTGTATTCCACGGCAAGTCGGCAGAGAGCTGCCAGCTCATCCTTACTGTATACGATTCCCGTGGGATTATTGGGAGAATTGATAATGAGAAGCTTCGTCCGTTCGGTGATGGCCGCCTCAACGTCTGCAATGTTGATGGAAAAGCCATTTTCCGGGCGCAGGTTGACGTCCACCACCTTGCCGCCGCACTCCTTCACCAGAGCCTCGTAGTTGATAAATGCCGGCTTGAAGATGATGACCTCATCGCCGGGATCCACAACCGAGCAAATGCAGTCATTGAGACCTTCGGCGCCGCCGCAGGTCACCAGAATCTCTGTGGCAGGATCATATGCAACGCCGGTATCCTTCAGAACCTTTTCGGCGATGGCCTTCCGCAGGGACAGCTGTCCCCAGTTGGCGGGATAATGCGTCATGTGCGCATTCAGTGCCTTGATTGTTTCGGCCGCCATCGGCTCCGGCGTATTGAAGCTCGGCTCCCCTGCGCTGAAGGGAATCACCGAATGTCCCTCGGCCCGAAGTGCAGCTGCCTTATTCATAATCGTACGAATTCCGGAGGTAGGAACCTCCTTGAGGTGCTCCGCACCCTGCAATAAATCGTAATCCTGATTCATAGAAACCTCCTCCTGTTATTACAAATCCTTCCTGAGAAATAAAAAAGACGTCCAGACGCCAAAAGCGGCACCGGGACGTCCTCGTCTCATTACATTGTTATGCTTGATTATGTCGGCCGAAGGAGCCCCTTCGACGATTCGTGTTATACCATTTTGCCCCCAAAGCGTCAAGACGGGCTTCTACAAACGCCGTCCTTTATGCGACGTTTTCAGGCGAACAGGGAATCTGCATACCGCACCGACGCCATTGCATCCTTTCCGTAGAAATCCGCACCGATGGCATCCGCGTATTCCTGTGTCATGACGGCTCCGCCGACCATCACACGACAGTCCGGCTTCTTCTCGCGCAGCTGCCGGATGGTCTCCTCCATACTGACCACTGTCGTAGTCATAAGGGCAGACAAGCCCACCAGCGTCACATTCTCCCGGATGGCAGTCTCCACGATCGTCTCCGGCGGTACGTCCTTGCCC
>CAVFRZ010000253.1:0-3297 GCA_963624875.1 Anaerovibrio sp.
ACTCCTCGGATATTTTGGCCTTATATTTGCCGTACAGCTCAATATCATCCTCTTTCATTCCCAGCTTGCCGGCCACCTCTCGAATCGGCCGGATTTCTGCGTTTCGTGCGATCTCAATATCCGTCATAGCTTATCTCCTTTCCCTTGCCTGCTGCGGCTTTGCGCGCCCATAGTCGCTTCGCTGTCTTTACGTGGTCTTGTATCGCCAATGCCGATACCCCCACAACACCCGATAATATATGTAAAAGAGCAGCGGACTCTTCATCTGAAGACGCATCATCCGTTTCTCTTCTGCATTCGTACGCTCCTGATAGTATGAATTCTTCTGAAAATCCGGGAAAGTCTTTTTCATTTCTGCGGCAAGCGCAGATACAAAGCCGTACACTCCCTTTTCCTTCATGCCCTGCAGCGCGGAAAACAGCGTATTCTTATAGAACAGCACCGTAAAGGAATACTCCAGCTCCGGTTTATACCGTTCCAGAAATCCGTAGCGCTCTGCCTCCTCCAGCATAACACGCCCCGCTGCAAGTCGATCCTCCAGGCGATTTTTCGTCACGGTATGAACCGTTGAATCCTCATGCTGGTAATAATAATACAGCGGCCCCGGCACATATTCATACCGTTTCATGCGCATAATCCAGGTATTGGCGATCGCATTATCCTCATAGAATATATCTTCTGGGAACCTGGACGGGCAATCAATCACAATTTCACGCCGATAAATCTTCACGCACAGCGACCCGGAATCCAGAATCAACAGGCGCCGCTTTTGATCATCCAGAACTCCTGTCTGCTCCTGCGAGCTGTTCGCCACAACCGCCCCCGGTGTCATCGTATGCTCTGTGACGATGCAGTAATCCGTTCCGACGCAGTCTGCGCCGGTCTCCTCCGCCTTCTTCAGAAGCCGTTCAAAATAATCCGGCACCACCCAGTCGTCCGCATCGATAAAGGCAATCCACTCGCCCCGCGCTGCCTGCAACCCGCGGTTTTTGGCACCGCCCTGCCGATGATTCTCCTTGCAGCAGATCACATGCAGAATCTCTGAATGGTGCACCTCCAGATCCTTTAGAATCGCAGCGGATTCATCGGTGGACGCATCGTCCACAGCAATAACCTCATAGTCGGAAATGGTCTGATGCAGCAGGCTGTTCATGCAATAGCTCAGTCTGGCATCGGAGGCCATATTATAGACGGGCACAATGACAGAAAGCCTGCATTCCGATTTCTGCGAATCACAGAAAGCCGGTCGGGAATGCTCTCCCGGCCGGCCCTGGCTTTGATCATGAATATTCTGGTCTTTACTGGCTTTTGCCTCGATTTTATTTTGCATAGTAATTTGCAATTCGGGTGACCCCGCGAATGACATCCTCCACGTCCTGATCACTCATCGCATAATACAGCGGGATGGTCAGCATGCGAGAGTACAGCCCCTCTGCATGAGGACACAAGCCTCTCTGATAACCAAGCTTTTCGTAGTACGGGAAATAATATACCGGAATATAGTGCACATTGCAGATAATATTCTCAGCACCCAGTGCATCGAAAAACTGCCGGCGATCGATGGAGATATGCTTCGGATTCAGCTGCAGAATATACAGATGGCGGACGGTATCCGACCCTTCCGTCTCCTTCTGCACAATGATTCCGGGAAGCTTCGAAAACGCCTCGTCATAGCGGCGTACAATCTCTTTCTTGCGTGCGGCAAACTGCGGCAGCTTATCCAGCTGTGAAGAGATGACAGCTGCCTGAAGATCGGTGATGCGGTAATTCGGTGCCAGCGCAATCTGCTCGTAATACCACGGTCCGTCCGGCGTATACTCCATCTGGGCCGGATCCCTTGTAATGCCGTGTGTGCGGTACAGAAGGAGCTTTTCGTAATACTCCCTGCTGTTGGTGACAACGGCTCCTCCCTCACCGCCGGTGATGGTTTTCACCGCATGAAACGAGAGTGTTGTCATATCCGCAATGCTTCCGCTCGGACGTCCCTTGTAGCTGGTTCCGATCACATGGGCGCCGTCCTCGATGTAGACGAAGCCGTACCGCTCCTTCAGTGCCAGGAATGCATCCTGATCCACAGACTGTCCGCCGAAATCCACCGAGACCACAGCCTTGGTTTGCGGCGTAATGTGCTGCTCCACCGATGCCGGATCCAGATTGTAGGTATCCGGCAGAATATCTGCGAACACCGGTGTTGCACCGACATAAAGTGCGCAGTTGGCCGATGCTGCAAAGGTGATCGGTGTGGTAATCAGCTCGTCACCATTTCCAAGCCCGGCTGCCATGCAGGCCATATGCAGTGCTGCCGTTCCGTTGGAACAAAGGACCGCATACTTTGCGCCGGTCACCCGGCAAAGCTTCTCTTCACATTCCGTGATATGCGGCCCCGTCGTCAGATAATCGCTCTTCAATACCGCAACAGCTGCATCGATGTCGCTCTGATCAATATACTGGTGCGAATAATATAATTTATTTTCACGAACAGGCCTGCCTCCCGCTGCGGCGGGAAGCTTATCTTCATCCTGTGTTGTTCCCATATCCAATATCCTCTTTATCTCAATGCTCTTCAACGTTCTTTAAGAGCGCGCGGATCTGGTCGACACTGAGCCACTCCTTATTGCTGCCGGAGGAATATACAAAACCGTCTTCCACCTTTGCTCCCTTGGGATCCCGGAGCTGACGATCGTTATAGGTAATCTGGGGATAGATAATATAATTATGCTCGAACTCCAGCGTGTTCGGTGCATCCTCTGCCGTCACCATCACCTCGTGAAGCTTCTCTCCCGGGCGGATTCCCACCTCCACTGTCTTGCAGCCGGGCAGAAGTGCCTCTGCCAGATCCTTGACATAGAAGGACGGAATCTTGGAGATAAAGGTCTCGCCGCCCTTTGCCTCCTCCAGCGCCTTGATTACCAGCTCCACTCCCTGCTCCAGGCTGATCCAGAAGCGTGTCATCCGATAATCTGTAATGGGCATTGTCGTCTCGCCCTTGGCAATCAGCTCACGGAAAAACGGAATCACCGAGCCCCGGCTTCCGGCTACATTTCCATAGCGAACCACGGAGAAGGATACATCCTTGCTGCCCGCATATGCATTCGCAGCAATAAAAAGCTTGTCGCTGACGAGCTTGGTTCCCCCGTAGAGATTGACCGGATTCACTGCCTTGTCCGTAGAAAGCGCCACGACCTTCTTCACACCCTGCGCAAGCGCAGCGTCGATGATGTTCATCGCACCGTTGACATTGGTTTTAATCGCCTCTGAGGGGTTGTACTCACAGGCAGGTACCTGCTTGAGCGCTGC
>CAVFRZ010000254.1:0-3286 GCA_963624875.1 Anaerovibrio sp.
TCTGCGCGAGCAAGCTCGCACATCCACGCAGCCGCTGTCCGGGATTTTTACAGTACAGATTTACAGGATACTCCCGCCGCACAGGATGTGGTCTCCTTCGTAGAAGACAGCCGCCTGTCCCGGCGTAATGGCCCGTACCTTCTGATCAAAGTGTGCCGTCAGCATATCCTCGCCTGTCCTTGTGATGGTGCAGGGTACAGCCGATGCACCGTATCGGATCTTCCCCGCTGCCCGGAGACTCTGTCCGACAGGAAGCTCCTCCGGTGAGATCGCCATGAAATTCAGCTCCGAACAGGTCAATGTGTCGCCGAACACATCCTCGCTCTCTCCGATATGAACATCACCGGTTGCGGCATCCAAGCCGGTCACAAAGACCGGGCGTCCCATGGCAAGTCCCAGCCCTTTTCTCTGACCGACGGTATAATGGACGATGCCCTGATTGGGCCCAAGGTCCGTTCCGTCCCGATAGATGAACCGGCCCGGAAGCGGCACGAGCTCCGGCGCATTTCGTTCCACATACCCTGCATAGTCATCATCCGTAACAAAACAGATCTCCTCGCTATCCGGCTTGGCTGCCACCGGAATACCGGCTTCTGCCGCCATCCTCCGTACATCCGCCTTGTCATACTCGCCTACCGGCATCAGCGTATGTGCGAGCTGTTCCTGCGTCAGGCGGTACAGAGCGTAGGTCTGATCCTTCCTGGCCGTCACGGAATTCTTCACAACAAAACGACCGTTAGCCAGCTGCATGGTCCGGGCATAGTGGCCGGTGGCAATGTATTTGGCACCGATTTCTCTTGCCTTGATCAGAAGTGCCTCCCACTTCACATACCGGTTGCAGGCAAGACAGGGATTGGGCGTTCTGCCGTTTACATACTCCCGAATGAAGTAGTCAATGACCTTCTCCTGGAATACGTCGCGAAAGCTCATCACATAGTATGGGATTCCCAATACGCCGCAGACTCGCCTGGCATCCTCCACGGCGCTTTGGCCGCAGCACCCGCCCTCGCGTTCCATCTGAAGGGAGCACGCAGCATCCCAGACCTGCATGGTAACGCCGATCACCTCGTAGCCCTGTAATTTTAAAAGGTATGCCGCGACGGAGGAATCAACTCCGCCGGACATACCTACTATCACTCTTTCTGCCATCGTTCCTCTCTGCTCCGGGCCATGCCGTCCTCAACCATTTCATGACGTCATCACCTTTGGCTTCCCAGCGCACCCAGTAATTTAAAAATCGGTAACTATTCAGCATCCATCTCGATTTTCCTTCGGAAAACCTCGATGCGGCTGGCCAGAGGCGCTTCGCGCCTTGGCCGCCTGCCGGCTTACTCCTCCGGCCGCTGCAGCACATTCTCCTCTGTACTCGGATTCGGCAGCGATGCAGTCACGGATTCGTCAGCGGAGCTCTCCGCTGCCCACAAATCCGCTGCGGATCCTTTCTCAGCGGATTCGGCAGTCTCCGTTTCAGCTGCACCCACTCCCTCCGCAGGCTGCGTAACATCCACAGCTCCTGCCGCGGCGGCCGTCTCCGTCGCCGCTTCCAAGCCCGGCATCTCTTCCGTTCCGGTCTCATTTACCTGCTGCGGCGTTGCTCCTGCCGCAGGGATCTCCTCCGGCTGCATATCTTGTTCACAAGGATACACAATACCCATTTTCCGACGAATCTCGTCGCAGATCTGCATCATGCGGAGCGTCTCCTCATGCGGCATCTCCGGGCACTCGATCCATCCGTTCTCCAATGCCTGCCGGCAGGCCCGAAGCTCGTACTCATATCCGGTAATCTGCCGGGGACGCTTATAAACGGCAGTCTTCTGATGCTCCTTATTGTAGACCGTCATGCGCTCAAAGTTGTTGACATTGTCTACAACGAGACACCCTTCCGTTCCCACGATCATACCTCTGCGGTCGGAAATTCCCAGCATAGAGGCCGTCAATGTCGCCATCCGGCCGTCCCTGTAAATCAGCGTAATGTTGTCCTGCTCATCCAGGTGCTTGTTTGTATAGGTGCAGGAGGCCTCCACACGCAGAAGGTCTGTTCCGAAAAGCATCGCAGCAAAATTCAGCGGATAAACACCAAGATCCAGGAGACTTCCGCCCGCCAGCTCCGGCTCCACCATTCTCGCCTTCCCCTTCACATTGTAGCAAAGATTAGCAGAAATCTGCACCGGCGTACCGATCACGCCTTCCGCCAGCTTATCCCGCATCATCTGGACAAACGGCATGTAGCGTGTCCAGATTGCCTCCGTAATGAAGACATTCTGCTCCCTGGCAAGGTCAAAAAGCTCCCTGGCCTGTGCCTCGTTCACCGTAAACGCCTTCTCCACAAGGCAGGGCTTTCTGTGTTCAATGCAGGCCCTTGCATTGGCGTAATGTTCGGAATGGGGCGTAGCCACATAGACAAGATCCACCTTCGGATCACTCAAAAGCTCCTCATAGGAGCCGTAGGCTTTTTTCGCGCCGTTCCTCCTGGCAAAGCCGGTTGCCTTGTCCAGATTCCGAGATGCTGCCGCGTACAGCGTGAATCCCTTCGTCTTCCGAACCGTTTCCGCCATAATCGCTGCGATGCCGCCGCATCCCAGAATTCCCACTCGAATTCGCGCCATGCTTCCCTCCATCCTGCGGATTTCTCCGCTGCCTGTCCCACATTGGATCCTTCCCGGCTTCAGAAAATTGTTCCGAAGTCACTTATTCCGGATACGCTTCTGCCTGTTTACCGTCGCCAAATTCCGCAGACTCTGCGCCCTACTGTGCGCTGCCTGCGGACTCATCCGCCACATCACCTTCTGCGGCATCTTCCTCACTGCCTGCCGATGACTCATCACCGGTACTCTCATCCTCCAGCGCGGCCTCCCCGGTGTCCCCAGAGGATTCTTCCGTTTCCGTCTGTGTCTCCTCCGACTGCACCTTGGTAAAATATTCGCTCTTCACATAGGCGGACTGACCGTTGAAAATAATCTCGCTCCAGCCATCATCGAGCTCCTCCACCAGCTGGAAGCGGTCTCCGGCCGCTGCCGACCCGATTCGGGTTCCGTCGGCAGACGAAGACTTGCGGATGTTGATTCCATCCGACAGGGCCTCCAGCCAGACCGTGTTCTCATCCGTCTGACTTCTGGACTCGTTCAGGGCTGCCAGCTGCTGTCCGACGGATATATCAATGGTGGATGCAATCTGATCCAGATAGTCTGAAAGGTCCGCATCGGATGCCAAAAGCGCATTGTACTCCGCCGCTGTCTGGTTGCTCAGATCCACCACATCATCCTGCACCGAAACCTCGCGGATGTAT
>CAVFRZ010000255.1:0-3259 GCA_963624875.1 Anaerovibrio sp.
GTTATAATGATACAGGTGTCTATGCTGCCCGGTATATAAAATATCGGGGTCGTCGAAGGATTCCCCGTTGGGGAAGGCGAAGTTGCCAACAAGCCCCTTAGAATGGATATCCTTGGTACGGAACAGAAAATACTGTCCCTGTTCCACAACGTGTGCCATGTTGTTGTAAGAGCAATACCCGCGGTCACCGATATAAACATTTTTTCTTCCATCCAAAACGGCGTTCCTGTCGACAATATCACAGAAGGCACCGAATTCATTTTTGCAGTGGACTGGTTGAATCAATGCATCTGTGTAGGTATGAGAATCCAAGTCATAAAACGCATTCAGATGCATGCTGTAGACACCGTTGGCAGAGTGGCCCGGGCAGTAGTAGTAGTCTGGTGATGAGAAATCCGGAGTGCTAAAAAAAGTACAGGTGGATCCATCAGCGGCCAGGAAGCGGTAATGGTCGTCCATTGAGGGAGTAGGTGACAATTCCGTAGCAGATGAATTAAAATGCCGGAAAACAGCCTCTAATGCTTCTGGCTTGAGTTTTGCCCGTTGCTGGTTAAGGGCAGAAGCAGTGGGCATGGAAGAATCCATGTCCCAAAAATCAAGCATCTCAACGCGAGAGGATGATGCCCCTTGAGAAACAAGGAATGAAATAAGCTTTTGGACGGGGATTTTTCTGTTTCTTAGGAAATCCGAATTGGGATGGACAGCATACTGTGAAATATCCGTAGCAATGTGCTCCACAGAAGAAAAAAACAGGTCTTTGATTTGTTGATGGATCATAATTAAGTGCCTCCTTGAAAAAAGTGATATACCACTAATTCAAGTGGCCGCTCTCGCTACCTATAAAATTCGTTAGTAGCGAGAGCGGCCGCACATTTTGGCTTGTATGTCAAGCCTTTTGGGGAAAATTTTTTGAAAAAAATTTGGGTTAGACCTAAAAATAAGATCTAACCCTGTAGCTTAACTAAATGACATTGATTCAGAGCCATTCAAATTTATTTGGCGAGAACGCCATATGAGCAAAAGGAAAGCTGCATTGGCAGCGATTTTGCGAATGATCTCTGAATAGTTACAGGCGCCTTTGGACGATTCGTTTATACCAACGATTGTTTTTCGTATTGTGTATACAGGAAAATTTAGCAAATTGCTTAGCAATTGTCCAGCGCAGCCTTAAGGATTTGTAATTCATCGTAATACAGACAGTACCCCGGTGCGTCATTCTTGACATCTTCCATCAGCTGATTCAAATCAAACCATTTCACAGACTGGATTTCGGACTCTTGCAATACAAGATCCTCAATCTGCACAGGGCGCGTGTAGAGATATAACGTACTAAACTCATGATTATGAAATGGCTTCCCATAGAAGATACTGTGGCTGTTTCCCTCATGTGTGCCAATTGGAACAAGATCGTCAGGCGAAGCCTTGATGCCAAGCTCTTCTGCGAGTTCACGAATCGCGGAATCAAGAACAGAGCTTCCAGCTGGAACATGACCGGCAGAGGAGATATCATAGCAATCGGGGAAAGAATCTTTGTCGTGGCTTCGCTTTTGGAGGAGTAATTCATATTGAATAGTTGTGCTGCCTGTTAATTTATCGGATGTTTCGTGAGAATTGCTATCCGAGTCTGCCGCTGCGCTTTGGCAGGCACAATCATTTTTTCTTCGTACAATCCAAACATGTCCGGTTCGATGCGGTGTACCAAGCAGGTGACACAAAGAGCGTTCTCTTGTCAATCCTGTCGGTACACCGTTTTCATCTAAACGATCAAAAAGTTCCAGTTTTTTTCCATTTCGCTCGGCATCAATCAGACGGTGTTCATTTATCGGATCATAAGTGAGCTTCAATGAGAAAAACGGTGCATCTTCAAGTAAGAGCTTAAAAAAAATCAAATCTCCTTCGAATAAACCAAGCGTCAGCAGCTTATCCTTTGAAATCCACTCAAGATCGCCTTCATTGCAGGGAATCATTTCGCCTTCAAATTCATCGGCTGTGTACAGGCAGGTATATTCGCATATATCGCGGTAAACGAAGGTCAAAATACCGCGCATTTTGTAGGAAATTAACGTCAATCCCGTCTCTTCCTTTACCTCACGGATCAGACAGTCATCTGGGCTTTCATTTTCCTCGAAGTGACCGCCAACGCCAATCCACATATCTTTATTAAAATCAAGCTTTTTTTTGGTGCGGTGCAGCATCAGATATTCATTGCCGCGTTCTAAATAGCAAAGTGTCGTAAATTCCATCAATGTTCCATGCCTTTCTGCAAGTCTGCGTTTTAAAGTCATAGTAGCACAGACCAGATAGATTCGCAAGGTCGAAAATTGCGATCAATTTTGATTGAAGATCCTGTCGAAATTGAGTACGATGAAGATGCACGAAATCTGTGCATATATGTCGTCTGAACAAATCGCGAAACAATCGAAGGATTCCACACAGACTGCATACATAAGGAAGAAAGAGGAACATAAAACAATTACATACCACGAAGAAGATCAAAAGATCAGAAACTCAAAAAAGAAAATCAGAGATGTTTGGAATTAGACAATTTTGTGAATGAGTGCCCTGGGAACAATACCATGCTCTGGGGAAAAGAAGGGAGACATAATGACACAGAACGAACAACTGAATAGAGAGACGGCAAAGGCGCTGATGGGATATTACTCATGGCATATGGATGAGCTTTTAGAGTTGTGCAATGCAGCAGGAGGAACAAACGAGACTGATGTCTCAAAGGTTCACCTTGAGATGAGCGATGGTTACGTGCGCTTTGGCATTGACGGGCTTCACACTTATTTCATGAAAGTGTAAGATTGCGGTAATGGAATTTTCCCCATAATTGTGATACAATAAAAAAAGGATAGACAGATGGTCAAAAACCGAACTGTATTTATGGAAAATTTTACCGGATAGGTGAAATTGAAAAAGTGTTACAGAACATTTTATATATTAGGATTGTGAGGAAAGAATATGAACTTAATGACATTACTGAAACCAAAGGGAGATATTGAGTATCTCCACAAGGAGGACACACTGCGTCAGGGACTCGAACGCATGCGAATCTACGGCTACACGGCGCTGCCAGTTATTGATGAGAACGGCTGCTATGCAGGCTCCGTAAACGAGGGTGACTTTTTATGGCATATGATCGCCTTCCACAAGTGCGATATGCAGGAACTGGAGGGCTTTCGCATCAAGGAGATTATTCGCAAAGACTGGATGCCGCCGGTATGCGTCTATGCGACGATTGACGAGATGGTAG
>CAVFRZ010000256.1:0-3233 GCA_963624875.1 Anaerovibrio sp.
CAATTTCAATCGTGAATTTGCCTGCAAGCAGAGGGTTCACGTTGAAATGTGGCAGGTGCTGAGCAGATTGAAAAAGAAATATGCCGGACCGGCCTGCAGAGGGCAGGACAGGAGAGCCGGCAGGAGGGGATTTTCTATGAAGGAACAGAAGAATCGCATGGTGAATGAGCGGGATTACCGCCAGGATCCGAACTATTCTGCACAGGACAAGGAGAAGGAGGCACTGATCAAGCGGCTCGGTGAGATGATCACGGACCGCTATGCTGTAAAGCTCAAACATTCCCTGCAGACCGACGATCCGGAGTACTGGGCGCTGGATGAGGTGCTGACCAAGGAAGAGGCAAAGCTCATGCTGAGCTTCAAAAAGACGCGGGTGCCGTACCGTATCGAGAAAATTGCGCAGATGAACGGCATGAGCGTCGAAGAGGCACAGAAGATGATCGATCATCTGGTCTGGATCGGTGTGGTCGAGATGAACCGCGAGAATGCGGATCGGGAACGACAGTACAATGTGCCGATCTTCGTCCCCGGCTCTGCGGAGTTCATGATGATGCAGGAGCCGTTGACGAAGGAACATCCGAATCTGGCAACCTTCTTCAACCTGATGACACAGATGCCGCTGGAGGGTATGACCCCCATGATTCCGCTCGGCGGTGCCGGCGTCGGCATGCACGTCATTCCGGTGGAAAAGGCCATCGAGGCAGAGAGCAAGTCCGTCAGCGTCGAGCATATTTCGCATTGGCTGAACAAGTATGACAAGTATTCCGTCGGCTTATGTACCTGCCGCCGGCAGCAGGAGATGCGCGGAGAGGGCGACGGCGAGGCACCGGGCGAGTACTGCATCGGTGTCGGAGACATGGCGGAATTCTGTGTCACAAGAGGAACCGGGCGCTACATTACCTACGATGAGGTGCTGGAGGTTCTGGAGCGCGCGGAGCGCCACGGCTTCGTACATCAGGTGACCAATATCGACGGCGAGGACAAAATCGTTGCTATCTGCAACTGTGCGCCCGGCGTCTGCAACGCGCTGCGCACCTCCCAGCTGTACAACACGCCGAACCTTTCCCGCTCGGCCTACCGCGCACACGTAGAGAAGGATAAGTGTGTTGCCTGCGGCAAGTGTGTTGAGGTCTGTCCGGTCGGCGCTGCCAAGCTCGGCCAGAAGCTCTGTCAGAAGGACGGCACGAAGGTGCAGTATCCCAAGACCCTTCTCCCGGATGCGACAAAGTGGACTGCCGACAACTGGAACATTCACTACCGCGAGGATGCGAAGATCAACTGCTACGATTCCGGTACCGCCCCCTGCAAAACAGCCTGCCCCGCCCATCTTGCCGTACAGGGCTATGTGAAGATGGCGGGCGAGGGCCGCTACATGGATGCGCTGAAGCTGATCAAGCAGGACAATCCGTTCCCTGCGGTCTGCGGCGCTGTCTGCAACCGGCGCTGTGAGGATGCCTGCACCAGAGGCACCGTGGACGATCCCATTGCGATCGATGAGATCAAGAAGTTCATCGCGGAAAAGGAGCTTCATCAGGACACCCGCTATGTTCCCCTTTGTGAAACGCCGGAGGGCAAGCTCTGGGGACCGGACTATAAGATGGCCGTGATCGGCGCCGGTCCTGCCGGTATGACCTGTGCATATTATCTGCGGGAGCGCGGATACGACGTTACCGTTTTTGAGAAGGAGCAGGAGCCCGGTGGCATGCTGATCCACGGAATCCCGAATTTCCGTCTGGAGAAGGATGTGCTGCGCGCAGAGATCGAGGTTCTGCGTCAGATGGGCGTGGAATTCAAGTGCGGCGTCGAGGTCGGGAAGGACGTAACCATTCAGCAGCTGCGTGATCAGGGCTATAAGGCATTCTATCTCGCCATTGGTCTGCAGGGCGGACGCAAGGCCGGCGTCCCGGGCGAGGATGCCGAGGGCGTACAGTCCGGCGTTTCGTTCCTGAAGGAGGTTGCAAAGGGCCTGGAGAAGAGCGGCGCCTCGGATGCGGTGAAGCTGTCCGGGGACGTGGTTGTCATCGGCGGCGGTAATGTTGCCGTGGATGTGGCCAGAACGGCGGCGCGCTGCACAGGCGGAACCGTGACCATGCTGTGTCTGGAGAGCGAGAAGGAAATGCCGGCGGCGCAGGACGAGGTCGAGGACGCGGTCAGCGAAGGCATTGTTGTTAAAAACGGCTGGGGGCCGAAGGAAATTTTGACAGAAGAGGTACCGGCAGCAGACGGCAGCGTGGCCAAGAAAGTGACGGGTATCGTCTTCAAGCGCTGCACGCAGGTCAAGGATGCGGACGGGCGCTTCAACCCGCAGTACAACGAGGAGGAGACCATCACCATTTCCTGCACGAGCGTGCTCCAGGCCATCGGACAGTCGGCGGAGTGGGGGAGCCTTCTGGAGAACACGAAGGTTTCGCTGGGCCGCGGCGGCTGCGCCGAGCATGATGCAGTGACCTTCCAGACGAAGGAGCCGGATATTTTCGTCGGCGGAGACATCGGACACGGCGCGCGCTTTGCCATTGACGCCATTGCGGACGGCAAGAAGGCCTGCGAGTCGATGCACCGCTATGTGCACAAGGGACAGTCGCTGACCATAGGACGCGACCTGCGAGAGTTCAAGGAGCTGGATAAGGACAACATCCAGGTGCCGTCCTACGATCATTCGTCACGCCAGGTGCCGGGACACAAGGCAGGGGATCCGAAGGGAACCTTCCATGATCTCCGGGAGCCTTTGACCGAGCAGCAGATCAAGACAGAGGCCGGCCGCTGCCTTGGATGCGGCGCGACCACCGTGGACGAGAACCGATGCATCGGGTGCGGCCTTTGCACAACGCGCTGCGAGTTTGATGCCATCCATCTGGAAAGAGATCTTCCGGAGGCTTCGAATATGATTGCATCCGAGGATAAGCTTCCTGTGGTGGCCAAGTATGCGTTAAAGCGCGAATTCAAGATTCATTTTGGAAAGAAGTCAAAGTGATGAACGATTCAGAGCCCGCTCGTAAAACCGCTGCTGTGCAGCGGCATCGGAGAAAATGCCATGAGACATTTTCGGGTATCAAAATCAGGCTGGGCGCTGAATAGCGGTACAGGCAGCAGGAGAATGACATGCACGAAATGGGAATTGTAACCCACCTGGCCAAAACGCTGGATGAGACGGCAAGGGAAAACGGAATCACGAAGATTGGCTCGGTTACGCTACAGGTGGGGGAGGTTTCCGGTATCATGACGGATTACTTTAC
>CAVFRZ010000257.1:0-3229 GCA_963624875.1 Anaerovibrio sp.
ATGCAAGTTGCACAAACCAGGACTTTTAAGGTGCAAAATAAGAGGAAGTTGACAAGGGGATTGAAGCGCTGCATAGCTATTTCACTGGGACCGCCGCCACCGGCTTCACAACGGTGATTTTGCTACAGCTTATCATCGGAAGTATGTTGATGATAAGCCTTGGTATTATTGGACACTACATTTCCTGCATCTACAATGAAATCAAGGCGCGACCTAGATACATCATCAGTACGACCTGCGGAACCTCAACAGCAAATAAGGACACGGAAGAATTATGATTATTTTTCACGCAGACGACTATGGGCTCTCCGAAAATGTTTCCAATGAGATTCTATCCCTAGTGAATCATGGAATGCTGGATGGTCTCAGCGTCATCATCAATATGAAGCACTCAGAGCAAGCCCTTAGGAAACTGCTGTCTGCTCCTGCAGCTTCTAATGCAAATCGGCCTCTCCGGATCTGTCTACACTTAAATCTCATGGAAGGGCACTGCTGTGCTTCTCCGCAAGACATTCCCCTATTGGTCAATTCTGATGGCTACTTTCACCTATCTTGGATGAAATTATTTGCCGCATCCTATTGTCCCAGTCTGTACAAAAGGTATCGTGCCCAACTGCAGACAGAAATCACCACTCAGATTCGTCACTTCTTGCGTATCATGCCTAATAACTACGTACTATGCCTCGACAGTCATCAGCACACCCATGTCATACCGATTGTATGGGATGCACTTATGAATGCTCTGAAGGCAGAGAAACTTTCCTGTGAGTTTATCCGAATCCCGGCAGAACCTCTGTTGCCATATCTGCAGGAACCTTCCCTGTACACTAGCTACGGTCTTGCTTCCTGGATAAAGAATATAATACTGAACATTTGCTCCACCCGTGCGCACCGTCAATCTCCGGCAAAGGACAACAGCCAGTTTTTTCTTTGGGGTATCATGATGGGCTGCCGCATGGACGTCACACGTGTCAAAACGTTACTCCCTCACTTTCAGCGTTACGGAAATGACAGTACAACTCTCTGTATTCTGTTTCATCCCGGCCAGATCCTCCCTTCCGAAATCACGGAAGAATACAGCAATCCTGCTTTTCTTGAAGTAGAAACAGCAGCTAATCGAAGAATGGAGTATCAGACTTTATCGCTACTGCATGATTCCATTTGCAGTCGATTCCGCAGCACCAGAACCGCTAAATAGATCGCAACAGCCATCAAACTGATACAAAGACCCAGCATCAGCTTCGGTTGATGGTAACGCAGCGTTATTTCATGTGTTCCTTTTGTCAACGGCACTGTAATCATCAATCCATCGGACAATTCCGGCTCACACTTCTTTCCATCCACCAATACAGCCCATCCATCCCGATATGGGATGGATGTTGTAAGACTCTCATCCCTATCGGAAGTTACCTGTATATGGATGTTCCCGCTGTTTACCATGTTGATCTGCACATCGCCTTCATCTCCTTCCAGATAACACAATTCTTTATATAATGTATTTTCCAAGACGTAGTAGGATCTCTGCTTCAAAATCTTCCACCCTTCCATGTTCTCTGGAAGCTCGTATGTCAGCAAATATTTAATTGCCAGTTTACCGGCATCTTCTGCATTCACTCGATTGGCCCGATACTCTGTTGCCTGACGTCCGATGCCGTCTACAAGCATATTATTGTCAATCGCATACTCCGCAACTTCATTCTGCAGAACAGAACTATAATGCGTGATGCTAGGATATCCGATCAGCAATGCATCATTTAAATCGTCTCTTAGCTTGTGCTCAACGCGAAAAAACTGTCCATTGTTCATTTCATTCAGTTCTTGTACCTCTGCACTTACCTCGGTATAGAACTCCTGATATTCCGTCATCCCCCTATGTTCAAGTCCGTCCATCGACCAATACATGTTGATCGCCGACTCTGCAACGAGAAATATAGCTGTAATGAAATATAAAATTCTCTTTTTGCAGCCTTTTCCAATCATCCATATCAGAAGCACCGCAATTACTGCCGCCATCCCTGTCGCCATCAACTTACGAACGGAGGAAAAACTAACCGCTTCTCCGTAGTACTGCTGCGTAAGCGCATACCCAACCCAAATCAACACAAACACAGCGATTCCCCATCCGACCAGAGAAATCCGGATCTCTTTTCCTCTCTCTTTTATCAATTGATACTCAAGGTAAGCAGTAAGAATCATTATGAACGATGCACAGAAGGAATAGCGATAGTTGCTCCCTGATGTATATGTAAATCCGTGCCAAATCTGATTTAACCCCACAGACAGGAATGACAACAGCAACACAACCATAACCACTCCGTAAGCTGCTTTTTCTCTCCGAGGCTGCCGTCCATCCAAGAGATAGAGAATATAAAATATCATTCCTAACAAACTGATAAAAATATTCGGAAGACCATTTGCCAGATCCGCTGCATCGTACGCCCCCAACATCTCCTTCAGCGGCAGTAAAAGGCTCTTCCAGTTAATTCTGAAAAGCAGCTGCAACGTCTCAATTATTCCGCCGGCTCCACCTCGTCCAACATTTGAAATTTCCCCCAATACAGGCAGAACCACCACTGCTGACATTGCAAGACCTGCCACCATCAATCCAGCTAAGCCGCACAACTTCTGGAGCCACTGTTTCCATGCAGCACCGCCATGCGCAATCACCCATTCTGCACAAAAGTACAGCATGGCAAAGAGCATCACCATGTACGCAATATAAAAATCAGTAACCAGCGCCAGTGCAACCAAAAACGGAAATGTTTTCCTCGTTCTCCCGCAAATAAAATCATAAACCCACAAGAGAACCACCGGTAAGAGAATGACTCCATCCAGCCACATCAAATTCACTTGCTGCGTCACCGTATAGCCCATCATGGCATACATCAGTGCGAACAAGCACTCCGAATATCCCTTTCTTCCAAATCGATTCGAAAGAAAATAATACATCGTCAGCCCGCAGCTGCTGACTTTACAAATAATAACCAAACTCACACCAACGGGCAGCCACTTTATCGGGAACAAAAGCAACAGCAGATTAAATGGACTTAGCAGATAATATCCAAGTAAACCAATCGTAGCTCCGCCATATGAAATGGAGAAACTATAGAAAAGAGTATCAATCGACTCTCCCTTGAGCACACGAACAAACCAGCTGAAATAGCTGATATATTGACCTGAATTATTCATCCCGATAGGGACGATGCGGCTGAAAGCCGCATAACTACTG
>CAVFRZ010000258.1:0-3207 GCA_963624875.1 Anaerovibrio sp.
GATCAATACCAGAATCCCCCCGGCCAACATCGTTCCCAGCAGAATGCCGCGGATGACATAGCCCGTAACACCGGTGCTGCTGGCAACGCCCGGCACCAGCGCAACGGAAAAGGTGCTGGGCTCGTCGGTATTCATAGTCTCTGCAATGAAGCTCTTGGCAGCCGTGGCATAGGCATTGGCAATGTCCGCAGCCGTCTGTGCATCCGGATGCTGAACGGTGATATACAGAATCCGCGTATCCTCCGGATTCGTAACCGTGAGCATGCTCTGGAGGAGGTTGTAGCTGTAATTTGTTCCCAGCTCCTCATTGACCATCTGATGCACCTCCCAGGTTTTGAACACCTCCTGGTAGTCCATGGTCAGTGACGAACCGATCTGCAGGTCCGTCATGATGCTGCTGCCCGTGGTGCCCATGATGTACAGCTTCGCCGTCGCCGTGTAGATCGGCATTGCCAGGCACGCGCCGTACCAACCAAGGAGCAGTCCTCCCGCGAGCATTCCAACCAGGATCCAATGGAGCTTTGACAGAAGATAATAGAACAGTTCCACCAGGCTGATGGTCTCTGCCGTGTGCTGCCTCTCCGCATTCTGTACCGCACCGTCCTGCTGCCCGTCAAGACGCGAGAGGAGCCGCGCGAGCAGCTCTGTCTCGGTCAGACGATCCTCCGTATCTTTCTGCTCCGATGGCTTCGTCGGATTTAATTTCATTCCTCATCCTCCGGCACGCTCAGTACCAGCAGCAGACCGGTTTCCTCATCCATGTCGATCAATGCCAGCTGATCAAAAACTATGTCCACCACATTCACCTTACCGACTCTGCGCACCTTGGCCGGCTGCACGGACCAGTCCATCTGGGTCTCTTCCGTATTGTCTGCATCTGCATCCTCTCTGGGGATTCCCAGCGCGGTCACAATGACCTGGCCTTCCTTATAGGGGGTTGCAAAGGACAGTGTTCCCAATGCATCGCCGTCGGTCGGGCGAAAGTCCTCCGTGATCATTGCCGTATAATCTGAGACAATCAGCTCATCCGCGTCCGTTTCGCCGTCCTTCTCCAGCAGATACCGCACGCGGTTCTGATCTTCCTCAGGGAGCCAGTGCAATGCCGGTTCCTCCTTCTCTTTCACGAACTGCTGCAAGTGCGCGATCTCCCGCCGGATCAGCCGGGTCGTGGGTGCAATCTTCAGCTTGAAGTAATCCTCCAGCTTCTCGCCCTTCTGCGAAACAGAGGAGACGATCCGCGTCGTATCGCTCGCGCGCTTGCTGGGGATCCCCTCGGTGCTCTGTGTCTCCTCCGCGGCCGCTCCTCCGCCGGTGCCCTTACGCACCGTCAGAAGGCTCAGCAACACATCCTCGCTTTGCAACGCCTTCATGAGCTCCTGCGGAATCGTGAATTCCACGCGTCCCACGGCGGTTACGCGGGATTTTACCGGTGTCCAGACGATGTTCTCCGGATCCGACACGTCTCCCAGAACGATCACCGTCAGCTGCCCCGGCTGATAGTCAATGGTCAGCGTCAGCGTCACATCCAGTGCGGCCGGCGGTTTAATCTTCGGTGCGTGCAGGCGCATGAATTCCGACATGTACAACACATCCGGATTGATGCTGAGCATCTTTTTGATGGCCTTCTGCGTCTCCTCCGGATACCAGCGCACGGGGCGGTTCTCCTCCTCGAACACGAATTCGTAGATATCCGTCACCGTATCCATGCTCAGCTGATCTGCAGGCAGAGCCTCCAGCTCATAGGCGGTCTGCTCCTCGTCCTCCCATCTGGCCTCCAGCGAGACGGCGCGGTCCTGGGTCGGCGTGCCCGGCGCATCGGTGAGCACCGCCGCCAGCACGGAGGTGCCGCACGTCAGCAGTGCCAATATCAATACCAGACCGGTGCTGAGAATACGTTTCTTCATAACATCCTGTCCTCTTCTGAAATCAAATCATTCATACTTCTCTTATTCATAGAAGGTTTCCGCCAGCAGTCCGTTCAGCGCCTCCGCATCGGCGTGAAACTCCACGAAGCCGTCCGTGCCGATGCAATGGCTCCCCTTTGGCGTCGCCGTCTCCGGCCGCTCATAGTTCCGGCATTCATAGACCTTCTCCATCAGGCTGCACCGGTCCAGGTCCGTTGTCATATGCCCGTCCAACGCATCATAGAGAGTCCCGACGTAATTCACGTCCTCATTCACTCTCTGCATCAGCAGTTCCTCCGCTGCCCGGATGAAGGTTCGCTGCCGCTCCATGCGGCTACTGTTGGTCCCATCTCCCACACCCATGCGGCCGCGGACATAATATTCCGCCTGTTCTCCCCACAGCGTCAGGGTCGTCCCCGCCGTCATCTGCGAATCAAAGGAGGAGAAATCATCCTCCAGAGTCACGGTCACGCCGCCCAGCGCATCATTGATCAATGCGATGCTGCTCATATCCAACGACAGATAGCCGTCGATGGGGATCTCTCCCAGGAAATTCCGGACGGCCCAGACCGTATTGTCGCAATTTTCTTCCTCATCGGTTCCATAGGCATGGGACAGACAGATCTGCTCCTCCTGCAGTCCCGTATAGTCGCCGAAGGGGCCACAGATGCGAATGTCCGTCATGGTGTCGCGGTCCAGCTGCAGGGTAACCACCTTTTGATTTCTCCGATCGATCGAGATCAGGAGCAGGAAGTCTGCCTGGCCGGCATAGCGACCTGCGTCAGCAGCCTCGATTTCCTCAGCTCCCACGGCCTCTGCGACCTCTGCAGATTCCGAACCCTCTTCCGTTTCCAGGTCGTCCGTTCCCCCGCCCCAGTCCACACCGATGAGCAGCAGGTTCGTAAGATCCTGTGTCCGATAGCTCCAGGTACGACCGTCATATTGCATGGTCAGTGCCGCAGAAGCAAACCTTCCGTCCAGCGAACCCACCGTCTCCACAGCATCCCGCTGCTCCAGCCGGTTCCCGATGGTCCGAACGCCCAACAGCACGCCGGCATAGAACAGCACCGCTCCGACCGAGATGGTGATAACCCGGGATTTCGAGGGGCGTTTTCTTCCGTGATTTCTGTAATTCACCAAGAATCGTCCCTCCCAAGCCTGCTTTGTTACAAGGTAATCATATCATTCGCCGCGTCCGGAGATGCATCTATCCAGCTGCGCGAGACTGTCCGGGGAACGTTTGCAGCATCCTTTGCACACGACATTGCATACCTCCCCGGATTTTTATCAGTAGTGTAGACGC
>CAVFRZ010000259.1:0-3203 GCA_963624875.1 Anaerovibrio sp.
TCTGCTTGATGTTCTTTCTCTTTCCGTCGATCTCGTAGCTGATGTTCGAGCTGATTGTCACGTGGCGTTTTCTAAGCGGAGCAAACGGCAAATTATTTTCGGCTGTGCTTCCGCCAGCAGCGTGCCGTATCGGAGCTTACGGCAGGTTGCTGGCGGGGATACAGCAGGCTGTCAGCGGAGCATCGTTGCCGGTCCTGATTGGATAAAGAAAAGCGTTCCGCCCCTCTATAGCAGTGAAGGACGGAACAACTCTAATGGGATGAGCGGTTTTTCCTTATCGTGCTGGCAAGGCCGCTCAGTGTCTGCTGACCGCGGATCTGTTCGTTTTTGACTTTAGCTGACCAGATCCAGTTTGTTACGGCCTGGCTGACCGAGGAGTGATTTTCCCAGGCATACTGCTTCAGACGTTCTGCGGTATCCTCTGTGACCGAAATGTTGATTCTCTGTTTCATCCGGTAGTTCCTTTCTAAATGGTGCATACGGCGTGTGTATGTTGTACTTACCCCAGCTGACGGTTGTTGGCGGCAGACATAATGACATCGGCGTCGATAACGGCCTTTTGTGTCTGGGCACCGATGGTCAATGCATCTGTCATCAGTGTATCGATGATCCGCGGATTTCCCTGGGAAAGGGAATGGATGGAGGACATCGCTGCATCGGAAACGATGGACTCGGCACCGCCTGCGGTTCGGATTTTATGCCGGACGTATTCCGGGATCTCCTGCACGGATAGTCCCTGAAAGTCATAGTGGACGGTGATCCGCTGCCGGATGGCCTCGTGAACCGGAAGGGACAGCTTGTTGTTGAGGTGAGATTCTCCGCACAGAATCAATGTAAAACAGTTGAGGGAGTCATACCGGAAGTTCAGAAGCATCTTCAGGTCGTTCAGGATGCCGGGTGAGAGCTCCTGCGCCTCGTCAACGGCAAGGATAAGCGGCTGTCGTTTTTCTTTGTAGAGGTAATACAGCTGTTCTTGAATGCCGCGGAACATGGCGGTTTTGCCGCCTCTTGGGCTAATGCCAAGGACACTGCAGAGCTGCTTGTAGAAATCGGAAACTCCGACGGTGGATAAACAGATGTATTCCATATGAAAAAGATTTGGATTCAGTCCGGAAGCAAAGCAGCGGAGGGCGTAGGTTTTGCCCATGCCCGGCCTTGCAGTAAAGACGCCGACGCCCCTCACATCCTTCAGATAGGAAAGCCGGCTGGTCATCTGTTTGAAATCATCGGACTCAAAGTGGTCCTGCTCCTTGAGGGACTCTTTGTCAAAAGGGTTACAAGAGAGGCCGTAGTAATCAGCAAAGACGTTCATGAAAAGGTACCTCCTAAGCTTGAATAATCAATGGCTGTGTTGTTTCTCTTTGTGTGGCAGTTCTCCACTCGGTTTGTCTGCCTGATGGGGAAGTGCTTTCCATCGAAGAGAATGAAGGCGGTGGACATGTCATTGGGTTCATAGCGAACCTCTACTGTCTGGGAGATGAACTGCATGGGAACGTCATAGCTAAGAGAATTAATTGGGATTGTGGAATCCTTGCGCACCTTCCGATGAATACGGTTGAGAAAGCATTCGTCGAGCCATTCGCGGGAGGAAGGATCCTTAATCCGGTCCTTTGTAGCAAGATATCGCTCCATGGGAGTACAGCCGATACCGGAATGCAGGGATGTATTGTAAGAACGCATGTACTCCTTTAACAGACCGTTGAACTGTGCCAGCGAATGAACCGTCTTAAGATCAAGCCCATAGAGCCAGGTTTTCTTCAGGGTACGCCAGCTGCGCTCGATCTTAGCCTTGGAAGCGCCGTCCCGCACCTTCGTGTGCAGAAGGACAACACCGAGACTGCCGCAGATGAGGGAGAGCTGCTCGTTGGAGTAGGAGCAGCCGTTGTCTACATAGAGCTTATCCGGAAGGCCATACGTGGCGATGGCATCCTTGAAAACCTTCTGAAAGTTGGCGGCATTGTCATTGTAAAAAAGCTCTCCACCGACCAGGAGCCGGGAATGGTCATCAATAATCATGATGGCGTAGACACGCCGCACAACACCATCCTCTGTGATATGCGGAAGATAGCAGGTGTCTGCCTGCCACATGCGGCCGAAGGAATCCTCTTCAAACTGCTTGCGGTCACGCATGTTTGGATTTCTGGCTGATTTCAGATCGTTGTTTCGGATGAAGCGCTGTACCGCACAGACACTGACTTTCGAGGGAATAAATCCCTGTTCAAGCAGATGGTTGTAGATCTGTGTGGCATTGAGTCGGGGGAATTTCTCCCGAACCTGGTAAATTTCCTCAATGGCAGAATCGGTAAGTGCCCTTGTGGAGCCTTTGTCAGAGCGGGAATGCGGCATCAGTGCCTCAAAACCATGCCGCTTGTACATAGAAGTCCATTTTTCAATGGTTTTGTAGCTGTACTGGACCGCTGAGCCATCAGGAAGTGTTAACGGTTCCTTTGTGATTCTCTGATAGTAAGCTGTGGCACTGGAGTCAGTAAGAAGGCCCTGGATGACCGGGGCAATAAGAGAAAGTCGGAACTGTGCAATGGAAGATGCCTTTGCAAGTTCATCGTTTGTGTAAATGTTGCTCATGATGTGTGTACCTCCTTTTGGAGTATCGTAAATCCATACAGGGAGAAGGACCATGAACGAGCTATGTAACAGGGCGGACTCCATTTCCTGGCAGAAGAGCTCCGCTAGGAATACGCAGGATTGGCATGTGACTGGAGAAAGGAGAAATGGAACCGATGAAAGAAATTTTCAAGCTGACTGGACAGGTCCGATGTTCGATCCAGGAATCGCAGAAACGAAAGGGAGGGCCTCTGGGAACGTAAAACACCCAGCCATAGTTCCCGATGACGAAGGAACAAACGCTTCCAACGGTAAAGTGTCGGAGCAGAGATCTGAAAAAGGTCACAGATTCCCTCAATGGTGTGGCTGTGACGGAAATACATCTTCAAAACCTGGAGAATAAACCGCAGGGAATACTGGCAGTAAGGAATGAGTGTGTCGAGAAGTAGTGCATGGGTGTGCTTGCAGCTGCTGCAGCGAACGCGAGGTATCTTGACCTTTAAGGTGACCGGTTTCCCACCATAGAAATCAACAACATTCCGCTCGTAGCAGCCATGCGGTTTGTACCTACCCCTTGTTCTGCAGGCTGGACAGTTCTGGTGATCAAGCTCTGGGTAATCAGACAGAGAATAGAGGGAATG
>CAVFRZ010000260.1:0-3122 GCA_963624875.1 Anaerovibrio sp.
GCATATATGGTGATCAGCTCCCGAAGCTGGAGGAAGTGCGGGAGAAGCTGACCTGTGAAATTCAGCTGGTGCGCGAGAAAATGCGAAACGACCTGGGAATGGATCCGGTGGAGCACTGTCTTTCGCGGATTAAGAGCGAGGAGAGCATGCGGGAAAAGTGCCGCAGAAAGGGACTGCCGGAGACAACGGAATCGGCATTGGAGAAAATTCACGATGCGATCGGAATTCGCGTGGTCTGCTCGTTTCTGAGCGATGTATATGTGATCCGGGACCATCTGGCAGCGCTTCCAAATGTGGAGGTTCTGGAGGAAAAGGATTATATCCGGCATGCCAAGCCCAACGGCTACCGCAGCTACCATATGATTCTGATTGTCGGCGGCAAATATCATGCGGAAATCCAGCTGCGGACGATTTCACAGGACACATGGGCGGCGCTGGAGCACCAGTTGAGGTACAAAAAGCAGCCCGGCGGGAACGACGCACTGATTGCTGCGGAGCTCAAGCGCTGCGCGGACGAGCTGGCCTCGACCGATGTGTCAATGCAGACGATACGTGACACGCTGCATTCAGAATTGCCTGATGGCAATTCCTCCTGCTTGGAGTTAGATCAAAGTCAGCGTAGCGTCCCCGAGCGGACATCTCCGCCAGGACCCGTCGCGTCAGGTTTAAGTAAGAATAAGGTGAAAGGAATGCAATGAAACTTCTTTTGGCAGAGGACACCCCGGACCTGAACCGGGTTTTGACAGCGGCACTGACACACGAGGGATACGACGTGGACAGCGCCTTCGACGGCGAAGAGGCCCTGCGCTACGCGCAGGACAACGGCTACGACGCCATGATTCTGGACATCATGATGCCAAAAAAAAACGGGCTGGAGGTCCTAAAGGAGCTGCGAGGGAGCAATATTGTGACGCCGGTGCTGCTGCTCACGGCCAAGGCGGAGGTGGACGACCGCGTGACGGGTCTTGATGCCGGTGCCGATGATTACCTCACGAAGCCCTTCGCCATGAAGGAGCTTCTGGCCAGAGTCCGGGCCATGACAAGACGCAAGTCGGATTATGCGGCACAAAAGATGCAATACGGCGATTTTGCACTGGATGATGAGAATTTTGAGCTGTCCTGTGAGAACTCTGTGCGGCTGTCCGTGAAGGAGTTTGAGCTCCTTCAGGCGCTGGTGGTGAATCAGGGACATGACATTTCCACCAGGTACCTTCTGGAGCATGTCTGGGAGGGATCGGAGGACGCAGGAAGTGACACGGTGTGGCTGTATGTGTCCTACCTGCGGGGCAAGCTCTCCTCGATTGCGTCCAGCGTGAAGATTCTCGGAGAAAGGGGCGGAAGTTTCCGGCTGCAGTATGAGTGAAGAGGCGATTCGTAAGCTGAGGCTGAAATTCATCATCTATGCAATGCTGAGTTTGAGCATTGTGATGTTCCTCATGGGCGGAATGATCTATGTGACGAACCTGCTGGTTTCCCGCAATGAAATTCGGGAAACGATGCAGTATATCATTCGGCATGAGGGGGATATTCAGGATGCAGTCATTCTTTATGATGCGCAGACAGAAGAGGCGAAGGCGTCGGATTCTGTGCAGGCAGAGGATGAGGGCAAGATGCTTTCGGATCGTCTGGAAACGACAAATGCAGATAGTAACAGCAGCGCAGACAGCGAAAGTGCCGGTAAAGCGGCTGGTGACCAAGGCAGTCAACAATCAAAACAGGAGCCGGACGCGGAGGCCGATGCCGCACAGGGAAAGGCCGGCGCAAATGCAAGGCAGCATACCGAGCTGAAGGAACGTCTGGAGCAGATGAACCAGTCCTTCCGTGAGAACCCCTATGACATTCACGAATTTCTGGGGGACGTTTTCGGTACCGGGAGCGGGGAAGATGTCCTGACGTCCGAGGATGACTCCTTTTCCACGCGCTATTTTGCGGTGATCTATGATGAGGACGGAGAGGTAAGTCAGGTTAAGGCCAACCATATCTCTGCACTGACCGCGGCGGATGCGCAGACGCTTGCCGATTATGCAAGGCATAAGCTCTTCCGCTTTGGACAGTACGGCAAATATTATTACCAGGTGCAGGATCTGGAGGATGGGCGCGGAATCGTTATTTTCCTGGATGCGACCAACCAGATTCATTCCACGGTGCGACTGTTTTACTCGGCACTTTTGCTGATTGCCTTTGGAATCTGCATCGCCTTTTTGTTCGTCCGTATCTTTTCCGGGAAGGCAATCGCACCGGAGAACCGCAATGCAGAGCTCCAGAAGCAGTTCATCACCAACGCCAGCCACGAGCTGAAGACGCCCCTGGCCGTCATTCGCGCCAACACCGAGATGCAGGAAATTCTGGGCGGCGAGAATGAGTGGACGCAGTCCACACTTCGCCAGGTGGATCGTCTGAGCGGCCTGATTCAGAACCTTGTTGTAATTACAAGGGCTCAGGAGAAGGAGACACAGGAGCGGATTGCGGTGAACGCGGCGGCACTGATCCGTGATACGGCGAAGACGTACCAGCCGGTGGCCCTGCAGGAAGGCAAAGCAATGGATATCGACCTGCCGGAAACGCTGACCATGAAGGCGGTGGACTCGGAAATCCGGCAGCTGGCGACCCTTCTGATTGATAATGCCATTAAGTACTGCGATCCCAAGGGCAGTATACGGGTACAGGCGGGGCAAAAGGGAAGAGAGACCTGGCTGGTGGTGAGCAATTCCTACCGGGAGGGGAAGGAAGTGGATTATTCCCGCTTTTTTGAACGGTTTTACCGGCAGAACGAGGCACACACCATCGGTGAGGAGAAGGATCAAAAGAGCGGCTACGGGATCGGCCTTTCCATTGCAGAAAATCTGGTGAGGAAATACAATGGGACTATTAAGGCCGACTGGAAGGACGGCGTGATTTATTTTACCTGCACGCTGCGCTGACGTCGTCCTAAAGGGGGGAGCAGACCTTTTGCAGACGTTTTCATTGACGAGAACGCCATATGCGCAAAAGGAAAGCTGCGAGGCAGCGATTTTGCAAATGGGCTCTGAATAGCTGCGGCTTTGACTTGAAATGAATAGCGGCCGGAGCCGCAAAGGAGGGTATATGGTACAGGAACTGACAACAAAGGTGCTGACACTGGA
>CAVFRZ010000261.1:0-3100 GCA_963624875.1 Anaerovibrio sp.
TGATGGAACCGCAGATCCCTTTGAAGACGGCGAGGACGGAACGCAGGGCTATGATGCGGAGCGTCCGGAAGCGTACGACGAGTATGCCGCAGAGCTGCAGGATGACGAATTCTGGGATGGATACGATGATGGCGAATAAGAGAAGAGGCGGGAGAGCGCCTGCCGCCGGGGAGACGAACGCGGAGATCATTCTCCGTCGGAGGAACCGTGCCCTGGACCGGCAGGGATACATCAGCCTTGCGCTGCGCGTTCTGGGACTGGCCGCTGTGCTCTGGGTGCTGTTCACACAGGTGTTCCTCATCACGCAGGCAAGCGGCAATGACATGTTCCCGTCGGTGAAGGACGGAGATCTGGTGCTCTGCTTCCGGCTGCAGCGCGGGTATGTAAAGGATGACGTGGTGATTTATACGGCGGACGGCAGAGAGCACATCGGCCGCGTTGCGGCGGTCGCGACGGACTATGTCATGCTGGACGATAGCGGATCGCTCCTGGTCAACGGCACGGACCAGTCCGGAGAGATCCTGTACCCCACCTATGCGAAGGACGGGCAGGCGTACCCCTATCAGGTTCCGGAGAACGCGGTGTTCCTCCTGGGGGATTACAGAACGCAGGCGACGGACAGCAGGGACTACGGCGCGGTCCTGCTCAGTGACGTGAAGGGAAAGGTCATCACGATCCTGCGCAGGAGAGGCCTGTAGCGCAGCAACTGCTTTTGTTTGAAAAAGAAAGAAATTCTACTATGCTGAAAACAATGAAGAGAATCAACCAGCTTCTGGACCGCCGGCAGAAGACGACGATGGTGCTGCTGGTCTTTATCATGCTCATCGGAGCGATTCTGGAGGCGCTGGGCATCACACTGGTGCTGCCGGTAATGCAGGCAATTGTGGATCCCTCCGCCATCACAGAGAATCAATACCATATGGGCGATGTGTACCGTATCAGCGGTGCAGGCAGCGTCCAGCAGTTCGCAGTCCTGATGATGGCAGCGATCATCGTTGTTTTCATCTGCAAGAATATCTATCTCTTCCTGGAGCAAAACCTCCTTTTGCGGTTCATCTACCGCAACCAGTTCGCAACCAGCAACCGCATGATGATCAATTTCATGAAGCGGCCCTATGAGTATTATCTCAATGCCAATACGGCAGTCATTCAGCGCAACATTACCTCCGACATCAACAACGTGTATGCGCTGATTCTCAACATCCTGCAGATGACCTCAGAGGTTATCGTTTTTCTGATTCTGGTGGCGGTCCTTCTGGCCATGGACGCCGTGATAACCATGTCGATTGCGGCGCTTTTGATCGTGGTGCTCGTGGTGATCAAGCGCTTCCTAAAGCCCGTGATGCTCAAGGCCGGCAAGGAGAATCAGGACTATTATGCCGGGCTGTATCAATGGATTTCCGAGTCGGTGGATGCGGTGAAGGAAATCAAGATTGCCGGCAGAGAGAATTATTTCATCAATGAGTATTCAAAGTGCGGCGACGGATATGTGAACGCTGTGCAGAGGTATACGCTGTTCAGCTCGACGCCAAGGCTCTTGATCGAGTGCATTTTCATTATCGGCATTGTGCTGTACATCATGGTGCAGGTGATGAGCGGCGACGGGGATCTGACGGCACTTATTCCGCAGCTGGGCGCCTTTGCCGTGGCGGCAGCGCGCCTTTTGCCTTCGGCCAACCGCATGAACACCTACATGACGAACATTTCCTACTTCCAGCCGTTCCTCGACAATGTCAGCGAGAACCTGCAGGAGGAAATCCATGACAGGAGCATTTCCTATCGGGTAGAGGATTACGATCCCAGCGAGACGGCGAAAAAGCTTCCGGTGACCTCCAGTATTGAGCTTAAGGACATCGTTTATCATTACCCGAACTCGGATGTGAAGATCTTTGATCACGCCACGGTGATGTTCCCAGTCGGCAAGTCCATCGGCATTGTAGGCGCCTCCGGCGGCGGCAAAACAACGCTCATCGACATCATGCTGGGTCTTTTGCGGCCCGCGTCCGGCCGGATCCTGGCGGACGGCGTGGATGTGCAGACCAATTACAGAGGGTGGCTGCGCAACATCGGCTACATCCCGCAGCAGATCTATATGCTGGATACCACGATCCGCAAGAATGTCGCCTTCGGCGTGCCGGATAAGGACATCGACGATGAGAAGGTGTGGAGGGCACTGAAGGAGGCGCAGCTCGATGAGCACGTGCGCTCGCTCCCGGAGGGGCTGGATACGGAGATCGGGCAGCACGGCATCCGGTTCTCGGGCGGACAGCGGCAGCGCATCGGCATTGCAAGAGCCCTCTTTGAGGATCCGGAGGTGCTGGTCCTGGATGAGGCCACCTCGGCGCTGGACAATGAGACAGAGGCTGCGATCATGGACAGCGTCAATCGTCTGCACGGCAAAAAGACATTGATAATTATCGCGCACCGGCTGGAAACCATCGAGAAATGTGATATGGTTTACCGGGTGGAGAATCAGGGTGTTGTGCGGGAACGATGAGATGAGGACGGAATGAAGCGTATTTTTGTGGATCTGGAAATGCACCCGGTAACCGGGGACTTTCCAAAGGAAAAGGCCATCTTTCGGTTTGAGACCATGGAAATTGGCGCCGTGATGCTGGATGAGAAGGATGCAGAGATTGCTTCCTTCTGCGAATATGTGCATCCGATGTTCAGCGACAGTGTGCAGGAGAGGTACACGGAGCTGACCGGCATTACGACGCAGATGCTGCAGGATGCGGATCCGTTTCCGGCGGTGCTGGAGCGGTTTCTGTCCTGGTGCGGAACGGATTATATGATGTATTCCTGGAGCAAGGCGGATCTGGCGCAGATCAAGGGAGAGTGCCGTCAGAAGGGGATACCCTCCTCGCCGGAGCTGATCTATCTGTTGCGGAACTGGTCGGACTTCCAGAAGGAGTTCAGCAAGCTCATCGGCTTCCATCATGCGGTGAATCTGCAGGATGCGGTGAGCCTGGGCGGTCTGGAGTTTGACGGGCGGGCCCATGACGGCCTGGTGGATGCGCGCAACACGGCGAATCTGTTCCGCCAGACGAGGGACGAGAAAATGTTCCGCAAGCTCAAGAGCCTGATCAGTGAGAAGGAG
>CAVFRZ010000262.1:0-3090 GCA_963624875.1 Anaerovibrio sp.
CAATTTCAATCGTGAATTTGCCTGCAAGCAGAGGGTTCACGTTGAAATGTGGCAGATGCTGAACAGCTACAACAAATTTACATTCTCCGCAGCTCCGGCAGGATCGTCACCAGCATTGTAATAAAGCACGCCAGTCCTCCCACAACATTCGATACCGGCTCCGCCATGAACACGCCATCCGTTCCCAGGTTCCACAGCCCTGGCAGGAGACACGTCAGCGGGACAACCAGAATTACCTTCCGGAACAGTGAGAAAAAAATGGCACGTTTCTTCTTATTTAAGGCCTTGAACACTGTCTGTCCGCTGAACTGCAGCGACTGGAAGACAAATGCATAAAAATACAGCTGCAGCGCCCGGGATGCCTCTGCCAAAAGCGCGTCATCCTCGCTGAAGATCCGGACGAAAAATCCCGGCGCCTTTGTAACGAAAAGCCACGTCGCGATCGTATATGGCATTGCCGTCACCAGCATTACCAGCATAGCGCGCTTTACGCGCCTAGGCCTGCCGGCGCCGTAGTTATAGCTGATCACCGGCGAAGCACCCTCGCCGATGGACATAACCGGCACCTCCAGAATGGATCGAACGGAGGAAATAATGGTCATAATGGAGACATACATTGTCCCCCCGTACTGCATCAGCATGCTGTTGCACACGATCTGCACCAGCGAATTGGTGAACTGCATCACAAACGGTGCAAGCCCCAGACTGATGATGTCCCCCGCGTGCGGAAACCTCCAGGCAAAGCTCACTCGAATCTCATTGCGCTTTCCGAACAGGAACCGCAGCACGAACAGAAAGGACAACAGCTGCGACAGCACCGTCGCGATGGCGGCTCCTTCTACGCCAAATCCCAGGGCGAAAATAAACAGCGGATCCAGCACCAGATTTGCCACGGCGCCGATGGTTACTGACACCATACCGATCACCGGAAAGCCCTGTGCGTTAATATACGAATTCATGCCGGTCGCCAGCATGATAAACACCGTTCCTACCATATAGAAACGAAGATAGGAAAGCGATACCGGAAGCTCGGCTTCCGTCGCACCGAACAGGAGCAGAAGCGGGCCGCCCAGAAGCTCTCCGATCAGTGTCAGCACGATTGCTGTCAGGATCAGCAGACGAAATGCCGTATTCTGAACTTCCTCCGCCTCCTTGCGGTCACCCTTCCCCAATGCCATGGAGAACAGCGGGGCACCTCCGGTTCCAAACATATTGGTGAAGGCTGTCACCAGAATAATAACCGGAAAGCAAAGTCCAACCGCCCCCAATGCCTGCGTCCCGGTTCCCGGGATTCTGCCGATGTAAATTCGGTCCACTATGCTGTACAGAAGGTTTAGAACTTGCGCCACCAGCATGGGAAATGCTGTCTGCAAAATGTTCCCCGGGATCGAACCATGTTCAAAATCCACCTTTTTCACGTCAATCGTCCGCCTCCTCATCTGTTGCAACTGCCACATCGAACAGGCACCACCACGAATAAAAATCCGCTGCACGAGCAATCTCGCACACCCGCGTAGTCGCTGTCCGAGATTTTTACAGTAACAGATACACAATTTTGCAAATCTGTATAAATCCCTCCTAAATATAGCATGTTTTTTTTAACCTTATGTTATTATGAACCTTATGAAAACAAAAAATGACCAACAGCCATATAATCAAACCAAAGCAACATCCGCAGCAGTCTCCAGAAATACCGGTAAATGGTTCAAGCTGGACAATGCTGCCATCATCGTCCCGTGCTCAGCCCACGGCTTCGACACTCGTGTGTTCCGCATTGTCTGCGAGCTGAAGGAGGATGTCGATCCTGTGCTGCTCCAACAGGCACTCGAGGAAACTGTGGACGAATTCCCGCACTTCAACAGCGCACTTCGGAAGGGACTGTTCTGGTACTATCTGGACGGACTGGATGAGACGGCCGTCGTTACGGAGGACAATGCACCGCCGCTCGCACCGCTTTATTTTCCGGGGCTTCGGAACCTCCTGTACCGGATTACCTACCACGGAACCCGGATCAATCTGGAGATGTTCCATGTACTGGCCGACGGAACCGGTGCCTTTGTCTTCTTCCGCAAGATGATCACGCGCTATCTTTCTCTGGTGCACCATGTAGATGTCACCGATGCCGCTTCGGACAGCTCCTCTTCCTCCGAGAAGACGACGGACGCCTTTGCACATTATTATCAGAAGATGAAGAGCTCCCAGCTCAAGCAGATGACCAGTGTAAAGGCCTATCAGCTTCGCGGCGAAATGGACGACAACCAGCGCAATCACCTGGTCGAGGGCATTATTTCCGCAAAGGCCTTTGTGGATATGGCTCACCAGTACAAGACGACGGTGGGCATTCTTCTGACGTCCATTTATATCGCTGCTGTCATTGACGGTATGACGGTACGGGACCGCAAGCGCCCCGTTGTCATCAGTGTTCCGGTAAATCTGCGTCAGTTTTTCCCTTCGGATACAGCCCGCAATTTCTTCGGCGTGATCAATATCACATACGATGCCAGAGATTTCGACGGCTCATTGGAGAGCATCATCGATAAGGTCAAGCAGTCCTTCGGCGATCAGCTGACGCCGGACAAGGTTGCTGCCACAATGAATTCCTACACGAAAATCGTCGGCAACTACATCGTCAAGGTGCTGCCCTTGTTCATCAAGGAGCCGGGGCTTACCTATTTCCTTTCCCGGGCGCACAGCGGCGTAACGGCGACGCTGTCCAACCTCGAGCGCATTCGCATGGCTCCGGAAATTGAGGACTACATCGATCACTTTGCTGCCTTCATGACGGCACCGGCCACCCAGGTGACCATCGCCACCTACAAGGATAAGCTCTGCATCGGCTCTGCCGGCGGATATGTCAATCATGACGTCATGCTCCGCTTCTATCGGCGTCTGACTGCCATGGGGCTGTCCGTGGAGCTGTCCACCAATGATTATGATGCTATGCCGGTGAACTAAGGAACTGTTATCTGTTCAGCCACATCGAGGTTTTCCGAAGGAAAATCGAGGTGGCGCTGAATAGTTACAGGAAATGTTGATATAAGTAGAAAGGCTGATACCATGCAGTATTGTCCGAAATGCAAAATATCCATC
>CAVFRZ010000263.1:0-3087 GCA_963624875.1 Anaerovibrio sp.
GTGCAGGTGGAGAACGAAACCGGTCTTCAAGGGGCGGCCAGGGAGCATTCCGAACAAGCCGAAAAGGCGTTTGCTGCAGATGTGCCGGCAGAGCTCATTTCATACCTGAAGGACAACACGCAGGAGATGGCGGCGGACGTAAGGGAAGTCGTTCTGGCGGCGCCGGCGGGCGGGAGCTGGGAGAGCGTGTTCGGCCCGGTGGCCGAGGAAATGTTTAGTGCGTATTGCATTGCATCGTACGTGGAAAAGGTGGCCAAGGCCGGCTGTGAGCAATACGCGCTTCCCATGAGTGTGAACTGTTGGCTGGATCGGGGACAGGTTCCCGGACAGTATCCCAGCGGCGGCCCGGTGGCAAGGATGATGGAGGTATGGCAGTTCTGCGCGCCGCACATCGATATCTATTCGCCGGACATTTACCAGAAAGATTTCTGCAGCGTTTGCGATGAATATATAAAACGGGGGAATCCTCTGTTTATTCCGGAAACGGCAACGCACAGTCACGCAGGGCCGCGCCTTGTGTATGCAGTGGGGCATTATCATGCACGCGGCTTTTCCCCCTTTGGGTATGAAGATATGGGGGAAGAAGCAGGGGCCGATGCCGCCATGCAGGCGATGTTCGGCATTGATACCAGCGATCCGCTCCTTTTGACGCAGCAGAGCGTGCCGGAATATGCCTTTTATGCCGGGACCATTCGGGGAATGATGCCGCTCCTTCTGGATGCCTACGGAACAAAGCGGCTGCAGGCCTGCATCAGTGAACGGCCGGGGGAGGGATTCCTTTCCTTTGGGGACTTTGGTATTCAGGTTGTTATGGAGCATCCCTTTATTCAGAGAAAGGACGGCGTGTGTCTTGCCCTGCAGACCGCAGACAATGAATTCTATTTGCTTCTCAACGCCTGCGCACCTGTGATCGTATCGACCGATCCGGCAAAGCCCCACGTGGATTTTCTCTCGTTGGAGGAGGGATACTTCGCAAATGGAAAGTGGCATACGACCTGTCGCTTAAACGGCGATGAAGCGGCGAAAATGATGTACAATCGTCCTACACTTCTGCGCGTGAGGGTTCTTGCCTATTCCTGAGGCAGGCGGATCATGGGGGGAGCGATGCACACGCATATAAGAGCGGAATAAGCCCGTCATTTTTTTAGACGGCAGAACAGGCGTTGTTTTGAAAAAGCAAGGAGAAAACGAAGATGGAATTATCAGAGTACAAACTGTCACAGAAAAAGGAACCGCTTACCTGGTGCAATCCGCTGGACCTGGGATATCGGTACCAGCACATGAAGGAGGGAGAGAAGCGTTACGCCTGCCGTGAGGGGGCGGATCCCACATTGGTTCTGTTCAAGGGAACCTATTACTTGTTCGTCTCCATGTCTGCCGGCTTCTGGTATTCCGATGACCTGCTGAGTTGGGAATTTCATGAGGATACAAAGCTCCAGATTTATGACTACGCGCCGGATGTGCGTCAGGTGGGGGACTATCTGTATTTTAGCGCCAGCGCACACGGACGCAATTGCCCGATTCTGCGCACAAAGGATCCGCTGCAGGAGCCCTTTGAGAAGGTGAGCGCGCCGTTTGCCTTCTGGGATCCGGATCTGTTCTGTGATGAGGACGGGAGAGTTTATTTTTACTGGGGGTGCTCCAACATGACCCCCATCTGGGGCGTTGAGATGGATCCGGAAACAATGCTTCCCATCGGAGAAGCCACAGAGCTTATTACAGCAAAGGAAAAAGAAAATGGCTTCGAACGGCCGGGCGACAACGGAATTGTCGATAAAGAGGCCAGTGTTGTCTATCGCTCGCTGAAGCACTTCTATGACGAAAAGACCGGGGAGTGGAATATTCCGAAGGAGGTGGAACAGGCAGGCGGCGTTTCAGCGGAAGCGCTTAAGGCCATGCTCCTTGCCATCGATAAGCCGTACATCGAGGGGGCGTTTATGACCAAGCACGGCGGCAGATACTATCTGCAGTATGCCTGCCCCGGAACCCAGTACAACACCTATTCGGACGGCGTTTACGTATCGGACCGGCCGCTGGGACCGTTTGCGTTGCAGGAGTCGAATCCGTTTTCCTCCAATCCGGGCGGCTTTATGACCGGTGCCGGCCATGGCAGCACAATACAGGATGTCTATGGGAACTGGTGGCATGCAGCAACGATGCGGATCTCTGTCAATCACATGTTTGAGCGAAGAGTCGGTCTGTTTCCGGCAGGCTTTGATGCGGACGGGACGCTCTATTGCAATCAGAATTTTGCAGATTACCCCCATTGCATGACGAAGGGACCGGTGGATGCAGGAGCGCTTGAGCCGGAATGGATGCTCCTTAGCTACCAAAAGCCGGTTACGGCTTCCGGCAGCATGGAAGGCCATGCGCCGGAGCTGGCGGTGAACGAGGACTGCCGCAGCTGGTGGAGCGCAGAAAGTGCTGCAGCCGGTGAGTGGCTGATGGTGGATCTGGAAAAGTTCTGCGACGTGCGGGCCGTTCAGGTGAACCTTGCCGATGAGGATATTGCTGTTGACTTCCCGGACGATGCCTACATGGATGACCGGAAGACGCGCCACATCGAAACACAGAAACAGATCTCGCATTATACCGTGGAAGGGAGCCTTGATGCAGAGTATTGGACACTGCTGGAGGACACCGCCAGGGAATGCTCCAACGGATATTATGAATACCCGGAAGGCCTGCAGATGCGGTATATCCGCGTAACAGGAGGTGAGCTTCCGTATGGACAGGCTCTTCGCATCAGCGGTCTTCGCGTTTTCGGAAATGCAGAAGGCCAAAAACCGGAGAAGGTGATCGCCTCTGCGCTGCGCCTTAATCCGCTGGACGGCCGGGTTTCCTGGAAAGGGGACGGAACGCAGCAGGGCGTTAATGTCCGCTACGGGGTTGCCCCGGATAAGCTGTACCAGAGCTGGCTTGTCTACGGAGAAAATGAGGTGGTTCTGTCTACGCTGATGGCAGGGAAAACCTACTATGTCCGCGTGGATGCCTTTAATGAAAACGGAATCACAGAGGGTGATGTTATAAAGCTGGAGGTATAAGCGCCGTGTCGGAAGAAAAAAAAGCCGGAAGACCGGTGAAGGC
>CAVFRZ010000264.1:0-3083 GCA_963624875.1 Anaerovibrio sp.
GGCTGATTCATGATTAAAAAGAGGTCCTCCCGCTTTATGCTGCCTGCTGCGAGCTCTTCGGAGAGCCGGTAGTAACCGGCGGCCGCCTCCAGCACAGACGACGCCTTCGAAAGAAGGTGCCTGGCCTGCGGCGCCGAAAGGGAAAGGAGTGCTCCGGCACTGCCGGCGTTTTTTTGAGCAGCTTTCGAGGACATCCGTCCGCTGTTTTGATTGACGCCGGTAAAAAAACGACAGGAAATCCCGGCCTTTTCCAAAAAGGATGCCCATTCCAGAAGTTGTGCATTGGAGCGGAGAATGATTGCAGACGAATGCAGTTTTTCCGGCGCTGCCGACTGCAGCTGCCGAAGGATCCAGTCCTGCTCTTCTTTTTCATCGTGAAAAGCCAGAAGCCGCATGCAGGCATCCATAGCTGGCTGCTGCGAGTCCGTATTTTGCCTGGCGGCAACGGCGGTCTTGGGCAGTCTTGTTTTGTTCTGGGTAATAACCTTTTGTCCGCAGGTGATAATGGGCGGAAGGCTTCGGTAATTGACCGACAGTGTAATCGAATGGGTACCGGGATAGGCCTTGGAGAAGCCGATCATGATTCCCGGATTGGAACCGCGAAAGGCATAGATGCTCTGATCATCATCGCCGACAACAAAGAGGTTCGCATCCTCTCCTGCCAGAATCCGGACGCCTTCAAACTGCTCCGGATTGATATCCTGAAACTCATCCACCAGTAGGAAGGGAAATCGCTTTTGCCAAAACGCGCGGAGGCCTGCGTCCTGCTGCAGGAGCTGAACGCATTTGGTAATCATATCATCGAAATCAAGAAGAGAATTCTCCTGAAGATATGCCTCATAATCGGCAAACAGGGAAGAAAAAGACAGAGACTTATTTTCTGCGGCAGGCGGCGGAAGGCCGTCGCGGACTGCAGGGATTGAGAGATCCTGCGGCGACTCTCCTGTTTTCTTTTTGGAAATCAGTGAAGAAAGGTCTGCCAGCTCTTCCGCCTTTGGGTAGCGCCCGCAGTGCTGCAGAAAGAGCGTGCGCAAAAGGCTTCGCTTGCGGGAGTCATCGAGAATGGAATAATGCGCCGGGGATGAATTTTGAAGAATATTCAGAAAGATCGAATGGAAGGTTCCAAAGGTAACCGATGAGGCATTTCCGGGGATGGGAGGTGATTGGGCTGATGGGGCCTCCCGGGAGAGTTCCCGGAGCTTTTGAAGGTAGCGCGCCTGCATCTCCTGTGCGGCCGCCTTGGAGAAGGTGAGCACTAAAATGCCGGATGGCGTGACATTGCAGCTGCTGATCAGATGAAGAATCCGTTCCACAAGAACGAAGGTTTTGCCGCTCCCCGGCCCTGCGATAACCTCGCAGGGGCCGCGGAAATGGCAGATCGCTTCCTTTTGGGAAGGATTCGTATTCTCATGCATGGACTGCCTGCAGCTTGGCAATGGCAGTACGGATGCGGGAAAGGGAATCCTCTTTTCCGATGATTTCCATAATCTGCGTTGCGCCGGCAGGCGTGACAGCTTTTCCGGATACGGCGATGCGAAGCGCCCAGATCACCGTTTTATTTTTGAGCTCCTTCTCTTCTGCATAGGCAGAAAGCACCTCGAACAGTGCGTCGTTTGTGAATGTCTCCTTACCTTCAAGAACCGGAAGAAGGTCGGTAAGAATCTGAAGGCTTCCCTCACAGGTGGATTTCTGCTTTTTGTTCTCGAACATAGCAGCATCGTACTCCGGGAGCGCTTCGAAGAAATCAACCATCTCTTCGATATCCGGGAATACTTCAATTCTCGTCCGGACGAGCTCGGCAATGGTGTGGAGATCCAAGGTGTCTTTGTGCAGAACCTTTTTCAGATACGGCTCTGCCAGCTGATAAAACGCATCCGGTTCCATGGCCTTTAAATACTCGCCGTTCATCCAGCGGAGCTTGGTGTAGTCAAAAACGGCTGGGGACTTGCCGATGCGATGGTAATCAAACGCCTTTATCAGCTCATCCAGTGTAAAAATTTCCTGATCCGAATCCGGTGACCAGCCAAGAAGCGCAATGAAATTCACGACAGCCTCCGGAAGAAAGCCCTGCTCAATCAGGTCCTCATAGGAGGAATAGCCGCTGCGCTTGGAAAGCTTTTTGTGATCGGCATCGGTGATCAGCGGGCAGTGGATGTACCTGGGAACCTCCCACCCAAACGCATCGTAGAGGCGGTTGTATTTGGGACTGGAGGAAATGTACTCATTGCCGCGCACCACATGCGTGATGCCCATGAGATGATCATCCACCACATTTGCAAAATTGTAGGTGGGGAAGCCGTCGGACTTCATAAGGATCATGTCATCAAGCTCACTGTTGTCAACGGTGATGTCTCCATAGAGCTCGTCATGGAAGGTAGTAGAACCCTCTCTGGGGTTGTTCTGACGAATGACAAACGGTTTGCCGGCGGCCAGATTCTCTGCAACCTCTTCCTTGGAAAGCTGCAGGCAGTGCTTGTCATAGACGCTGATTTCCTTGCCGTCTACCACCTGCTTGAGCGTTTCAAGGCGCTCCGGCGTGCAGAAGCAGTAATAGGCCTCGCCCTTCTCGACAAGCTCCTTGGCATAATCCATGTACAGACCGCTCTTTACGCGCTCCGACTGTACATAAGGGCCGACCGGGCCGCCCAGCTCCGGCGATTCATCCGGAAGAAGGCCCGTCTGCTGCATGGTACGATTGATGATATCAACCGCGCCTTCAACGTACCTTTCCTGATCGGTATCCTCGATGCGGAGAATAAAATCCCCGTCCTCATGCTTGGAAATCAGGTATGCATACAATGCAGTGCGAAGGTTTCCTACGTGCATCCTGCCGGTAGGACTGGGGGCGTAACGCGTTCTAATTTTTACTGCCATAATTCATGTATCCTTTCTCTTAGGGCCTGGCTGAATGTGCTAGGCACCGAATATTCACAGTATATTCCTCTGCCGCTGCCCCTGCAAGGAATGACCGGATGAGGCTCGTTTGTAAACCGCTGCGCCGCTACTGTTCGCGCATCGCTTAGCGACAGGGTGGCGGATGGATGTCCGGGTTCGGGGCCTTCCGAGGACCTCGGTGCTTGCGA
>CAVFRZ010000265.1:0-3070 GCA_963624875.1 Anaerovibrio sp.
AGCCAGGAGGTGGAGAGGCCGATGGCCTCCCTCTCCGCGTTGTTCGGGGATCTTGTTCCCTGGTAGTATCGTGCGCCGACCAGGAATTCGGTGGGGCTGTACTTGGAAAGATCATGCGTAAGTCCCTGCCAGTACAGCCCGACGGCAAAGCATTCCCGGCACACAATGTGCCGGTGATGCGTAATGGTTTTAAAATGCGCAATGGCCTTGCGCAGCGTTATGCGTGGTATCACTTCGTGGGTCCTTCCGAATAGTTACGATTTGTCCTTCTCTTTGGAAGGCTTTGGAAGCTTGCTCCTTCTGGTCTGCTCTGCCTTCTCCTGCTCCTTTTTCAGCTCAGCGTCAAACACTGCCTCCAGAATCTGGATCGAGCGTCCGCGCACACTGACTGCGCGCGAATCCGAAAGGGGTTCCGGATCCTGCAGGAAGGATTCCTCCAGAAAGGTATCGGCAACCTTCTTCCAGCGGTAGCCAAGAGGAAGCTTTGGAAGCGCCAGGCGCTGCTCATGCCAGTGCATGTTGATGGCCAGATACAAAAAGGCATCCCGGGGACTTGTTTCAGCATACTGTTCAGGGAAAAGAACACCGACAGTGTGGGAATATCCGGAAAGATCCGGCTTCCAGGCCTCCTTCCCATGCAGAGAAATGTCCGGATATCCGATTGCTTTTGGATCGTTAAAGCCAAAGGGCTGATTGCGTCCAAAAACGCCGTGGGCTTTTCGGAAGGCCAGAATTTTCCGGGTAAAATCCAGCATGGACTTCGTGTCCTTGGTTTCCTTCCAGCTTAGCCAGCCGGTTTCATTGTTCTGGCAATAGGGATTGTTGTTTCCGTCCTGGCTGTTGCAGCGCTCATCACCTGCAAGAAGGAGCGGTGTTCCCTGTGCCAGGAAATTCAAGGCCAGAAGGTTACGCATCTGGCGCCTTCGCAGTGCGCGGATGTCCTTTTTCTGGCTGGGGCCTTCAACACCGCAGTTCCAGCTCCAGTTTGTATCATTTCCGTCGTGGTTGTCCTCACCGTTTTTCTCATTGTGCTTCCAGTTGTAGGACACCAGATCCATGAGGGTGAAGCCCTCGTAGTTGGCAATGTAGTGAACGCTCCCGTGCCCCGCCGGAACCGTGACAAACTCGCGGATAAACTCGCGAAGAACATGATTGTCGCTCTTTACAAAGCGCCGGGCCAGGGTCTGAAAATGATCGGTGTACTCGCATAGGTGCTGTACGGACGGCTTGCCGGTGACGGGATTCTCCCGGTCCTTTTTCTGCAGCTCCTCGTAGGGGAAGCTGTAATAGAAAAGTGCCGTGTCACTGAGCATGGGGTCAGAAGCAATGGTCTGAAGCGCCGCTGCATTCCCCTTCAGGTGGAAACCGTCGATGCCGTAGTGCGTCACATAGAAGCGGGCCGTTTCAAGCTGCGTCTGTATGGTGACATTATCCGGGAAGTACAGCTGCAGGAACACCTCAATGCCGGCTGCATGCAGCGCGTCTACCAAATCCGCGAATTCCTTCTGAGGCGAGGCCTTAAGAACGCGCCGCGAAAGGGGCTTTACTGTCTCTTCATCTGCGCAGGCGCCGCCGGAGACGATCATGTCCTTTGAGCCCTTTTGTGCGTAGCTTCGCTTCGGGGCAAAATAAGAGCCCTCTCCGAAATTCCAGTAATTCTCTTTGACCGCAGCTCCCTCCTCGGGGGAGTCTCCCGGCGATGCGGGGCGCTCCCGAAGCTCGTATACCGGCATGAGCTCAATACCATTGATGCCAAGCTCCAGAAGATACGGTATCCGCTCTGTGATGCCGCGGAATGCCCCCTTATGTGTCACCTTTGAGGACCTGGACGCCGTGAATCCGCTGGGGTGGATGCAGTACAAAATACGTTCTCCCCAGGGACGCTTTCTGCGGCTTCCGTAGGCCGGCAGCGTGTTCTCCGGAGCGGTAAATGGCCTGGAAAGCAGAATGCGCTGCCCGGAAGCCGGTGTCTTATCAGCAGGAAGAGTGACAGGAAGAAGCTCCCTTGCGTAGGGATCACAGAAGGTCTCCTTGTCCGTATAGTAGCGATAGCCCCATTCGGACGGCGAAATACCGTCAATTTTCACGGAGTAGAGGCTCCCGTAGCGGTATGCGTCCGTAAAAGGGATGTCGGTTACCGACAGATCCGGCAAATGATATAAAAGAAGGCCGCATTTGCGGCAGTCATGAAAAACGGCACTGAAAATAATGCCGTCCGGCAGAACCATGGTCCCCGGGCGGACAGTATAGGCGGGTGATGCCGCAAGCGTGTGAGTCATCTGCAGCCTCCTTTGTAGATAATCGATAGATCATACCATTGTATCATGGAGATGGAGGACGTGCATCTGCTTCTTCTAATTGCCTGCGAGCGAGGACGAGAAGGTGGCCCTGCCGCCTAGAGAACTTTGGTGAAGCTAGCTTTACTCCCACGGACGTACGCCCAGCGGTGCAAGAAACCGTGACGGTCGCCGCGGATTTTCAGGGGTGCCGCACAGGTACATCAGATTCAGACGGTCCCTTGCCCTTGTGATGGCTACATAGAACAGGCGCCGCTCTTCTTCGATGGCTTCCTCGGTTTGGGCATGGCGCCCGGGAAAGAGTCCCTCATTCAGATCCGGCAGGTATACGGTATGAAACTCCAGTCCCTTGCTGGCATGCATGGTTAAGAGAAGAATTCCGTCTCTGCTACCCGGAGAATCGGCAGCAGGCGCATTCTTTTTTTGCTTTGCTGCTGCAATCTTGTCGATCTGTAAAACAAGATCCCAGGGCGTTATCTTTGTAAGCACTTCGCAAAGGGAAGAAGGCAGGCGATGGGAAAGCGCCGGTTCCTTCTCCTGCAGGAGCAGAAACAGTGCCTCCCATAGAAGATGCAAATCCTCCTCTTTGTCTGCTACGCAGAGGATGCCGCGAAGATAGGTAAGGGACCGAAGGGGTGAGAGGCGCTGCAGCGTTTTAAGATCCCGGCAAAGGGTTTGCAGCGCGCGATGTTCCAGGGAGTGAACGGGGTAAACCGAAAGAAGTGCGGCTTCGGTGTACGTCTCCTCATGGAATTTGCGGCGAAGAAGGCATC
>CAVFRZ010000266.1:0-3066 GCA_963624875.1 Anaerovibrio sp.
GTGGCTGGCCAGAGGCGCTTCGCGCCTTGGCCGCCTGCCAATTTCAATCGTGAATATGCCTGCAAGCAGTCAATTCACGTTGAAATGTGGCAGGTGCTAAACAGATACAAATAAAATAGTTACAGGTTTACAGGAGTTTACAGCGTGATTTCAACCGATTATACCCTTGGAATTGATATTGGATCCACCACCGTAAAGGCGGCCCTTCTGGATGCAGACCGGAATCTTATTTTCGGCGATTACCGTCGCCATCATGCCCAGATTCGGGAGACCCTGCACGATATTCTGCAGGAAATCCGGGAGCAGTGCGGTGACATCCGCATTCATCCCGTCATTACCGGCTCCGGCGGATTATCTCTGGCCAATTATCTGGGCATCCCCTTTTTTCAGGAGGTGGTCGCCGAGGCCTCTGCCATTGAAGTCATGGCGCCCAAGACCGACGTGGCCATCGAGCTGGGCGGCGAGGATGCCAAAATTATTTATTTTGAAAACGGAAATGTCGAGCAGCGCATGAACGGCACCTGCGCCGGCGGCACCGGCTCCTTCATCGATCAGATGGCATCCCTCCTGCAGACCGACGCAGCAGGGCTTAATGACTATGCCAGAAATTATCAGTCCCTCTATACCATCGCCGCCCGCTGCGGTGTATTCGCCAAGTCCGATATTCAGCCGCTCATCAACGACGGCGCCCGCAAGGAGGACCTCGCAGCATCCATCTTCCAGGCCGTCGTCATTCAGACCATCTCCGGCCTGGCACAGGGCAAGCCCATCCGCGGGCACGTTGCCTTCCTGGGCGGTCCTCTGCACTTTTTAACCGAGCTCAAGGCGGCCTTCATCCGCGAGCTTCATCTGGATGAGGAGCACACCATTGAGGTGGAGAACTCTCACCTCTTCCCTGCAATGGGCTCTGCCTTCCAGGCCAAAGAGGATAATTCCCTTCTCATTGACGAGCTTCTGGAGAAGACCTCTCACCCCATGCAGATGGAGTTTGAGGTGCAGCGCATGGAGCCTCTGTTCACAGGTCAGGACGATTACGACGCCTTTACCGCCCGTCACAGCAGTCACTGCGTGGCCAAAAGGAATCTCTCCTCCTACCAGGGAAAGGCGTTCCTGGGCATTGATGCCGGCTCCACCACGACAAAGCTTGCTCTCATCGGCGAGGACGGCGAGCTCCTCTGGTCCTTCTATTCCTCCAACAACGGCTCGCCCATCAAAACGGCCATCCGCGGGATTACCGATCTGGATCAGCACCTTCCTTCCGGTGTTACCATAGCCGGCGGGTGCTCCACCGGCTATGGCGAGGCGCTGATGAAGGCCGCCTTCCGGCTGGACTGGGGCGAGGTCGAAACCATCGCGCACTACTACGGCGCTTCGTATTTTGACCCGCAGGTGGACTGCATCCTCGACATCGGCGGACAGGACATGAAATGCATCCGCATTCGGAACGGCGCCGTAGACTCTGTCACACTCAACGAGGCCTGTTCCTCCGGATGCGGCTCGTTTATCGAAACCTTTGCGAAATCTCTGGATTATTCCGTAGTGGATTTTGCAAAGGCAGCTCTTTTTGCGGAAAATCCCATCGACCTTGGCACGCGCTGCACGGTTTTCATGAACTCCCGCGTCAAGCAGGCCCAGAAGGAAGGCGCCAGCGTATCCGATATCTCGGCAGGTCTTGCCTATTCCGTCATCAAAAACGCGCTGTTCAAGGTCATGAAGGTATCCTCTGCCTCGGAGCTGGGTAAGAACATCGTCGTGCAGGGCGGCACCTTCTATAACGACGCTGTTCTGCGCGCGCTTGAGAAAATCTCCGGCGGCGACGTCATTCGTCCCGACATCTCCGGCATCATGGGTGCCTTCGGCGCGGCCCTGATCGCAAGAGAGCGGTTCGATGCATCGCAGCCCACCTCCATGCTAAGCCTCGAGGAAATGGAGGCACTGACCTTTAAGACGACGCTGCGCAGCTGCGGCAAGTGCAGCAACAACTGCCGTCTGACCGTCAATCACTTCAATGACGGACGGCAGTTCATATCCGGCAACCGCTGTGAGCGGGGGCTTGGACTGGAGAAAACCGACAACGGTGTACCGGACATGTACCAGTACAAGCTAAAGCGCCTGTTCGGCTACAAGCCGCTGACGACCAAGGAGGCTGTGCGCGGCACCGTCGGCATCCCCCGCGTCCTGAACATGTACGAGGATTACCCCTTCTGGGCGACCTTCTTTGCGAAGCTGGGCTACCGCGTGATTCTCTCACCGCTGTCCACGCATGCGATTTACGAGATGGGCATCGAGTCCATCCCTTCCGAATCGGAATGCTACCCCGCCAAGATCACCCACGGGCATGTGCAGTGGCTGATTGAGAAGGCGCATCCCGACTTTATCTTCTATCCCTCCCTGTTCTATGAACGCGAGGAAAATAAGGATGCGGACAACCATTACAACTGCCCGATCGTCTCCTCCTATCCGGAGAACATCAAGAACAACGTGGAGGAAATCATGAACGGGCAGGTTGCCTTCCGGCACCCGTTCATGGCTTTCACGAGCCTCAAGACCGTGTCTGAAGCGCTGGCGCGGGAATTTGTCGAGCTTCCGGAGAGCGAGGTTCTGGCTGCCGCAGAGGCCGGGTGGAACGAGCTTCTGCAATACCGCAGAGACGTGCAGGCCGAAGGCGAGCGTGTGCTCAAGTTCATGGAGGATACCGGCACCAAGGGCATTGTGCTGGCCGGCCGGCCGTATCATCTGGATCCGGAGATCAACCACGGCATTCCGGAAATGATCCATTCCTACGGCTTTGCTGTCCTCTCAGAGGATTCCATCGCGCACCTTGGAACGCCGGAGCGACCTCTTACTGTACTTGATCAGTGGATGTACCACTCCCGCCTCTATGCGGCAGCGGCTTACGTTCGGACCAGAGACGATCTGGATCTGATCCAGCTTAATTCCTTTGGCTGCGGTGTGGATGCGGTAACCACCGACCAGGTGTGCGACATTCTCTCCGGCTCCGACAAGATTTATACCTGCCTCAAGATCGATGAGGTTAATAACCTCGGTGCCGCCAGAATCCGTGTC
>CAVFRZ010000267.1:0-3065 GCA_963624875.1 Anaerovibrio sp.
GAACATGCCAAGCCGCATTGCCTTCCGCGTTTCCTCTGGTGTAGACTCCAGAACCATTCTGGACATGAACGGAGCAGAAAAGTTGCTGGGAAAGGGCGATATGCTGTTCTTCCCGCAGGGGCTTCCGAAGCCGAATCGTGTGCAGGGGTGCTTTGTCTCAGATGATGAGGTTACCGACGTGGTCAATTTCATTGTGGCCAACAATCCGGCATCGGAGGAAGAGTCCAGGCGTCATCAGCAGGAAATCGATGCCATTGAAGCAGGGAGCAGTACTCCCGCAGCTGCCGGCACCGGAGCGGAACATGCACAGGAATCGGACGTGGATGAGCTTTTTGCAAGCGCCGGCCGCTTTATCATTGAACGCGGCAATGCTTCTATCGGACTTTTACAGCGCAAATATCGCATCGGCTTTAACCGGGCGGCCAGGATTATGGATCAGCTCTGCGAAAAGGGCGTGGTCGGCGAAGCGGTAGGGACGAAAGCCCGGGCGATCCTGATGACGCCGGAGCAGTTTGACAGCTATTGCCGTGACAACGGATATGATTTTGTAGAATAAAGGTAACTATTCGCAGCAGCGAGGTCTTAGGTGCCGCAGACAGGGTGCGGCATAGAAAGGAAAAAATGGCAGCAACGATCATTAACGGAAAGGAAATCTCCGCGCAGATTAAGGCAGAGCTACGGGAAAAGGTTCAAAGGATTCAGGAGGAGGGCGGCAGGGTTACGCTTGCCGTCATTCTGGTCGGCGAGAACCCCGCCAGCAAGGTATACGTTCGGAATAAGATCCGCTCCTGTGAGGAATGCGGCATTATTAACCGCGAAATTCTGCTGCCGGAAACCATTTCCGAGGAAGAGCTTCTTGCCCGCGTAGATGAACTCAATCAGGATCCGGACGTAAACGGCATTCTGGTTCAGCTTCCGCTTCCTAAGGGAATGGATGAGCAGCGCGTTATCCGGCGCATTGATCCGTCCAAGGATGTAGACGGCTTTCATCCGGCAAGTGTCGGAGCACTTTCCATCGGACTTCCGGGATTCGTTTCCTGCACACCGGCCGGCATTATTGAATTGCTCCATCGCAGCGCGGTTGACTGCAGCGGTAAGGAGTGCGTAATTGTGGGACGCAGCAACATTGTCGGAAAGCCGATGGGAATGCTGATGCTGCGGGAAAACGCAACGGTTACCATTGCACATTCCAAAACAACGGATCTGCCGTCCGTCTGCCGGCGTGCGGACATTCTGATTACCGCCATCGGCAGACCGAAGATGTTCACCAAAGAGTATGTAAAAGAGGGTGCCGTGGTTATTGACTGCGGAATCAACCGCGATGATAACGGGAAGCTGTGCGGCGATGTCGATTATGAGGATGTATTCCCTGTGGCCGGTGCCATCACGCCGGTTCCGGGAGGAGTTGGTCCGATGACCATTGCCATGCTGATGAATAATTGCGTAAAAGCCTATGAAATGTCCAACATGCGGAAATGAATTACCGGACGGCGCATTGTTTTGCGAAAAATGCGCCGGAGAAATCAAAATCGTACCGGAATACGAAACCAGGCTGGAAGAGCAGATCAGTATCAGCATGGAGAGCGTAACGAAGGTAATCGAAGAAGAGAAGGCGGTCGAGGCGGATACGGTTCCCATTGATACCGCTGCTGTAAAGGCCGGTATATCCGCGCAGCTTGCAGCGGATGCAGAGGCTGCTAAGGCCAAGGAGGCTGCTGCGCAGCAGCGGCAGGAGCGCCGCGAGCAGGCACGCAAACGACGTCATGCGCGGTATGCATCCCGAAGACGGTATGTAAAGTTCATGCTGGTTTTCATGGTAGGCGCATTGTCCATGGGGATATTCATTCTTCTGCTGTGGGTTGGCGGCTTTTTTAATGATTTTCGTTCGCAGTCCTATTATGTAGGAAGAGCGTATCAATATGCCAGCAGCGGCGAGTATCACAAAGCGGCGGATGAAATCGATAAGGCCATTGCGCTGGACCGAGGGGCATCCTCCGGCGAGGATGATGCAGATCCTGCAGCCGAACGTGATGCTGCGGCTGATTCAGAGCCGGCGGATAACGAAACGTCCGAAGATACAGGACAGGAGCAGGGAACACAGCATCAGACCGTAGCAACGCTCTATCTTTTAAAGGCCGAATATCTTCAAAAGGCCGGTGAAGAGGGCCTTGCGCTGGGCGCGGCAAGTCAGGCAATGGAGGATCCAAGCTCTACCGAGGAGGAGGACATCGCCGCCTATGGCCGTATGATCGCCATCTACGCGTCCTATGAAGAATATGATAAAATAGCAGAGCTTCTCTCCAAATGCACGCGTCAGCAGGTGATAGAGAGCTACCTGCAGTATGCATTGTTTGAGCCTATGTTCTCGGCAGAGGAAGGAACCTATGATGCTCCATTTTCTCTGGAGCTCAAGGACGAGGGAGAAGGCTCCATTTTCTACACGTTGGACGGTTCTGTGCCGACCACGTCATCGGTACTGTATACCGGTCCGATTGAGCTCTCCGAGGGAACCTGGAAGGTTTCGGCTATTTATGTCAATCACTTTAATCTGAGCAGTCAGGTTGTTACAAGGACCTACCGGATTACCCAGGAGACGGAAAACGAGAATTAATATACCAGAAGGGAGTAGAGAATATGTTTGAAATCACAAGAAAAGAGCTTCTTGGGCCCAAGGTTTACCGTATGGATATTACGGCACCGCGGGTTGCAGAACGCGCAATGCCGGGACAGTTTCTGATTGTCCGGGCCGATGCGGACGGAGAGCGCATTCCGCTTACCATCTGCGATGACGACAAGGAGAAGGGACAGATTACCATTGTGTTCCAGACTGTCGGTGCAGAGACCACAAGGATGGCCGAGCTGGAGGTCGGAGACAGCCTTGCGGATGTTGTCGGACCGCTTGGAAATCCTTCCGATCTGGTGGATATTCCACTGGAGGAGCTGCGGCAGAAGAAGCTCTTGTTCATCGCAGGCGGTGTCGGAACCGCGCCGGTGTATCATCAGCTGAAATGGCTTCACGAGAACGGTGTTGATGCAGACTGCATTCAGGGCGCAAGATCCAAGGA
>CAVFRZ010000268.1:0-3056 GCA_963624875.1 Anaerovibrio sp.
GCTATTCAGGACCTATTCGCGAGAAATGTGCGAATGGGATCTGAGTAGCTTTTTTTTACAAAGATGTAACAGAAAAAGAACAAGAGCACTCCGTTTATTTTTACATTCCTTCGCTAGAATACGTGCTGAAGCAAAGAAATGTGATGTTAACAGCAGGCAGGTGGGATGAATGCACCTGCGAAGATTTGAGGGAGGAATGCAGATGAAGAAGAAAATGGCAGCAGTGCTTATCTCATGTCTTGCTCTGGCAGAGAGCCTGGCACCGATGGCGGCGCAGGCGTCCACCGTTCATTACAACGACGGAACTCAGGTGACGTCCGACCAGAGCTTTGCCCAGTGGAGCGAGGAATGGAAAGAGGTTGCAGAGGATTACACCAAGGTTTCCATGACACCCGGCGAGAATGAGACAGAGCTTAATTTTGCATGGATGACGAAGAAGGATGCCAAGAACGCAGCAACACCGGTGGTTCTCTTCGGAACCAGCAAGAAGAACCTGAAAAAGTTTACCGGAACCACCGAGCAGACGGATTCCAAGCTGACCGGCGGGGTACAGTATGTATCCAACAAGGTCACGGTAACCGGCTTAAAGCCGAACACCAAGTATTATTACACTGTCGTCAAGAACGGCAAGGAAGCGGAGGTACGAAGCTATACCACGCACGATTTCAGCGACATTAAGGTGCTGTATGTCGGCGATCCGCAGATCGGCGCCTCCAAGGGTCAGCCGCAGGGCTCGGAGAAGCTTACCGCGTCGGATGGTGCAGCCAATACTGCTGCCAGAAACGACGCGTATGAATGGGACCGCACGTTGAAGATTGCAGGCGGTCTTAACAAGGATCTGGATTTCATCATTTCTGCCGGTGATCAGGTCAACAAGACCGGCAAGGCCAAGGAAGAGGAGTTTGCAGGATATCTGAATGCCAGCCTTCTGCAGTATGTGCCGGTTGCCACCACCATCGGAAACCACGATTCTCTTACTTCGGATTACAAGGCACATTTCAACGTTCCCAATGCAACCGGCAACGGTGCAACACAGGCCGGCGGTGATTACTATTACAGCTACGGCGAGGCCCTGTTCATCGTACTGAACACCAACAACTACAACGTGGCAGAGCATGAGAAGACCATGCAGGAGGCCGTCGCATCGGATCCGGATGCACGCTGGAAGATCGTTACGATTCATCAGGATATTTACGGATCCGGTCTGGACCATTCCGATACCGACGGAATGATCCTTCGCACGCAGCTGACACCCATCTTTGACAAGTATGACATCGATGTGGTTCTGCAGGGACACGATCATACCTACAGCCGCTCCAAGCTTCTGTACGGCGACGGCAAGACCCATGACAGCTATGAGTTCCAGCTCAATGCATCCGGCGATGATTATGATTGGGATCACGCACACGATACGACGACGGATGAGCAGATTGCATTGTATCCGGAGGATAGCGACAAGACGGCCAAGGCTGCTCTGGATTCCTTCGCGAAGGACAATCACTGCTACACACTGGAGGATGTGACGGGTAATACGGTAACTGATCCGGTGGGCACGCTGTATATGACGGCCAACTCTGCATCCGGCTCCAAATACTATGAGCTTGCAACAACGCAGCAGGATTACATTGCGGAAAGAAGTCAGAACTGGCTGCCCAGCTATTCGGTGATTGAGATCACGGACAGCAAGTTCGTTATCGATACCTACCAGATCCTGGACAACGGAACCGTAGAGAAGATTGATGATACCTTCACCATCCAGAAGACCAAATAAATGAAGACAATGCAATGGAAAAAATGGCTCCTTCGCTGGGGCGTTCCGGCAGTGCTGACGGCACTGCTGGTTCTTTTTACCATCTGGATAAACCGGGTGGATAAGGTAGAGCTGATCAGCAGAAGCGGACAAACCTTTGAAAAGGGAGTTGTTACGAAAATTCTGGAGAACAATATCCAGGAGGACGGGACTCGCGTGGGAGAGCAGCGCGTTGTGGTTCGGATGACGACGGGCGTCCGGAAGGGGCAGGAGCTGGAAACGACCAGCTCTGCCGGTTATCTTTTCGGCGCGGCCTGCGAAGAAGGCATGCATGTTATCGTGATGCAGAGCGTTGCCGGAGATTCCACCATTACCAGCATCTATGCGCAGGACCGGGAGCTTGCCATCTATGTGTTCGGAGGAGCGTATCTTCTGGCACTGGTACTCATCGGCGGTAAAAAGGGCGTGAAGGGGGCACTTGGACTGGCCTTTACGTTTCTTGCTTTTATTTGCATTGATCTGCCGCTGGCCTACCGGGGATATTCGCCGTTTCTGGTTGCCATCGCGCTGTGCGCAGTTACAACGCTGGTGACGATGTATCTGATCGGCGGACCAACCAAAAAAACACTTTGTGCGACCATCGGTACCACAGCGGGCGTTATTCTGGCTGGAGTTACTGCAAGGCTGTTCGGGGCGGCAGCAGGACTTTCCGGATGGAACGTTTCCAATATCGAGAGTCTGCTGGACCTTTGGTATACCTGCGACATTCAGGTGGGAGAGCTTTTGTTCTCGGGACTTCTGATTTCAAGCCTCGGCGCTGTGATGGATGTAGCCATGTCAATCTCTTCGGCGATGGATGAGGTGGTGTATCAGAATCCGGGAATCACCGGGAAAGAGCTGTTTGGCGCCGGACTTCGCATTGGCCGGGATATGATGGGGACGGATTCCAATACGCTGATTCTGGCCTTTGTCGGCGGCAGCATGTCCTCGCTTCTTCTGAATTATGCGTACGATCTTCCGTACCAGCAGGTCATCAATTCCAACAACATCGGAATAGCGATTATGCAGGGAGTCGGCGGAAGCTTCGGCGTGGTTTTGTGCGTACCGATTACGGTGCTGCTGGCAAGCCTTCTGCTGCGAAGAAAGCAGCCGGCCTGCATAGAAAAGCAAGGGGATGCCAAGAACGCAATGCGCACGGAAAATCCGATATCGTTTTAAGAGAATGCAATTGCTGCAGCAGAGGACCAGTCAATGCAGGATTCGGGCGAATGTTTCCGCCTGGATCCGACATCGACCGGTCCTTTTT
>CAVFRZ010000269.1:0-3050 GCA_963624875.1 Anaerovibrio sp.
GTCCTTTTTATGGTAAAGTAACGAAGGTTAGCGCTGCCAAACCTGCGAAAATGGGGATTTTCTACAAGTTTTTGCCTTGTGAAGACGGTTCCCTGATGTCATAATCAGTTGTTGGAAAAGTTTTAGTCCGCCGGGTACGGGCCTTACACAAACGGAGGGGATGCTCGAAATGGTTCGGGTCCTGGAGCTCCGGGCACAGCGGCGGCAGAAACGGGAGGAAATTGAATATGAAACGCAAGGCAGCACGTTGGCTTGGCACGTTTGCGGCAGCAACGGTCCTGCTGACAGGGTGCGGTGCAGGGACGCAGAGTGGTTCTGCCGCATCGGAAGCAGCGACCGGGAGTACGGAAGCCGTGTCAGAGGAAGCAGTAGGGGATGCCGTGACGGAAACCGAGGATGCGGCAGAAGAGGCTTCCGCCGGGGAGACCGAGGCATTAGAAGAGACGGGAGATACCCCCCTGGACTACGACGGAACCACCATCCGCGTCGGATCCCTGAAGGGCCCCACAACGATGGGACTGGTGAATCTGATGAAGGATTCGGACAATGGAAGCTCGGAGGGGACATACACCTTCACGATGGCATCGGACCCGTCGGAAATTGTCGCATCCGTTGCATCCGGTGATCTGGATATCGCGATGATTCCGGCAAACCTGACGTCTACCTTGTATAACAAGACAAACGGCGGCGTGTCTGTCATTGATATTAATACCCTGGGTGTTCTGTATGTCGTCACCGGTGACGAGTCCGTCGAATCCATGGCGGACCTTGCGGGCAAGACCGTTCTGACCACCGGACAGGGTGCAACGCCGGAGTATGCGATGAACTTCCTTCTTAAGGAGAACGGAATTACGGACTGCACGCTGGAGTTCCATTCCGAGGCAACGGAGATTGCGGCTCTTTTGAAGGAAGATCCTGGCAAAATTGCGGTTCTTCCCCAGCCGTTTGCAACAGCAGCACTTCTGCAGAACGACGCACTTCGCAGCGCATTCTCTCTTACCGATGCGTGGGATCAGGCGGCCGGTGCGAACGGATCCCGGTTTCTGACGGGAGCAACCATTGTCCGGAACGACTTCTTGGAGGAGCATCCGGGAGCTGTGAGCGTATTCATGAAGGAGCACGCGGCCTCTGCGGATAAGGCCAATACCGACACCGAGGGAACGGCTGAGCTGGTTGCGGAGTACGGCATTGTAGAAAAGGCTGCGGTTGCAGCAAAGGCACTTCCCAACTGCAACATCGTCTGCATCACCGGAGAGGATATGAAGACGGCACTGTCCGGATATCTGCAGGTTCTGTATGATGCGGATCCGACATCGGTCGGAGGAAGCCTTCCGGGAGATGAGTTCTACTATACTGCAGAGTGATTTGAATTCCGCTCTGCAGATGCTTGCCCGGCAGCAGGATGGCGGACAGTTCCGCTGGTTATTTAAAAATCGATGTACTGGCGAGAGCACCGCGTGAGCAAAAGGAAAGCTGCGCAGCAGCAAAGATAGCAGGGGAATGCCATGAAAAAGAAGATTCTTATCATTGCCGGCTGGCTGGTTGTATGGCAGCTGGCGTCGTATGCCATTCACAATCCGATATTGATGGCAGGGCCCATTGAAACACTGGCGGCGCTTTGGAGGCTTGCAGGGGATGCGTCCTTCCTGGAGAGTATTATTTTTTCGTTCCTGCGGATCGTGGGAGGCTTCCTTCTGGGGGCGGCAGCGGGCATCGGGCTTGCCTTCTGGACCAGCAAAAAGCCGGTCTTAGGTGACATTCTGGCACCGCTTATTACTGCACTGAAGTCGGTTCCGGTGGCCAGCTTTATCATTCTGGCGCTCATCTGGTTCGGCTCCGGAATGTTGTCCTTTTTCATCAGCTTCATTGTGGTTTTCCCGATTCTGTATCTGAATACACAGCAGGGACTTCTGAGCATCGATACAAAGCTTGTTGAGATGGCGGATGTGTTTCACATCCCGGCGGCGGCGCGGCTGCGGTATGTCATCCTGCCGGGGCTTGCACCGTTCCTGGAGAGCGCCTTTGCGCTGTCACTGGGGATGAGCTGGAAAAGCGGCATTGCGGCAGAGCTCATCGGGCAGTACAAGCTGAGCATCGGAAACCAGATGTACATGTGCAAGATCAGTCTGGATACTGCGGGGATTCTCGCCTGGACGCTGGTGATCATCTGCATCAGCTGGATCTTTGAAAAGGGATTTCTTCAGCTGTTTCACCGGCTGGTGACGGTTCGCAGGAAGGATGCGGAAAAGGAGCAGGCCAAATGACCATTGAGGCGGAGCATATCTATAAAAGCTATGACGGGAAGCCGGTGCTGGAGGATTTCAGCCTGGATGTTTCATCGGATTCCTCCTATGTGATCACCGGCGAGTCCGGCGCAGGCAAGACCACATTTCTGCGGATACTCCTTGGTCTGGAGAAGCCGGATCAGGGGCGCGTTCGGCTCCTGGGGGATTACAAGTACTCCAGAGTGAATGCCGGTGTAGTATTTCAGGAGGATCGGCTGTGCGAGGAATTTTCGGCGGCCGAGAATGTTGCAATGGTCAGCAAAAAGCTTTCGGAGCGGATTGCGAGACAGGAGCTGGAAAAGCTCCTGCCGGCCGACCAGCTGGACAAGCCGGTCAAAGAGCTTTCCGGCGGCATGCGCAGGAGAGTCTGCATTGTGCGGGCCTGCGTTGTGCCTTCGGATGTGCTGGTGATGGACGAACCGTTTGCCGGACTGGATGAGGAAAACCGGCGCAAATGCATTGAGTATATACGAGGCGTGCAGGGAACGACACCGCTGGTTCTGACGGCACACTCGTTGGATGGGCTTGGGTTCTGCAAGGTCATCCCGATTCATTAAGAAAGGAGCACAATTATGGTAACAAGTGACAAGGGACTCGTAAGCTACAAGCACCGGGTCATGGAAGAGGTGGCCCGCCTTGCATGGGAGGGTAATCTGGATGAGGAGCACAAGGAGGCTCTGGTCTATGATCTGATTCCCGGACCGAAGCCGACGTATCGCTGCTGCATCTACAAGGAGCGCGAGGTTACAAGGCAGCGGATTCGTC
>CAVFRZ010000270.1:0-3049 GCA_963624875.1 Anaerovibrio sp.
GGCTGCAATCTGCGAGCTGTGTCCCGCTCCTCCCAGCGTTCCATCCACATAGATGCCGGAGGGCTGCAGGTTTAAACCGTCCATTACCTCGTCCAGAAGGACGGGAACATGATTAAACTCCATTGGACCTTCCCCCCTCCTGCATTAAATCTGGAAACCGCCTGCCAGAAGCTCATCCGAAATTGCACTGATATCCTCCGGTGTATGAGCCTCATCGTAGGCCGTGTACTCTTCCTCGCTCCAAAGCTCACCTCTGGCCCCCATGCCGACGAAGACGACGTTCTTGTCGATCCCGGCCAGCTGCCGCAGCTGCGGAGGAAGAAGAATCCGGCCTTGCTTGTCAATTTCCACTTCCATCGTTCCGGACATAAAGTAGCGCACCAGCTCTCTTGCCTGTCTGGAGTTCGACGGCAAGGCCTTTAAGCGATCCGAAAATGCATTCCAGTCGTCCTCATCGTAAATCTGGAGACACTTATCAAAGCCCCTTCCAATCCAGAAGTGACTGCCCAGTATCTCTCTGAACTTCGCCGGCACAATCAGCCTTCCCTTGGTGTCGAGGGAATGATGATATTCGCCCGAGAACGTCTTCGTCATGATCGGTTTCCTGCAGTCCTCCCACTTTCTGCCACATTCATGTCAAATTTTGGGAATTTCCTCCCCATGTATGCCAATGATAAACCACTCGGGAGGTAATGACAAGTCTGCACGGGGACTTTTCGCGCAGTAAAAAGAGCTGGTGTTGCTGTACAGAGGACGGTCAAGCGACGGGTCCTGGCGGAGATGTCCGGTTCGGGGACGCTTTGCTGACTTCGTCAGCTTCGAGATGGCCTTGCGGCCACTCGGCAAAAAAGCGTGCTCCCCTGCGGCCTAGCGGTGCTAAGCTCGCATAAGACGCTCGCAAGCACCGAGGTCCTCGGAAGGCCCCGAACGCCGGACAACCCTCCGCCACCCTGTCGCTTGGTGGCCCTCTGCACAACAAAAGAGCCGGTTCGGGGAGGAATTTCCCACGAACCGGCTCTTTGCTGGCTTATGTAAATCTACTCTTTAGTTGTCTTTGCCTTTTGCCCGCTGCGAAGGTGGATGATCACAATGGCGGTAATGGAGGCCGCTGCCATGAAGACGCCCATCACCAGGTTCACCGGAATGGATGTGCCTGCAATGTACAGCTGATCCGTCCGGATGGCTTCAATCCAGGCGCGTCCGATGCCGTATCCCGCCAGATATAAAAGGAACATCTCTCCTTTAAACCGTCGATGCTTCAGAAACGCCAGGAGAAACAGGAGAACGCCCAGATTCCACAAGCCTTCATACAGGAATGTCGGATGCACCTGAATGTAGTTGGCACCCTCCGGTATCATCGATGAGAGCTCCGCTGTAATATCGCGCTCCCGTACAGCCGCCACCGGAAGCCGCATGGCCAGCAAACCGTTCGTATAACCGCCGAATACCTCTCGGTTAAAGAAATTTCCCCATCGACCGATGATCTGTCCCACCAGGAGTCCGAACACTGCCGTATCCAGAATCTCCGGCAGATAGAGCTTTTTAATGACACAGTATACATATGCCGTCAGTATTCCGCCCAGGACACCGCCGTAGATAGCAAGGCCTCCTGCACGCACATTGAAAATCTGCAGGAGATCGTCCTTATAGGCATCCCAGAAAAAGATTACGTAGTAAATTCTGGCGCCAATGAGACTGAATATAATCAGCCAGATCGAAATATCCCAGTAGGTATCCGGCGACTGCTTCGTCTTTTTCGCGATATGCGTGGCCATGAGAATGCCGCACAGCATGCCAAGTGCAATCATACAGCCGTACAATGCCACCCGGAAATTTCCGATATAAAAGGCCTGCGGAACATTGTGAAGATATATTCCCAGATTCGGGAACGCAATGTCCATCTGATCCATCTGCTCTGTCATCGCTTCGTTTGTCTCCCAGCTCTTATCTCTATGATGTAGGGGGCAAAAGGTCTTCTGCCCATCGGTATCATCTCTGTATTCTGTCGTAACTGTTCAGAACTCATTTGCAAAATTGCTGCTGCAAATCTTCTCTTTTACTCAGGCAGCACTCTCGCCGTCAACAGCCTTCACAAGCATCCGTTCCCACCAGGTGCACATCCAGCTGATTGAACGGAATCTCCACCTGTTCCTTCTTAAAGGCCAGACGGATCTTCTCCGTCATATCCCAGCGAACATCCATATAATCCTGAATGGATACCAGGCAGCGCAGTCCGATCACCACACTGCTCTCTCCCATCTCTTCCACAAAGGTTCGGCGGCTCTGGGCATGAATCCGGGGTTCCTCATCCATCAGCTTTTCCAGAATTCCCATCGCTCTTCGGACATCCTCCCCGTAGGAAATTCCGACTGTAATGGACAGTCTCTTCTCTCCGCCCGTCAGGCCGGAATTCACCACTGCCTTGTTCGTCAGCGTGGAATTCGGAATCACCATGCGCTCCCGTTCCGGCGTGAAGATGGTAGTATAATAGAGCTCGATTTTCTCCACCGTTCCCTGTACATCTTCCCCCTTCACCGTGATAAAATCGCCCTCCCGAAAGGGTTTAAGAAGCAGCAGGAGGACTCCACCTGCAAAATTGGACAATACCCCCTGCGCTGCAAGAGAAATACCGACGCCGGCCGACGCGACCAGTGCCGCAATACTGGATGCTTCTACGATGTTCAGCTGAACAATCATGCTGACCAGCGTAAAGCCCAGCACCAGCGCCTTAATCAGTGCCCGCATGAAGTGCCGCACCGTCGGCGCCGCGCCGGTCTTTTCCAGATGGCGGTCCATAACCGCCAGGATGCGCTTTAAAACCTTCGAAATAACAAAATAAATTGCCGCGCACACCGCCGCCCGCAGCAGAAACTCCAGTGCAGAGCCACCGGCCTGTGTCAGCCAGTTTTGAAAGTCCCAGAACTTCGTAATTTCATCTTCCGTCATGCACAGTCCTCATCTATCCCCAGACGGGCTTTGAATTTTTACATATGAAACTATTCAGAGCCCATTCGCAAAATCGCTGCTACGCAGCTTTCCTTTTGCTCAT
>CAVFRZ010000271.1:0-3022 GCA_963624875.1 Anaerovibrio sp.
GCATAGAGGACAATCATACCGGTGATGATCAGTGCCTGCTTGCCACGGTGCGCGGTGAGGAGTCCGATAAATTCCCGAACGAGTGCATTGGGCCAAAAATACCACTTGGCCTTTGCACCAATTCCTACGGCACGCATTTTGACACGCCGTGCATACAGCCCGCTGCGGAACACGTGATAGTTCGTCGTTGAAAAAGCAACGTTGGCCGTCGCACTTCTTTCTTCAATTCTGGCCTTGGAGAATTTCATGTTTTCAAAGGTGCTGGTCGACTGATCCTCCTTCAGAATACGTTCCTCCGGAATTCCCTTTTCCATCAGATATCGCTTCATAGCCTCGCTTTCGGAGATAATCTCGTCGCTGCCCTGACCGCCGGAGGTAACAAAGATAAGATCCTTTCCGGTTTCCTTTAGCTGTCTCTCTCGGAAGGCAAGGGCACGGTCAAGACGGTCCCGGAGCAGGGGGGAAACGCTGCCGTCGGAACGAATGGAGCAGCCCAGCACAATCAGGTAGTCTTTGTCCGGCAGCGGTTCATAGGAAGCGGCAATGGCATGTGCAATGATGATGCCGATGACCATGCATTCCAAATACAGATATATTGCAGAGAAGATATTGACCAGGATCAGTGGGGCACCCGTATGCAGGCTGCCGTTGGATGCCATACAGTCGGCAATGGTCAGAAGGATCTCACCGCCCAGCAGCATGCAGGAAAGGAGAATGCCGAGAATATTCACGAACCGCCTTCCTTCGTGGCGGATCAGAGCAAGGTTGCTGATGCACAGGGCGGCGGAGAGCGCAAGGATGAAGGGCCAGGATAAAAGCAGATAGCTTCTGGCGGACATGCTCAGAAGAGAGAGAATCTGTGTAACATTCTGCCCATCTTGCCGCAAAGGCTCCCGCAGGATATGGATGGTCAGATGGATGTGTGTGAGCAGGACCGAGGTCAGGAAAAAGGAAAAGCCGACATAGTAAATGGTATTATAGGAATACGGATTGTATTGGAGCTGTGCATGAAACGCCCATAAAAGCACGGCGATGGTCAATGCGAAGAATACATTAAGAACCATATTGATTTCGGCGGCATGTGCCTCGGCCCCGGTACAGACGAGGAGGCCAATGCAGACAGCGGCAATGGCTGCCAATGCAATAATGCTGTAAACAGTTGGCTTTTTGCTGCGGGTATTAAATCTCATAGGGAATCCTCCGATGCTGGTATTGTACCAATTTTGTATCTGTTCAGCACCTGCCACATTTCAACGTGAACCCGCTGCTTGCAGGCATATTCACGATTGAAATTGGCAGGCGGCTGAATAGTTACCCAATTATTCGAATGCCGCAGAAGCCGTATAAGAGAGGTGGCGAATGGAAAATCAGTCAGAAACAGCGAGTCTGTCAGAAATTGAATCAAAAATTAAAATCCGAAAGGCCGCACCGGCGGACGTGTCAAGACTGCTGGAAATCTATGGCATTGCACGGGAATTTATGATTCGGACCGGAAATCCCAATCAGTGGAAAAACGGCGGCCCCAACCGGAAGCAGCTGGAGAAGGACATTGCTCTGCAGCAGCTGTACGTTATGGAGGATGCGTCCGGCATGGTCCATGCGTTCTTTATGTTTTCTCTGGAGACAGACCATACCTATGATGTGATTGAGGACGGCTTTTGGAAATCGGATGAGCCATATGGAGTGATTCACCGCGTGGCCGGAGACGGCCAGATTCGCGGCGTGCTCGCAAGAGCGGTTGATTTTGCCCTGCAGAGGACGGCGCACCTGCGCATTGATACGCACCGGGATAACAAGGTCATGCAGGGAGCTATTGCCAAAAGCGGGTTTACCTATTGCGGCATCATTCACCTGGAGGATGGATCGCCGCGGCTTGCATACGAACGCGTATAGAAAAGTGCCGTTAAACTTGAGAACAGACATCATTTCCACTTAAAAGTTTATTCTGCATGCTTTATACTTTAGTCGTATACGGCTCCGGGATATTGTTCGCAAAATAATCGGCCGGATAGCCGGGCGGTTATCTAAATCGATGTACCGGGACATGGTCGTATACGGGGGACTGAAAAAGCAGCAGTATGTTGAAGGCATAGGCAGGTTCTGTGTGTCTTCGGCGTATATTGCTGCAGGAAAAGCGTAAAGGAGACAGAAGTGAAGGCAAGACTTATCTCACTGTTGACGGCTGTAACCTTGGCAGCCGGCACACTGGCTCCGCTGCCCGTGTGTGCAGCGAAGTCCAAGAGCAAGAAAACGTCTGCGAAGAAGACAACGGCGACCAAGACGACGGCAGCCAATGCGGTAACGATTTCTTCCGTTGTTATTCAGGGCAGCAACGTCGTAGTGACGGCCACAGGCATTGCGGCAACGGACGACGGAATCTATCATCTCTATGCACAGGATCCTGCCATGAGCGGCGTTCAGGGCGCAGAGGTTGCACAGGCTCCGGCCGGTGCGACAGCGGTATTCACATTCCCGCTGGGGAATAACACCGCAGCATCCATGCTGTACAAGAAGTTTACGGTCGTCGGTGTGTCATCCGGTGCGTTCAAGGATCTGTCCAACGATATGTACATCCTGAATCCGGAGGCCGTTGCCACACATACTGCGGCAAGATACGACGGCGGCAAAAAGGGACTTCTCCCGGCTGCAGAGACGATTCGTGACACCAACACCCTCAAGGCAATGGGGGTAAAGCAGATCACCTATAATCTTCCGGTTGGCGATATGATTTCCGGCGGTGGTGTGAATTTCACCTACAACGGCAAAAAGTACGCATTCAATGCCGGCATCGTGGGACAGTATGATGTTATCGTTCCTGCAATGAATGCTGCCGGCATCCAGGTGAACCTGATTCTTTTGTGCGGAGCAAACGGAGGAATTCTCATCCATCCGCAGTCAAGAGGTGTCGGTGCCAATTATTACATGTTCAACACGGTAGATCAGGCCGGACTCGAGGAACTCGAGGCAGTTGCCGCCTTCCTTGGACAGCGCTATTCAGGAACCGGACACGGAACTGTGGACA
>CAVFRZ010000272.1:0-3016 GCA_963624875.1 Anaerovibrio sp.
CTGCTTGCAGGCATATTCACGATTGAAATTGGCAGGCGGGCGAGGTGCAAGGCACCACCGGCCACCCACATCGATGTTTTCCGAATGCGAGGAGAAAATGCCATCGGGCATTTTCGAGTATCAAAATCGAGATGCGTGCTAAACAATTACCTTATTCATGGTACTAATGAGGTGTATAATGAAGTATTACAATTTGCTTTCAGGAGGGAATACATGGGAAACGACACAGCTATCGACAATCATCTGACAACCGGAAGCGTCTTTCACAACATACTGCGCTTTTGCCTTCCGTACCTTTTGTCTTATTTTCTCCAGACGTTGTACGGGATGGCAGATCTGTTCATCATCGGACAGTTTGACGGCGTTGCCGGTACAACCGCCGTCTCCATCGGCTCACAGGTGATGCATATGCTGACCGTCATCATCGTCGGACTTGCCATGGGAACCACTGTGAGTATCGCGCAGGCCGTCGGCCGGGGCGACCGCGGGCAGGCGCAAAAGGGCGTCGGCAACTCTGTCACCCTTTTCATGATTGTTGCTGTCGCTATGACCGCAGCCTTACTGCTGCTGGTAAAGCCGATTGTTGCGATTATGTCCACACCGGACGAAGCCGTTGCCGGTACCATCCGGTACCTGACCATCTGCTTTCTCGGCATTCCCTTTATCACTGCCTACAATATCATCAGTTCCATTTTCCGCGGACTCGGCGATTCCCGGCATCCCATGTATTTCATCGCCATCGCCTGCATCTCCAATATTGCGCTGGACTATCTGTTCATGGGCGCACTTCACATGGGACCCGCCGGTGCGGCACTTGGCACCACGTTGTCCCAGGCCATCAGCGTCGCCGTCTCGCTGTATGCCATCGTGCGTCTGCGCATTGGCATCCGCATCGGGCGCACTGACCTAAAGCCGGAAAGACACATGCTCTCACAAATTCTGAAGATCGGTCTTCCCATTGCCGCTCAGGACGGACTGATTCAGGTGGCCTTCCTTCTCATCACGGTCATCGCCAACCAAAGAGGCCTTGTGGACTCCGCAGCGGTCGGCATCGTTGAGAAGATCATCAGCTTTCTGTTCCTCGTGCCTTCCTCCATGCTCTCTACCGTTTCGGCCCTCGGCGCACAGAACATCGGTGCCGGCAAAAAGGACCGGGCCGTTCAAACGCTTGGCTATGCGGTTCTCATTGCCGCAGGGTTCGGTGTCATCATGGCGATTCTCATGCAGTTTATTTCTCTTCCGGTTGTCGGTCTGTTTACCGGCGATCCCGCGGTTGCGGAGGCCGGAAGCTGGTACCTGCGCGGCTATATTTTTGACTGCATCTTTGCCGGAATTCATTTCAGCTTCAGCGGATACTTCTGCGCAATCGGCAAGTCCGGCATTTCGTTCCTGCACAACATCATCGCCATTGCACTGGTACGAGTTCCCGGAGTGTATGCAACCTCCGTCCTGTTCCCGTCCTCGCTTCTGCCGATGGGACTTGCCACTGCGGCCGGCTCACTGATGTCTGTCCTCATCTGCGTCATCGCGTTCCGGATCCTAGCCAGGCGCGAAAATGCCCCCGCAAAGACGCCGCGGGCTTAGCCGGTGTCCTTATCGACTCCCATCAAAAGAGCCATGAAACAGCTTCACCTGCTGTTCCATGGCTCTTTTTCAACCCAAATGGTAACTATTCATAGCCCGTTCGCATAATCGCTGCTGCAAAGCATCTCTTTTGCCCATGTGGCGTTCTTACCAAATATGACTGCACCGCTTTACCACACTCGGTAGTTCCCGCTCAGTGCCAGGAATGCAAAAAAGTACAGGCAGTTGTCATAGTATCTGCGATCGCCCTTGCGCAGCGGCTCCTTCCACAGCCTCTTTGCCCAGGAGAGTGCACGCTCTTTTTCCTCCTGCGAGGCTGTCTCATCATACAAGGCCGCAAGTCCGCCCTGGGCTGTAGCCGCCATCATCCCCACGGGATGCAGTGCCGGTTTCTGAAGGCAGGTTCCGTCCACCTCATAGATCTGCCACGGATCTTCCTGTGCATCCAGGAATGCCTCCAGGCGTGACGGTGCCTTTTCCTGTCCCTCTTTTATACCCTGCCAACACATATCCAGTCCGATATTAGCTGCTGTGCGGTAGGCATCGCTGTAGAACCAGTCATGTCGATCCGTTGTCCAGGGCAGTTTCCTGCTCATCGGACGGCCGTCAAACTCGGCGTACTCGGCACTCATTCCGGTTGCCGGGTGCGTGCTGAGTGCCAGATACCTGCGGCTGGCCTTTTCTGCCTCTGCGAAAAAGGGAGCATCCTCCGGATCTGCCCACTGTGCGAACAGATGATAAAAATGCGGCAGATGGTAGGAGGGATCCGTGTAATCACTGCCCGGAACGAACAGAATCTGATGATTTTCCAGATTCCACATCGTGGTTCCGGGGCGTCCGTTTTGCCCTTTTCGAATGCAGGCCTTCAGAATTCTCCGGGCGCAGCCGGAATAATCATAGATTCCCTCGCCGTCTCCCCACCTGTGAGATGCGAAAAGCAGCGCCATAGCAAAGAACTCCTCCCCATCCGGTGCAGGCCCCGTATAGTTCTTCGTCCCGTCGAGCGCGCAGGACCAGGCAAAATAGCCTTCATTCTCTCCTTCGTCCATCCACATATAGGTGCAGGCCCACTTCCAGATGCGGTCGAATTCCTCCTTTTTGTTCATCTGCACGCACAGCATCATGCCGTAGGACATCCCTTCTGTCCTTGCATCATGATTGCCCGTATCCTCCAGATATCCCATGTCCTCTCCGGCCGGGTGATAAATTCTCTCCTCCTCGGATCCGTAGAAAAATGTGTTCCAGATCTCTAAGAGCCTTGCGTCAACTTCTTCCTGACTGTGTCCCAGCTCCTGAAAAATATTCCGATATCTCTCGTTGTCCATTGTTATCTCTCCCGTTTTGCATGGTTCATACGTCCCATAGTATATTCATAACCATCCTGCATTGTAACGGTTTCTGATTCGCACGGAAAGGCCCGGCTGCAATACTG
>CAVFRZ010000273.1:0-3007 GCA_963624875.1 Anaerovibrio sp.
AGAATAAGCAGATGGCAACCACTCGGAGGAAGAGCAGGGCTGCGCGTTAGTGTTACAAACGGACTCTGAATGGTTACGGCAAAAGCATCGATTCAGCAAGAGTGCGACGGAGGAAATGCAAGTGGCAAATCTGGAAGAAAGACTCAGAGACAGAAGCTATCCCGGCAGAGGCATACTGGTCGGCCGTTCGGTAAAGGGCGACAAGGCAGTTATTGCGTATTTTATTATGGGACGCAGCAACAACAGCAGGAACCGCGTCTTTGTGATGGACGGGGACGGCATTCGTACGCAGGCCTTTGATCCTGCGCAGATGGAGGATCCGAGTCTGATCATCTATGCACCGGTCCGGGTTCTGGGCAATAAGACCATCGTTACAAACGGCGATCAAACCGATACCATTTATGACGGACTGGATCATCAGCTGACCTTTGAACAGTCACTTCGGACACGTCGGTTTGAGCCGGACGGCCCGAATTATACACCCAGAATCTCTGCCGTTCTCCACATAGAAGGCGGCACCTATAATTACGCAATGTCCATTCTCAAGACAGATCAGGGTGATCCGGAGACAACGCTTCGCTACAGCTTTGCCTATGAGGCACCGAAGGCAGGAAACGGGCGGTTCATCTCCACCTATGAGAATGATGGGAATCCGCTGCCGTCCTTTGCAGGAGAACCCCTTTCCTGTGATTTTGACGAGGACTTCACATCCGGAATTGACAGCTTTACCAACCGGATCTGGGCAGCACTGAATGAGGATAACAAGGTATCCCTGTTCACCCGGTTCATTGATATTGCAAGCGGCGAGACCGAGACGAGAATTGTGAACAGGAACGTGTAGCCGCTTGGCACCTGCCAGTTACAATATGCCTTCAAGCAGAAGGTTCACGTTGAAATGCGGCAGGTGCCGAACTACGAAAATCGTTGTATTAGGCGGAGGAGTGTCTATGAATTCAATGGAGTTAAAATACGGCTGCAACCCCAACCAGAAGCCGGCCAGAGTCTACATGGAGGATGGAAGAGATCTTCCGGTTACGGTTGTAAACGGTCGTCCCGGCTACATCAATCTGCTGGATGCCTTAAATGGCTGGCAGCTGGTATCGGAATTAAAGCGTGCGACAGGCAAGCCTGCTGCCGCTTCTTTTAAGCATGTATCTCCGGCAGGAGCGGCCATCGGCCTTCCGCTGTCTGAGACAGAGGCGCGGATCTACTGGGTGGCGGATATGGGCGAGCTTTCGCCGATGGCAAGCGCTTATGCAAGGGCAAGAGGCGCGGACCGCATGAGCTCCTTCGGCGATTTTATTTCCCTCTCCGATACCTGTGATGCCTGCACGGCGCGGCTGATCCAGAGAGAGGTTTCGGACGGCGTCATTGCACCGGCGTATGACGAGGATGCATTGGAGATTCTGAAGGCCAAGAAGAAGGGAAATTACTGCATTCTGCAGATGGATCCCTCCTATGAGCCGGCTCCGGTGGAGCACAAGCAGGTTTTCGGTGTCACCTTTGAGCAGGGACGCAACAATGTCGTTATCGACGAGGAGATGTTCCGGAACATTGTGACCAAGAATAAAGACCTCCCGAAGGAGGCGGTGGATGATATGGCAATTGCCATGATCACGCTCAAGTATACACAGTCCAATTCGGTGTGCTACGTAAAGGGCGGTCAGGCCATCGGAATCGGCGCCGGACAGCAGTCCAGAATTCACTGCACAAGGCTTGCCGGACAGAAGGCAGACAACTGGTGGCTTCGGCAGTCCCCGAAGGTTCTGAACCTTCCCTTCCGGGCGGATGTAAAGCGTGTAGACAAGGATAACGCGATCGATCTGTATATCGGTGACGAATACGAGGATCTTCTGGAGGAAGGCAGCTGGCAGCGCGTGTTCACGCAAAAGCCGGAGGTGTTTACAAGAGAAGAGAAAAAAGAGTGGCTGGCTAAGAATACCGATGTGGTTCTGGGATCGGATGCTTTCTTCCCCTTCGGCGACAACATTGAGCGCGCATATAAGAGCGGCGTCAAGTATGTGGCAGAGCCCGGCGGATCGGTGCGGGACGACAATGTCATTGAGGCGGCCGACCGCCATGACATGGTAATGTGCTTTACAGGACTGCGGCTGTTCCACCACTGATCCGGGAAGGTGATGGGGATGTCGCTGGCGTACGTTTTAACAATAGTAGGATCGAATACAAATGCGTGTAGGAACAGGATATGACGTGCACAAGCTGGTCGAGGGCCGCAGGTGCATCATTGGGGGTGTAGACATCCCCTATGAAAAAGGGCTTGCAGGACACTCCGATGCGGATGTTCTTCTGCATGCGATTATGGATGCGCTTCTGGGGGCGGCTGCGCTGGGCGACATCGGCAAGTGGTTCCCGGATACGGATCCGGAGTGGGAAGGTGCGGATTCGCTGAAGCTCACCAGAAGAGTTGGAGAGATTCTGAGCGAAAACGGATTTCTTATTGAGAATGTTGATGCGACGATCATTGCCCAGGCACCGAAAATGCGTCCGCACATTGATGCAATGCGCAGCAACATTGCAGATGCGCTGGGGCTGGAGCTGGATCAGGTCAGCGTGAAGGCTACAACCGAGGAACACCTTGGCTTTACCGGCCGGGGGGAAGGAATTTCCTCGCAGGCTGTGTGCCTTCTGACCTCCCCAAGAGATCTGGTGGCACAGCAGGTGGTATTGAATACCGAAGGCGGGTGCGGCGGCTGCAGCGGGTGCGGCGGCGTGCAGTGAGAATGGTACGATGAGAAAGTAATGCTGCGGCCGGCACGATGTGATCGGCACAGTGAGACTGCAAAGAGAAAAAAGGCCAGTTAGTTAGGCCAGTTATTTAAAAATCGGTGTACTGGCTTGGAAGGAAGTGCATCCTGATATGGGGATGATTCAGACAGTAAAGGAAGAAATCGAAATCATAAAAGACCGGGACCCGGCATTGCACAGCGTCTGGGAGGTTTTTCTGTATCCAAGCTTCTGGGCGATTCTGTCCTATCGCAGAGCCCAC
>CAVFRZ010000274.1:0-2990 GCA_963624875.1 Anaerovibrio sp.
GTCAGTAAGGAAGCGGTCAATGGCTTCCGACATCCCGGCCGGATCCGCAAGACGGATAAAGTTCATGTCGTAGCTTGCGGTCAGCTTGTCCAGGTGCGGATACTCCCCAAGATCCACAATCGAAAACCGGTCCTGGAGATTCAGATGCTGATACTGGCGCACAAGACCAAGCGAACGGTTTTTCAGCACGATAATTTTGGCAGGGATCTTATACTGCTGCATAGTAGCCAGCTCCATCATAGTCATCTGGAAGCCGCCGTCGCCGCAGACAGCAATCACCTGGCGCTCCGGTGCTGCAAGCTTTGCACCCATGGCTGCCGGAACGGCATAGCCCATTGTACCCATGCCGCCGCTGGTGAGGAACCTTCCCTCACGAATGACAACGTTGGCACAGCTCCAAAGCTGATTCTGCCCGACATCCGCCACATACACGGCATCCTTACCCAGCCGCAGCGACAGCTCCCGCAAAAAGGCCGCAGGATCAATCAGTTCCTTTGCAGTATTTCTCTTTGTCCGAGCTTCCTGAGCTTCCCTGCGCTCGTCATCCAAAAGCTCCCGCCAGGCTGCAAAGCGCTCCGGCATTTGCCCCAGGCTCTCATCGCCCTTCTGCGCAGGCTCTGCCTGGCCGGTCTCCTCCTGCGCGGCTGCCGCGCGTCCCAGCTCCAGAAACTTATCAAAAATATGGGCAATGTCGCCGACCAGCGGAATCGATGCCCCGGCATTCTTGCCGATCTCCGCCGGATCCACATCAATATGCACCAGAATCTTATTCTCCGTAATTAGATCCGGCTGGGAAATAGAGCGATCCGCAACCCGGGCGCCGACCATCAGAATCACATCCGCCTCATTCATGGCGCGGTTTCCGTATTTTTGCCCGTTATTGCCGACCATGCCATAGAACATCGGGTCCTCCGTCGGGAATACCCCGAGTCCCATCATGGTGCAGACAGCAGGAATTCCGAACATATTAGCAAACTCCTGCACCTGCCTTTGCGCATGCGACAGATGCACGCCGCCGCCGACACACAGAATCGGACGCTTGGCACGCGATAGCTCCGTGAGAACCTTTTTAATCTGTACAACATGTCCCTCTACGGTCGGCTTATAGGTCCGCATGGAGATGGTCTCCGGGTACTCAAACCGCCGAACAGACTGCAGCTGCACGTCAAAGGGCAGATCAATCAGAACCGGTCCCGGCCGGCCTGTTCCCGCAATATAAAAGGCCTCCTTGAAAATGCGTGGAATATCCTGCGCATTTCGCACAATATAGCTGTATTTGACAAAGGATTCCACAGCGCCGGAGATATCGGCCTCCTGGAAAACGTCTCCGCCCACCTGGTTGGAATTCACCTGTCCGGTGATGCAGACCATCGGAATGCTGTCGGCAAAGGCCGTCGCAATACCGGTGATCAGATTCTCCGCCCCGGGGCCGCTGGTCACTGCTACAACACCGGTTTTGCCGGTGATTCTGGTATATCCGCTGGCTGCATGCGCCGCGCTCTGCTCCTGCCGGACTAAAATGGTGTGAATATCTGATTTCAATATGCTGTCATAGAAAGGAACAATCGCAACGCCGGGATACCCGAATACATATTCTACCTGTTCCTTTTCCAGACATTTGATGATTGCATCTGCACCGTTCACGCTCTCATTATCCTTTTCCCTTTTAATATTTTGTCTTTATTCAGCACCTGCCACATTTCAACGTGAACCCTCTGCTTGCAGGCAAATTCACGTTTGAAATCGGCAGGCGGCTGCTTACTTGCCCATCAGCTTTGCCAGCGGCTCCAGAATTGACTGCAGGTCCTGGATGGACTGATTCAGAGAATCCACATCGAGACTGCCCAGTGAGCTGCCGGAAATCCCATCCGCTACGACACCCTCCACGCTCTCCGAGATCGAGGTGACGCCGTCATAAATCTGCTGCATCTGCTGTGCCATCTGATTCACCTGTTCCATGGTCGTCTGGGCCTGCTCCATGGTCTTCATCATACCGGGAACAATCAATACAAATGACACGATCAGCACAGCTGCGCATACCACACTGGCTGCCATAATTACCTTAAGATATCTGCCGTTTTTTTCTTCCTGTGTCATATCCGCCTCCTGCCTCTTTATGGCACTGCCGCGCCTTTAGGAAAACGCTGATGAACGCGTTCCCCACGCTGACCTTGCGCTGCGACGCAGCAAATTCCTTTACAACTCAGGCCTTGTACAGAACCTTCTTGAAGGTCTTCTTGCCTCTGCGGACAAGGATTCCCTTTTCCAGATCATCCTTGGAATAGCTCTTCTTTAAGTCCGTTACCTTCTCATCATCCACGGAAACGCCGCCCTGCTGCACGGATGTGCGCGCGTTGTTCCGAGACTTTTCAAAGCCGCCCTTTACCAGGATGCCAAGGATATCTATCGTTCCGTCCTCCTGGAAATCGTCATCCGAAAGGACTGCCTCCGGAATGTGCGCGTCATCACCGGCTCCTGCGCCGCCGAAGAGTGCCTGCGCACCGGCCTCAGCCTTTTTGGTTTCCTCCTCGCCGTGCACAAGGTTGGTCAGCTCATGTGCCAGAATCTTCTTGGCCTCATTCAGCTGGGCACCCTCCCATTTGTCCATCTCATCGATCTGCTCCAGAGGAAGGAAGGTCATCATCCGGAGGAATTTCAGAACGTCCGCATCGTCCACGTTCCGCCAGTACTGGTAGAAGTCATACGGACTTGTTTTGTCCGGATCCAGCCATACCGCGCCGCCGGCCGTTTTGCCCATTTTGGTTCCGTCGTGCTTGAGAAGGAGCGTAATCGTCATGGCATATGCATTCTTCTGGAGCTTTTTGCGGATCAGGTTGGCGCCGCCGAGCATGTTGGACCACTGATCATCGCCGCCGAACTGCATCTGGCAGCCGTAGTCCTGATACAGCCGGTAGAAATCGTAGCTCTGCATCAGCATGTAGGAGAATTCCAGGAAAGACAGTCCGCTTTCCATGCGGTTTACGTAGCAG
>CAVFRZ010000275.1:0-2976 GCA_963624875.1 Anaerovibrio sp.
CTTTTGCCGAGTGGCCGTAAGGCCATCTCGTAGCTGACGAAGTCAGTGTAACGTCCCCGAACCGGACACCTCCGCCGGGACCCGTCGCTGGACTGGCGAGTGAACAGCGGTTTATCAGCATGTTCGGTTCAGGGATCCCTGCCGCTTAGGTTGGCGTCTGCATGGAACTAGAGTAGAATAGGTGCACGGATTTGCATCAGTCACCATATCATCAAGGAGTAAAACAATGAAAATTGTAGTATTATGCGGCGGACTTTCTACGGAACGCAAAATTTCAATTTTATCTGGAACCAAGATATGCAAGGCTCTTCGCAGAAAGGGACATCAGGCCGTCCTTGTTGATCTGTTTCTGGGACTGGAGGATATGGGAGAAGAGCTGCTGCAGAGCCCGGAGCGCCTTTTTGACGAGCTGCCGGAGATTCAGCCGGCAGAGTTTGACGGCATTGCACCGGATCTGGACGCCGTGCGGGAAGCCAGAAAATGGAAGGATCCCTCTATTTTTGGACGGGGAGTCCTGGAGATCTGCAAAAAGGCGGACATCGTCTTCCTGGCACTTCACGGACTCAACGGCGAGGACGGACGGGTGCAGGCTGCCTTTGACCTGATGGGAATACGATATACCGGTTCCGGATATCTGGGCGCAGCCGTGGCGATGGATAAGATTATTACCAAAAAGCTGGTTCGGCCTCTCGGCATCCGGACACCGGACTGGAAGGAATATGCAAATGTGACCAAAGAGATGATTCCGCAGATCGCTGCGGAGAATGAGGCGCCCTGCGTGGTAAAGACACCGACCGGCGGCTCTTCGGTAGGTGTGTATATCGTGAAGGAGCAAAAGGACCTTGAACCGGCATTGCAAGAGACGCTGCGCTACAGCAAGAGCATCCTGGTGGAGCAGTTCATTGAAGGAAAGGAATTCACCAATGCCGTGCTGAAGGACCGGGCGCTCCCCTGCGTGGAGATCAATCCTAAGGACGGCGGATACGACTACTCCAACAAATATAAGGCCGGTGCGACAGAGGAAATCTGTCCCGGGCGTCTGGCACCGGAGCAGGCAGAGGAAATGGGCAATATGGCAAGGGATGTACACCGTATCCTGGGGCTTCGCACCTATTCGCGCAGTGACTTTATGGTCACAGCGGACGGTACCATTTATTTCCTGGAGGTGAATACGCTTCCCGGGATGACGCCGACCAGCCTGGTGCCGCAGGAGGCGGCAGCCGTCGGTATCTCCTATGAGGATCTGTGTGATCAGATTGTGGGGGATGCCGTGGCGTATTACGAGCATCGAGGTGAAAGTGCCATGCAGTGATAGTTGCAATCAATCAACACGGGAAGGTGACTGTTCAGCACACATCTCGAATTTGCCTGTAAGCAGAGGGTCCGCGTTGGAAGGTGGCAAATGCTGAATGGATACGCAGGAAGGGAAATGTATGCAGAAAATTACGCTGGCGCAGCTGGTACAGGCAACAAATGGAAAACTTCTGGGTGAAGGTTATGATCCGGAGACGGTGATCACCGGAGTGGAATCGGACAACCGCGTGGTAAAGGAGGGAGATGTTTTCCTGGCCTTTGTGGGAGAGAATACCGACGGGCACCGCTTTGTAAAGGCTGCGTTGGAGGCCGGCGCCGCAGGAGCGGTGGTTTCCGGGAAGCCGGAGGAGGTGGTTCCCGGTAAATTCTATGTGCTGGTTGCGGACACGATTCTGGCCCTTGGTGAATTGGCGCATTGGTACCGGCAACAGTTTGCAATCCCGGTTGTGGGGATTACAGGCTCAGTGGGGAAAACGACCACCAAGGACATGATTGCTGCGGTCCTTTCGGAAAAATACGAAACGCTCAAGACACAGGGAAACTTCAACAATAACATCGGTTTGCCAAAGACCCTGCTGAATCTCTCGGATGCGACGCAGATCGCTGTTATCGAGATGGGCATGAACCATTTGAAGGAGATCGAGTATCTGACGAAGATTGCCGCTCCCGCGGCAGTGACGATCACCAATGTGGGTGATGCGCACATCGGCAATCTTGGCAGCAAGGAGAATATTTTCAAGGCCAAGAGTGAGATTTTTGAAGGCCTCCGGGAGGGCGGCCTGGCGGTTCTGAACGGAGATGATCCGTATCTGCTGCGTCTGCAGGAGGATCCGGATAAAAAGGAAAGATTCCGCTTGGTTTATGTGGGCGAATCCGAAGGCTGTGAGTGGAGAGCCATCGATATTCAGGAGGACAAGGAGGAGTCGATGAGCTTTACCGCAGTAACGCCCATCGGAACGTTCCCGGTGGTTGTGCCGGCCCTTGGTCATCATATGATTTACCCGGCACTGACGGCGGCGGCCATGGGTGCGGAATATGGCCTTACCATCGCGGAAATCCAGAACGGAATTGCGCATTACGTGCCGACGAAGATGCGCATGGAAACACTCCGACTGGCGAATGGAATCGTTATTTTCAATGACACCTACAATGCCAATCCGCAGTCCATGAAGGCGGGATTATCTTCCCTGATGCATATGAAGACCGCAAGACACATTGCGGTCTTGGGCGATATGAAGGAGCTGGGGGCAGCGGAGGAGGCGCTTCACCGGGAGGTGGGAGCGTATGCAGCCGGCCTTGCCGTGGACACATTGATTACGGTGGGAGATGCGGCGGCATTTCTGGCGGAAGAGGCAAGAGTCAAGGGGCTTGCCGATGTGCGCTGCTGCAGCACGAAGGAAGAGGCAAGGTCACAGATCGAGGCGCTTGCCGGACCGGATACGGCCTGGCTGTTCAAGGCAAGCCGGGCGATGGCCTTTGAGGAGCTGGCTCGCTTTGCAGCGGAGCTTGCAGAGTAGCCAAAAATCCTCAGCGTAGCCCGCTACGCCTACGTTTTTTGACACGCACCCTCAGAAAAAAGTTCTGCGTTATTAGGCCAGTTATTTTGCAGTAACTATTCAGAGCCCATTCGCAAAATCGCTGCTGCGCAGCTTTCCTTTTGCT
>CAVFRZ010000276.1:0-2958 GCA_963624875.1 Anaerovibrio sp.
TCACCTGAAGAAGCATCGCAAAATATAGCTAGTTAATTATTATTCGTTCTAGTAGTAAAAGCATACGAAAAGCTGAACAGCAAGGAAATGTCAAAGGCGAAGCAAGAGATTAAGGCCTTTGACCAAGAGTCAACAAGGCTTTCCACAGTGCGTAGAGGATTCAATTCTCCCGAGGAGGCGGGTTTCTCATCGAGAGAGGAATACGAAAAAGCAGGAAGCGAGCACAAGGCCAATCAAAATAGAATAGATGAAATGAAGGCAAAATATGAAGGTGCGAGAAACGAGTACCAAACTGCTGTTGAGAGGTTGACTTTTGAGAGTGATTTGAATAGTGAGAGCAACACTACAAGCGCGGTAAGCGAGATAAGGAGTGTTGGTGCAAGTAGTTCATTGAATGGAGTATTTTCTGGCGCAAGCGATCACGTAGATAAAATGACTGAGGTTTATAACCATTTGCCAACAGACTGGAGCGATGCATTGGTCGCCAGCGGCGGGAACAAGATAAATGATTTGGGTCCAAATGGAAGAGCGTTCTATAGAGAAACCACAAACGAAATAAGTGTTCCAACGCATGTATTTTCAAGCACCCTTTACCACGAAGTCGGGCATAAGGTAGAAAAACAAGTACCTGGGGTACACGATAAGATATTGGAATTTTACAATAGGCGCACTAACGGTCAGGCAAGCGTAAAGCTTGTGGGAGCTGGCTATGCAAACTGGGAAGTTACCAAGACAGATAGTTTTGTAGATGCATACATAGGGAAAGATTATGGCAGAGCTGCTACAGAAGTATTGTCGATGGGGCTGCAGTATGCGTATACGGACAATTACACTATGATGTCAGATCCGGATATGGCACAGACAATATATGGAATACTGGCAATCATGTAAGGAGGGGACATGGGGAATGATTGGAAAATTAAGGCAACCGGATATTATGGAGGGGAAGAAGTAACGGTAGAAGTTTCTCCTAGAAAAGGCGGCCTCGACATTCAGCCAGAAAGATATCGGAAATTGATTGAATGGAAGGTGAAGCGAGGGTATCAGCTCCCCGGCGCGGCATACGCCGAGGAAGGTTCGTTAGAACAGGTATACGGCATTCTACATTCCTATTTTTTTGACGGGGGAGTCACAGACATAGATTACGAAGGCGAATTCCGGAAACCAGAAGAGGTTCCCGGAAGAATCTATTAAGTCTTGCAAAGCAGATAAAGCTTTTGAGAACCATGGCTACAATGACTACAATATTTTTGATATTGTGGAGGTTGGAAAATGACGCTTGACGAGATCAGAAAAAAGTTAGAGGCTGTGCCTGATACAGACAGCACGTTTGTGATAGCGATGATGGAAGAAATCCGAACAGACAGCCGGGTTAAACGAGATTTCGAGGAGTACATCACAAAGAATCCGGAGGCCAGAACGGACGATATATACGAGGCAGTTGTTGAGCCATACATCACATGGTAGGCAGACAATAAGGCGAAAGGCAAGAGCCACAGGAGAATCCTGCGGCTCTTTTTGTATGCAAATTTTTAGGAGGATCGAATGGTTCGAGAGTATGCAAGATCGGATGTGATCCGGATCGACTCTGCAGATCGGAAGGACACGTACTACTCCGAGGAAGGGTATCTGTACGATGATCCGATTGTCGGACGGATCGGAATCCAGATCTACCACAATCCGGACGGATCAGAGCGCAAGGAATACCGCCCTGCAGAGGAAGTGTTCGCACCGGAGGCGATGGAATCTGCAAAGGGCAAGCCGGTCATCATCACGCATGATGCCGGGTACGTGAACAAGGACAACGCACCGGATGAAGAGATCGGAACAATCATAGACGTCCATCGTGATGGTGATTACCTGAGGGCCCACATCGTCATCCATGACACGGATGCAATGAAGGACAGCGGCTTAAAGGAGCTGTCGCTCGGGGACAACCTTGAAGCAGATGACACGCCGGGAGAATACAACGGCGAGCATTACGACATGGTACAGCGGAACATCCGCATCAATCACTTAGCTTTAGTCGGAGAGGCGAGGGCGGGCGATAAAGCCCGTTTGAACATCGACGGTAAAGATAAAGGCACAGTAGTTAATGATTCCAATGAAGGAGGAACCGAAATGGCAAAAGCCCGTGTAAAGGCCATGGACTCTGACGACTTCCAGAAGAAGGTGGATGAGTTCACGGAGCAGAAGGAAGCCGAGGAGAATTCCCAGGCTGCTGACGGCGATGATGAGCCGACGACTGAAGAGAAGATTCAGGAAGTCCGCGATCACAGAGACCGTCGGGATGCAGATGAAGATCCGAAGGATCTGGAATCCGCAACCAAGACAATGGAAGAGCAGGAGAAGGACATTAACACCCTGCTCGACTGCATCGACGCTATGGAAGCAGAGAAGGCAATGACTGCAACCGATGGCGAGGATGATGAGAAGCCCGCATGCGATGAGGGCGAGGAAGCGCAGAACGAGGACGGCGACGATGAAAAGCCGGAAGAGACTGCTGAGGATGATGACGACGAGCTGACGGAGGATTCCGTAGATGCCCGCGTTAATCGCAGACTGGCAATCCTTCGAGTGGCTGACAAGCTGAACCTGGACGGCGTAGACGGTCTCAAGAATGAAGAGATCATGAAGCGCGTAGTTCTGGCAGTTAATCCGTCCATTCGCTTCGACGGCAAGTCTAAGGGATTCATCAAGTATGCGTATGAGTACGCTGTTGAGAATCTGATCCCGGCGACCAAGAAGAATGCAAACTTCCAGCGCAGACAGATGCTGGGAGAGAGCGCAAAGAGACTGAACATGGATTCCAAGGGAGCGCAGAGACAGCTCAGCATGTCCCAGGAAGCACGCATGCACATGATTGAAAGAGCAAATGGAGGTGAACAGTAATGGCAGTTCAGACTAGTAGAACGAATAATAATTAACTAGCTATATTTTGCGATGCTTCTTCAGGTG
>CAVFRZ010000277.1:0-2942 GCA_963624875.1 Anaerovibrio sp.
CGGTTCCTTCTCTCTGACAGAGGATTCGCCGTATGTCACGCTGACAATCGATGATGCAACCTACGAGGGCGTAATGATCCAGATGCAGGACGAGGCCGACAATCCGGTGATGTGCTTCATCGCCTGCGGGGAGAACAATGAGACTGTGTGGGGCGTGCACTATCTGGCGGAATAAGAAATGGCCTCGGGCACGTGAATGAGGCCGACTGTTTCATATCGACGTTGCGTTTCTGATCACAAATGAGTACAATGAGATTGAAAAGAGAGCAATCTGTTCTCAACTTCGCTAACGATGACGAGTGACGGTTCTGACTCGTCGGTAAAATAAAAATTGACCGAGCGAAGATGACGAGTGACGGTTCTGACTCGTCGGTAAAATAAAAATTGACCGAGCGAAGAACGCAAACGGGATCGACCGAAAGGCTGATCCCGTTTTTTACTACTATAGGAGGAAGAACATACGTGGATTTTATTGCCGATGTATATCAACTAACGCCAAAGTTTATGAATGACTATCCGGAAACAGATTATCCCGAACTGATGCACAAATTGGGACGTCCTTACAGTTGCCTTCTGGTAGACGCTCACTGCGATTACTACATTTGCATTCCCTTCCGTTCCCACATTAACCACAAAAACTCATTTATGTTCCGCGGCACACAGCGTTCCATGAGCTCCAAGTCCGGTCTTGATTACACCAAAATTATTCTGATCAACAAGAAAATCTATATTGACAACAAAAAAGTCGTTGTGGACCAGGACGAATATAACGAAGTCCAGAAGAACCTTGTACGTATCGTCACGGAAGCGGTTGCATACGTTGATGGATACATTAATCATATTACCGGAATCTCTCCAATGCACCCCAGACAATTTGCTCGCAAATATCAATTCTCAACTCTTCCGTACTTCCATGACATCATGAACATTTAACCCCTGTTCAATCATCAATTCAAATAACCTCTTCAGCCAAAATGCACTATTATTCAGCGCTTATCCCGATCCACAAACTCCAGCGCAATCGTGCCGACAGCGATGTACAGCGCCGCAAATCCAATCAGAACCCCCCAGCACAGAAGGATATTCAGCGGATCCGCATTGTACAGTGCGCTCTGCATAGACTGAGCCGATTCGTATTTAATCTGGTCCACCATATTGTTGTCGCGCAGCATCTGTAAGAAGAGCTTCCCATCCTCCGACTGGTTTCCCAGCTTCTGCAGCTGATTCCAGGCCGAATTCGACGGTAGCGTGTTGTAGCGTGCCAGAGAGCAGATGCAGCGAATGCCCCACTTGGCCACAGTGATGTCGGCAAGCTTGGCCACCTTGCCGTGCAGCGGAAATGCAACATCCGAAAGGAGCATCTGCAGCATCAGAAGGAACGGTACAATGCTCATTGCCGCCTCCGTGGTGCGCACAATGCACGACACCATGAGCGCCAGCATATCGGCAGAGAATGTGATCAGGAACATCGTAACCACAATATCCGTTTCCGTCGTTTCAAAAATAAGGCTTCTTTCCGGATAGACCAACCCCTTGACGCGGAATATTCCGGCGAAAATCAGGACCTGCAGCTCGCAGATGATGGCCTGGTAGATCACCTGGGCCGCCATGTAGGCTGTGATGTGGAGTCCTGCCCGGTGCTCCCTTTTCAGAATGTCGCGCTCCTTGCACACCATTTGGATGGAATTGAAGAATCCGTTCCAGATGCACACACAGGCAAAGGCCAATGCGCCGATCTTCGCGCCTTCCATGGATTTGAACATATTGAGACCGACCACATAGCTGACCAGTAAGGCGATGACAGCGGACATGACCAGCACCTTCCAGTGCCGTTCATACATGAACAGACGAAAGAGCTTGCCCAGGTAGATTCCCGTCTGTTGCACGCGGGTGACATGCTCGTAGCTCTCCTGCTGCTCCAGACTCTCAATGATCCTGCGCTGACGCTTCTCTTCCTTCCGTGCACGCTTTTGCTGCATACGTGCCCGGAAGGTTTCCGGTATGCCTTCACTTCCATTCTGTTCTTCCTTCTTCAGATCGCTTTTATTCGAATCAATCTTTGCGTCTACGGCGGATGAATCCGGCTGCGCTTCACTCACCGTTTGCTGTTCCGCGGATTTGTTTTTTTCCGGTTTGCTGACAACTGCTTGCTGTTCCGCAGATTTTCCTCCAGCCGATTGATTTCCCGCAGGTTTACCCTCTGCTGGGCTCATGCTGCCGTCGTCCTTTGCCGGATCGTCTTCCAGGCCAACCTCCGGTGCTGCTTGCCTCGCCTTCAGCACCTCTTCTGCCTGCCTCGTCATTGCACCGGCTACTTCGAAAATATCCGTGGAAGCCGCCGACTTCTTCTGCTCCTCCGACAGTGCCTTGTACTTCTCAATAAACGTATCCGCTTCTCCCAGGCCGCCCTCGGTCCTGGCATTCACCGCGCGGATCACCTGCTCCATCGTCTCCACGCCAAAAAACGAGCGGCACTCCTGCACCGGTCCATAAAAGGCCAGTCGTCCTGCTCCGGAGGCACTCTCCTTGGCCAGCACCAGAACCTGGTCGAACAGGTCAATCGCGCGGTCCGGCTGGTGGGTGATCACCATAACAATTTTCCCTTGATCAGCAATCGCCCGGAGCCGTTCCATAAGGTCTCTTGCCATGACGCCGTCCAGTCCCGAATCCGGCTCATCCAGAATGAACAGCGACGGGTCGGAAATGTACTCCACACCGATGGAAAGACGTTTTCTCTGACCGCCGGAGAGCTTGGAAACGTGCGAATCGGCAAACTCCGACAGTCCGAACCTTTCCAATGTCTCCTGCACACGGACTCTTTTCTCCGGCTCCGAAATGTCCATGGGAAGCCGCATCTGCGCGGCATTTAACAATGTAGCCGCCACAGTATCATCGCCGCGCAATAGGTCTGACTGCGGAACAAAGCCGATGCAGTACTTGAT
>CAVFRZ010000278.1:0-2920 GCA_963624875.1 Anaerovibrio sp.
GCCGTCGTTACGCGCCAGCCTGGCATGGATGTTCCTACTGTTAATACATGAAACACACGTCGAAGAATCCGATGCTTTTGCATTAGGCGCTCTTGATGCCCTGTTCGATCAAATGTATATGGTGGCGATGTTGAATAGGGACAGGAGCAGTGGAGAAAAGAGTATTGCTGAGGGTAAGATGATGACTGTGCTCGAGATCGCTGAAAAAGAAAAAAAGGATATAATTGATGAAAAAGCCCCGTGGAACGGTTATCGCGTCTATTTAATCTACAGTACAATTATGGTAGGTGGTCGTTATGGTTATCCTTGTTACGTTTTGGAAAATCATAATGGAGCGCGCAAAGCAACATTGGAGGAGATCCGTCAAATATGGAAAGATTGGTCAGAGCGGAAGAAGATGATAAATCGGATAGTCAACGATGTGGAACAGGAAGATAGTACAATATTCGTTGGGAGTGTGTGGGAACTGAAAGATGCATATATCGCGTATCCTGTATGGAAAGATGACGGTGAGTTTCTTCACGATGAAGCGTGGCTGGTTTCGAAAAGAGACAGGAAAATAGAACGTATAACTGGCAATGAGGAATTCACGGATGAGGCGGTGTTGATCTGGGCAAGAAAATCCAATGAATTAGAGCATTCGAGCTATTTGCGATCTCGAGGATGCTGGCGAGAGTTTACGGTGAGTGAAACTGCTGTCGAACTGATGAAGAAATTAAAGAAGGTATGCCATGACAGCGATTTCATCGCGGGTGTTCTGGAATTTGCTGATAATGAAGAAGACCAGCAGGAACTCCTGGAATTTATCGGGGAAAAGTATAATGTAGATGCAGAGGCTGTGTCTGATTTCGCTATCGAACTGAGCTGCCGGAGAATAGAAAAGAGAATAGAACGTGGATTTCTATAAAAGTTATAGTGGTTCTGTCATTGTGGGATGACGAATACAATCTGTATGCGGCAGATAAAGTTGATAATGAGACCGTAGATGACGCGGCATATGGTGTATGCAAAACAACTGGTCAGGTACGCGAATTGTATGGCGAGTAAGCTCGCACATCCACGCAGCCGCTGTCCGGGATTTTTACAGTAACAGTTGCTGAATTTTACGGAATGGGAGAAGAAAGGTGAGTTTTTGATGGCTGATTTTTTAGAAACCTGTGGATTGCTTGTGTTTCTGGTGCTGAAGTATCTTACAGAGTGTGTTGATCGTTTGCTTTGTCTGATGAAGCCAATATCAATTGCGGACATAGTAAGGAGATGTGAGCGGTTAAGTGAAGAACACATTGGATACATTTGGGAAAACTGTGATGCATATTACGCAGTCGTTGTAGACGATGAAGGAGAGACGATTGATGACGATGCTATGTGGGTTCTATCTAAGAAAAATGGAAAACTACGAGAAATTGGTTATATTGGGCCCCTACCAGAAGGCATGAAACTGATCTGGGAGAGATGATTTAAAAAACGCAGGATGATATGTCAGATGAAGAAATGTAGAACTTGTTGGAAAAGCTGGAATTAAGTTGAAAAAGAGCTGAAAGGAACATAAGGAGCAAGTAATGGGCTGTTTTTATTTTGTGAGACACGGACAGACCGTATGGAATGTAGAGAATAAAATATGCGGAGCAACCGACAGCCCGTTGACGGAGCATGGACTGGAACAGGCTGCTGAAACCGGAAGGAATATTTTAGACAGTGGCATCCAGGCAGATGAGATTCTGTATTCGCCGCTCAGCCGTGCAGCAGATACGGCAAAAATCATTTCAGAAATAACAGGGATTCCTTGCCGGGAAGAAGCGAGGCTGAAGGAACAGAACTTCGGAAAATGGGAATCGACGCTGCGAGACGGAGAGAATTTCAAAAAGGCGAAGGAATCGTTTGCCTGCCGATATGAAGGCGGTGAATCCATGCTACAGCTTGCACAGCGGATTTATAATTTGCTGGATGAAATCAAGGCGGAGTCCAACCATAAGACCTATATTCTGGTGGCGCACAATGGGATTGCGCGAATGGTGCAGTCTTACTTTCGGGATATGACCAATGCAGAGTTTGCAGCGTTTTGTGTGAAGAATTGCCAGGTGGTACGGTTCGACTTTTAAGCGAAGGCAGTAACGGCAAGAGGTTCTGCAAGGAACGCCCACAGGCGGAAAAGCCACAAAGAAGAACACGAGAAGGAGGATTGCATCATGAATGAAACACTCAAGGTATTAGAGACAAGGCGGAGCTGTCGTAATTTTAAGCCGGATATGATCAAAGACGAGGAATTGCAAGCGGTCATTCAGGCCGGTACCTATGCAGCCAGCGGTATGGGCCGGCAGAGCCCGATTATCATTGCAGTCACGAATCCCGAAATGGTGAAGGAGTTTTCCAAAGTGAATGCATCCATCATGGGAGCTTCAATTGATCCGTTTTATGGGGCCCCGGTTATTCTGGTGGTATTGGCCAACAGGGCTGTGCCGACCTATCGGTATGATGGTTCGTTGGTGATGGGGAATCTGATGAATGCAGCAGAGAGCCTAGGGCTGGGCAGCATTTGGATTCATCGTGCAAAAGAGGAGTTTGAGTCTGCATTCGGCCAGAATCTGCTGAAGGAACTGGGAATTGAAGGGGACTATGAGGGAATCGGTCACTGCGCATTGGGATACAGAGCAGAACTGGCAAAGGAGCCTGCTCCCCGAAAGGCAGATTACGTGTATTACGTTAAGTGAGTATAGATTCTGGGGCAGTGCAGGGATCCGCTTTTTCTCGCACAGAAGTCTGAGACTGCTACCGAGGAAGACTGGCAGGTACTGTCCGGGATTTTTACAGTAACAGATACGAATAAAAGGCTCAATCCCACAAGTTTAGGGATTGAGCCTTTTTCAGGAAGTTCACAGAAAACTTGGACATACAGATTTTCGACACGAAGATCTGAAACTAG
>CAVFRZ010000279.1:0-2912 GCA_963624875.1 Anaerovibrio sp.
ACCAGGAGACCTGCACCGCTTACCACAAGGCCCCTTCTCCATTTATGACGGGACAGCGTCATGCAAAAGCCGGAAAGGAGAATAAACGTCCAGCAAATGGACTGCTGCCACACAAACGCCTTGTCCGAACGATACCACGGCCACTCCACGCCCAGCAGGTACACCAGGTCCCAGGCCGCATGGTAAAGGATCATACTGATCAGAGTTATCCCGCGAATGCCGTCCAGAAGGTAATATCTCCCCCTTCCGGCGCCGTAGCGTCTGGTCATGCTGCCGCTTCCCTCCCGCTTTTTTGAAAGGTTTCTCCCACCTTACGGATGACGTACCGGTAGGAGATGCCGGTGAACACACAGGCTCCCACCCACGCAAACGGATCACACAGGGAGGCCAGCACAAAGTTCATGGACACCATGGACGCCACTGCCAGAACCAACCGGCAGACCAGCTCCGCAACGCCGCCCAGCATGGGCAAAAGTCCGTATCCGCAGCCCTGCATCGCATTGCGAAATACAAAAATATTCCCCAGCGGAATATAGAAAATCGCGCAGCAGATAATATACGTTCTCGCATACGGCATCATGGCACTGATGTCCGTCCCCGAAGAGAAAAACAGGGCAATTAAGGGCTCCAGGGCCAATACCACCAGCACCGCCGCAGCAATGCCGTAGATGGAAATGGATATGGATGCACAGCGCACGCCCTTTTTAATCCGCTCGTAGTGACCGGCGCCGTAATTCTGTCCAACATAGGTTGCCATCGTCTGTCCAATGGAGTAATTTCCCTGCGTGATCAGTCCCTGCACCTTGCTGGCGGCCGTGAACCCGGCCACTGCAGTGGCGCCGTAGAGATTGATGGCCGCCTGCATGATCATCGTCCCGGAGGCAGTGATTCCAAACTGCAGTGCCATGGGAATGCCCACCTGAAGCTGCTTGGCCGTGGCATCCGGATAGTGACGCCACATTCCCTTGTCCGGTGTCAGCTCCGGCACCTTTTTCAAAATATAGAGCAGGCACAGCACAGAGGAAATTCCCTGTGACAGAACCGTTGCCAATGCCGCTCCCATGGTCCCCATGTGGAAAACGATGATCAGCAGAAGGTCCAGCACCACATTCAGAACTGCCGAAAACACCAGCACCACCAGCGGCATCTTACTGTTGCCGACGGCACGCAGAAAGGCTGACAAAAGGTTATAGGCAATGCTGGCTGCAATGCCCATGCAGATCACCGAGATGTACGCATAGGCATCCTCGAAGATTTCCTCCGGCGTATTCATGAGATGCAGAAGCGGCCGCATAAACGCAAGACTTCCGATGGTCATGATGACCGCCAGTACAACAGAGAGCAAAATGCTGTTCACCACGCTCTTCTTCACGCCCTGCCTATCTCCGGCGCCGTACCGCTGTGAGGTCAGAACCGTAAAGCCGCAGGTCAGACCGGAACAAAAGCCGAGGATCAGGAACATGATGGTGCCGGTGGAGCCAACTGCAGCCAGCGCATTCTGTCCCACAAATCGTCCGACAATGATCGTATCGCACATATTATACAGCTGCTGGAATACATTGCCGATGAACAGCGGTATGGTAAACCGAATAATAATGGAAAGCGGATTCCCCTTGGTCATATCCGACTGCATAATGTTCCCTCCGGCCGCGAATGGCCTTTGATATCCATGTTTTCTTATGTATAATAGTTTCTTTGGACGATCAACATAAAATTATCTCGAGGGTAGCAGATGTTAAATCAATATTCAAGGGCAGAACTGATCTACGGAGCAGAGAATATGGAGCTTCTGCGCCGCAGCCGTGTGGCCGTTTTCGGCATCGGCGGTGTCGGCGGAAGCGTTGTGGAGGCGCTGGCCAGAATGGGCGTCGGAACACTGGATCTGATTGACGATGACAGGGTGTGTCTGACGAATCTCAACCGTCAGGTGCTCGCCACCCGCAGCACTGTCGGCAAGTATAAGGTGGATGCCGCTAGGGATCGTATCCACGACATTGATCCTGCCATCACTGTCAACACGTACCAGACCTTCTACCTCCCGGAGGAGTCAGACCGTTTTGATTTTACCCAGTTTGACTATGTTGTCGATGCCATCGACACTGTCACCGGCAAAATTCAGATCATTCTTCAGGCACAGGCGGCCGGCGTCCCCGTCATCTCCGCCATGGGCTGCGGGAACCGCAGTGATCCGACAAAGCTCACGGTTACAGACCTTTACAAGACCTCTCAGGATCCGCTGGCAAGGGTCATGCGACGAGAGCTCAAGCGGCGCGGCGTCAAAAAGCTGAAGGTGGTGTATTCCACCGAACCGGCAATCCGTCCCATCGACACCGAGAACTCCTGCCTGCACCACTGCATCTGCCCTCCCGGTTCCACCCGGAAGTGCACGGAGCGAAGAGACCTGCCGGGCTCTTCTTCCTTTGTTCCGCCGGTCGCCGGCATGATGATGGCAGCCGCCATCGTCAACGACCTTACTAAATTCGATCCCTCATCCCGTACAAAGGGAGGTAAGCAATGAGCAAAAAACAGCCCACACAAAAGGATGCGGAGCATCTGTTTGAATATGAGCTTCTGCCCGACACCGATTCCGAAGAGGATGAAACCGGCTGGGACGAAGAAGATGATCTTTGGGAAACTACTGATCCTGAGGAGGATATCCGGGGATCAGAGGGCGCCGCTAAGACGCCCGATTATACGGAGGATCATCCAGAGCCGGAGCATGCCAGGGATGCCAGGGAGTATGACAAGGAGCTAAAGGAGCTGGAGCGAGCCAGGGATGCTGCGGAATATGCCCGCAAAATGCGCGAGCAGCGCGCCGGCGCCGTCCACGTGCAAAGGGTAATTCTGATCATTCTCGGTGCGGCTGCCGGTCTTTTGGCGGATGCTTTCTGTATAGCCCACGGGAATGGTGG
>CAVFRZ010000280.1:0-2883 GCA_963624875.1 Anaerovibrio sp.
CTCCGGAAAGGACTGCACAAAGGTTGACCGTTCGGCAGCGTATGCGGCCCGTTATGTTGCCAAGAACATGGTGGCAGCAGGCTACGCGGATCGCCTGGAGATCCAGCTGTCCTACGCCATCGGTGTAGCACAGCCGACATCCATCAATGTCAACACCTTCGGAACCGGTAAGGTCGCAGAGGAGAAGATTGTAGAGGTAATTCGCAAGCACTTCGACCTTCGCCCGGCAGGCATCATCAAGATGCTGGATCTTCGCCGTCCGATTTACAAGCAGACGGCAGCATACGGCCACTTCGGACGCACTGATGTCGAGCTTCCCTGGGAGGCTCTTGATAAGGTGGAGGAGCTCAAGGCAGAGCTGTAAGTCATCCATCGCAATGATGCATAGTTCATACAAAAAGAAGGCTGCTGCGGCAGCCTTCTTTTTATGTGGACGTGGCAAGGCAAGGCTTACTTCTTAATCTTAATCAGCTTTGCATTGATGCTGCGGAGGAACTTGTTGGAGAATTCCTCATCGCCGCCCATATTGTTGGACATGCTTTCCGGGGTCATGCCCTTGAGCATGCTCCACATGCCGACGCCGGGCTTGAGCTCGAAGTTGGTCGCGAGCTTCACGGCCTTGGCTACGATGGCGAAGGCCTCCTCGTTATTGGAAAGCTCCTCCATGGAATCCTTGATGCTGTAGAAGCCCTCGGGGAATTCCATCGGGGACTCGAGATCAAGGCTTCCGGCCTGCTTGAACCAGTTGGCAACACCCTCCTGGCGCTCATTGAACTCCGGAAGCGTGTAGCAGGACGGCTCCTTGTCAACCTTCTCCAGCGTGATGCTGTCCTTTACCGGACCGGCTACGGCCAGAAGCGTATTGAAGCCCTCCTCCAGAGCTACCTGGAAGCGGAATACGCGGTGTGCAGCCTGCTGACCAACCTCCTTGCCGTTGAGGTAGAGGGTAACTTCATCCTGGTTGGAGTAAACCTTTACTTCGATGGTCTCGCCTGCGCGCTGCGCGTAGCGGCGGCCTGCCAGATGGATCATCGGCTCCTTGCTCCAATATGCCTGGTAGAGATAGAAGCTGTCCTTTCTGGTCTTGCGGTCGATGGTGACAAGACCCTTGTTGTTGCGGCCGGCAACACCGCCCTCATTTCTGGCTGCACAGCCGAAATCGAACATGTTCCAGATGTGACTCGACCAGATCCAGGGACGATCCTCAAAGGCCTGTGCCATATACTCATGGTACTTGGCCTGGTATTCCTCAGTGTAGTCCTTGCACTGCGGCGTGCTGCTGTGCCAGTTGATGATGCCCTCACAGCCGTACTCGGAAATGCCGAGGCAGATATCCGGATTCTCAGCGTGGAACTTGTCCATCCAGGGGCCGTTGTCCTCAATCTTTCCGCCGTACCAGCCAAAATAGTGATTATAGCTTTCCAGATCCGTGATGCGGTGCATCGGACCGGAGGTAGGGGTGTTGGAAACGTGCGCGATGGTGGTAAGGCGCGTGGGATCCAGCTCCTTAACAACCTTCTCCAGTGCGTGATGGCGATCCACCAGCTCCTGGCTGATGCCGCCGATCAGAATCTCATTGGACAGTCCCCAGAACATAATGGAAGGGTGGTTGTAGTTCTGTACAACAAGCTCAGTGATCTCCTGGCGGGTGTGCTCGTAGGCATCATCGCCGGGCTTGAATACGCTGATGAAGGGGATCTCCGCCCATACAGCAAAGCCGAGCTCATCGCAGGCATTGTAGAAATCCTGGCTGTGCTGGTAGTGCGCAAGGCGAATGGTGTTGGCACCGAGCTCCTTGATAATTTCAGCATCCTCGTAATGCTCCTCGGCAGTCAGCGCATTGCCCTTGTACAGGCGATCCTGGTGACGGGAAACGCCGCGAAGAGGAGTGGGAACACCGTTGATCACAAAGCCGCCGTCCGGCGTTACGGAAAAGCTGCGTACGCCGACATTGACGGAGATTTCGTCGTAGGTTTCATTGCGCCTCTGCAGGCGAGCGGTAACTGTGTAGAGGTTCGGCTCATCCATGCTCCAGGGCTCGGCGTCCGGTACATAGATGGTAACAGCGGAGCTCTCGGACGGACGAACGGACCCTGCAACCTCGCAGTCATAGCCATCCGTGATGACATACTGGACAGTGAAATTCTCGTCGGCGTTCGTGACAAAGGTCCTGATGGCGAAGCTTGCGCCGCCGTCCTCTGTGGGAGTGGGTGTAACCATGATGCCGGGGCCGCCGTAGTAGTCCAGATCAAAGTGAGCAGAAGGTACGCTGATCAGGTTTACGCCGCGGTAGAGGCCGCCGTAGAAGGTGAAGTCGGCGGAGGCAGGATACATAGAAGGTGTATCCTCGTTGCTGACCTCGATTTCGAGCTCGTTCACGCCTGCGTGGCAAAGGTCTGTAATATCCGCACGGAAGCAGGAATAACCTCCCTCGTGCGTAACGGCAACCTGTCCGTTCACCTTTACGGTTGCGCTTAATGCGGCTGCAGGGATTTCAATGTAGGTGCATCCGCCGGCCAGAGGCTGGGTGGGAGCGGTAAATGTACGAGAATAAACGGCTGTGGTGCGAAGATAGCTGCCGTTTCCGTCCATGCCGTCGACGGCATTCCAGGTGTGAGGCAGTGTGACGCTTTCAGTGGGGCGCTCTCCCTTCGGGAACGAGAGCGTCCAATTGTCATTCAATGAGATGATCTGTCGCATGAAAAACTCCTTTCAAAATGGTTGTGTGGCTGAGTAAGCCCTTGTTACAGGTATTGTACAATGAAAGAAGTGTGCGACCGGTAGAACAATTTTGGGGAAGAAGAGGATGATTTTGCGAAACTATTTCTTCTTCTGCTGCCTCCGGTATCTGGTCGGTGTGATGCCATATACCTTTTTAAACAC
>CAVFRZ010000281.1:0-2856 GCA_963624875.1 Anaerovibrio sp.
GGCCCACGTCTTGGACTCAAACAGGTTGCGCTCCTGTCGGGCTGGTGAAGCCGCTCCTTACATAAGAATCCACTGCTCGTAAAAAAATCGCATCCCTCCATTTCCTGCCGCAGACCCTGCGCATTGCCATGAGATGCTGCAAATTCAGAAGGTGAGATGCGTCAAGAAAAAATGCTTGACACATCTCACCTCGTTTCGTATGATAAGCACCGTGTGATGTGATCGGGAAACGCTGATTAAAGCGTTCCCTACGCCGGATTTGCGCTGCGAAGCAGCAAATTCCTTTGCAAATACGCGCGATCCACCGGAGGCTTCTAAGATAAGGCTGATTTGTCAGCCTTATCTTTAGAAAGGACAGGGCTGTGGAGCAGATTGTCGAGCAAGGCATACTGTATGGTTTCTATGGACCGCTTCTGACGCGGCATCAGCAGGAGATTTATGAGCTGGTGGTCTACCGGAACCTTTCTTTGAACGAGATCGCAGAGCAAAGAGGCATCAGCAAGCAGGCGGTATCAGACCTGGTGCGCCGGGCCACTGCCCAGATGCAGGAATACGAAAAAAGTCTTGGACTTATTGAACGGTTCCGCCGTATCCGGAAGCTGTGCGATGAGCTGGAACGGGCGGCAGAGGAGCTGACTTTTATCAGGTGGCCGGATTCTGAATCGAGAGCAGGGCACTCCTGTTCCGGAACGGGCGGCAAGAGCAGTATGGAAGAAAGTCAATCGGAGCTGTCGGGGAAGATCAGGACATTGACACAGGAGATCCGAAGGGAGCTTTAATGGCATTTGAAAGTTTATCGGATAAGCTGAATAAGGCGTTTGCCAAACTTCGCGGTAAGGGCATGCTTACAGAGAAGGATGTTAAGGAAGCCCTTAAGGAAGTGAAGATGGCACTGCTGGAGGCCGATGTCAATTTCCGCGTGGTGAAGCAGTTCGTCTCCGGTATCGAGGAACGGGCTGTCGGTGCCGAGGTTATGAATGGCCTGAATCCGGCACAGCAGGTGGTGAAGATCGTCGATGAAGAGATGATCCGCCTCATGGGTTCAGAGACTACGGAGCTGGAATTCCAGCCGGGCAAGGCGATTACAGTCATCATGATGGCCGGCCTTCAGGGCTCCGGTAAGACGACAACAGCCTCCAAGCTCGCCGGCAAGCTAAAGCTTAAGGGCAAGAGACCGCTCCTTGCGGCACTGGATATTTATCGCCCCGGCGCGATCAAGCAGCTGGAAGTCAACGGTGAAAAGGTGGGTGTTCCTGTTTTTGAAATGGGGGACTCCAAGAACCCTGTCGACATTGCAAGAGCTGCGTATGCACACGCACAGAAGAACAATTACGACGTTCTGTTTCTGGATACGGCCGGCCGTCTTCAGATTGATGAAGACATGATGACCGAGCTCCGGGAGATCAAGGAGGCGGTTACTGTACATCAGACGATTCTCGTCGTGGACGCAATGACTGGCCAGGAGGCTGTAAACGTTGCGAAGACCTTCGATGAAAAGGTTGGCATCGACGGCGTTATTTTGTCCAAGATGGACGGCGACAGCAGAGGCGGTGCCGCATTATCGGTAAAGGCAGTAACCGGCAAGCCGATTCTCTACGTCGGTATGGGCGAGAAGCTTTCGGATCTGGAGCAGTTCTATCCGGACCGCATGGCATCCCGTATCCTTGGAATGGGCGATGTGCTGACGCTGATTGAAAAGGCACAGGAGAATCAGACCGAGGAGGACGAGCAGAAGGGGCGTGAAATGGCCTCGAAGCTCAGCAAGGGCAAATTTGATTTCAACGACTATCTCGAGAGCATGAACCAGATGCGGAAGATGGGCGGTCTCGGCAGTATTTTGGGTATGATGCCGGGCATGGGAATCAGCAAGGACGAGCTGGAGGGTGCCATCGATGAGAAGAAGATGGCGCGGATGGAGGCGATCGTGCTGTCCATGACGCCGGCTGAGCGCGCCAATCCAAAGCTCCTGACACCGCAGCGCAAGTACCGAATCGCGAAGGGCTCCGGCAACGATATTGCCGATGTCAACCGCTTCATCAAGCAGTTCAAGCAGATGCAGGACGTGGTGAAGAAGATGGGCGGCATGAAGAAGCGACGCCATGGAAATCCGTTCGGCGGCATGGGCGGCTTCGGCGGACGGCGCGGCATGGGCGGATTTCCGTTCTGAATGAGCTCCTTTTGGAACAGACATGCTCGTTGCTGCTCAACGAGGAAGTGACATGACATTTGCGGCCGCGGACGCCGGCTGCGCAGACAGTGGTAACTCCGGATCAAAGATCCGTGTTGCATATATAAAAATCATCAAAAGAACATCTCAAATGAGGAGGAAATTATCATGGTAAAGATCAGACTTGCAAGAATCGGTGAGAAGAGAGTTCCGGTATACCGTATCGTTGTTCAGGAGGCATCCGCTCCCCGCAATGGTAAGACCATCGACTCCATCGGCTACTACGATCCGAACACAGAGCCTGCAACCATCAAGATCGATGCAGAAAAGGCAAATGAGTGGATCCAGAAGGGTGCTCAGCCGACCGACGTTGTAAAGAAGCTGATGAAGAACGCTGCCAAGGCTAACTGATCGATTCCTTACGACAACAGTGTTGACAACTGGAAAAGGGGAATTCGAGGATGAAGGAACTGGTGGAAGTGATTGCAAAGGCTCTGGTGGAGCATCCGGAGCAGGTTGCAGTCAGAGAAAGAACCGAGGGCAAGACGATTAAGGTTGACCTGTACGTTGCGCCCGTGGATATGGGCAAGGTTATCGGACGCCAGGGCAGGATTGCAAAGTCGATCCGTGCGGTTGTGAAAGCAGCTGCGGCCAGAGAGGATGTCATGGTGGATGTTAACATTGATTCC
>CAVFRZ010000282.1:0-2843 GCA_963624875.1 Anaerovibrio sp.
GCGGACGGACGAGTTTTGCGCGGATCGGGCGTTTGGTGAAGAAGCGACGTTCATAAAGAATCCCTGCGAGTAAAACATGAGCATCCCCCATTCCTGCCGCAGACCCGTGGAAAGAGCAGAAACGCCAGTTTCAGTTTGCAACCGACAGGCTGACGTCCAGCCCCACCTCCGTCGAGATCCCGTGCACCGTTCCCGTAGTAGAATACTGCCACATACTGAACCGATACGGAAAATACAGGCTCGCCCCGGTATTGGCAATCCACTTGTCATACTGCTCCAGATTCTCAATATTCAGCATCATAACAAACGACGCAAGATTTCCGTAAATCATCGGATCGTATCCCGCATCCTCCAGAACGTCACAGAAGCTGATCACGTAATCCGTCCAGTCCGACTTGCTCTGGTGCGCCTGCCGATCCTCCTCCGACGGGGAATTCACCCACACCGCCACCGGATAGCTGATCTTGCTCTGATACGCATCCAAGCGTTTAACAAGAGCCTCTGCCTCCTCCTGCACCTCATCCTTCTCGGACAGATCCAGAATATAATAAACGCCGACATGGAGTCCCGCTTCGGCAGCGCCGTTTATATTGTCCTCGAGGTTCTGATCCTTGAAAACCTCGCTTTTACCGGAAGCATCGCTTTTGCGCCCGCCTGCACAGACCATCGCAAAAGAGACATCATCCTCCGACACGAGCTGCCAGTCAATATCGCCGTTGTCCTCCGATACATTGACACCGGACTGCAGTGTCACCTGACCGCTTCCGGTATACTGAAGCCGTCCGTCATCCGTCAGAGAAAAGTCATCCTGCTGGAAGGAATTGCGCTTCACCGCATTCAGAATGGGATAAAAATAATATTTTCCCCCGTTAACAACCACGATATCTTCCGAAAACAGACTCCGCAGCATCGAAGCCGTGCTGCCGCCGGACTCCATAGAAGACTGAATCTGCATCAGGATCTTGCGTTTTTCCGCTGTGGCTCCGGCGTCTCTTGCCTGGCTCTCGCGTGAGGACACCTCGTCCTCCGTGTAAAGCGTCTTGGCACTGCCCTTCACGGCATCCAGCTCGCTTTGAAGAGATGTGCTCTGCGCAGCAGCGTCCCGCGCGCGCAGAATGAATACAACCGCCGCAGCAAGCGACAAAAGCGTAACACAGCAGAGGACGATCATATTCATCAGATACAAAAACTGCCGGTTTCCGGGGCCGAAGGGTTTTCGCTCCCTTGGTTCCTTCATCCTTGCTGTCCTGTCCTTTGCCTTTTTATCCCTGGCTTTCTTCATGACTTTCTTCTGCCTCATTGTCAAATAAAGCACGTACAAAATCATCCGGGTCAAAGCGCTGCAGATCCTCGAGCTGCTCACCGACTCCGATGTACTTGACCGGAATCCCCAGCTCGGATTCAATCGCAATTGCAATGCCGCCCTTGGAGGAGCCGTCCATTTTGGTCAGAATAATGCCGGTCAGGTCCGTCACCTGCGCAAATTCTCTGGCCTGGGAAAGTGCATTCTGCCCCGTCGCCGCATCCAGAACCACCAGGTTCTCTCTCCTGGCCTCCGGATACTCCCGGCTGATGATGCGATTGATCTTTTCAAGCTCATTCATCAGGTTCTTTTTATTCTGAAGGCGTCCTGCGGTATCGCACAGCAGGATATCGGTATGACGTGCCTTTGCGGCATTCACTGCGTCGTATACCACACTGGCAGGATCTGCACCCTCTGAGCCGGATATCATCTCCACGCCGGCGCGCTCCGACCATACCTTCAGCTGATCATAGGCTGCGGCGCGGAAGGTATCGGCCGCAGCGATCAGAACTTTTTTGCCGCGGCGTTTATAAATGTCCGCAAGCTTCCCGACAGAGGTGGTCTTTCCGACACCGTTGACGCCGATGATCAGCACAACGGACGGCCCATCCTCGAAGTCATAGGCCTCCGGATCCACATGCATCTGCTCCCGGATGTCCTGAATCAAAAGCTCCCGGCAGGCCTGCGGCTCACGGACTCTTTGCTCCTTCACCTGATCTCTTAGCTGCTCGAGAATCTGATCCGTTGTCTGAACGCCCATGTCGCCCATGATCATGATTTCTTCCAGCTCCTCGTAGAAATCCTCATCAATGGCACTATGCCCGGTAAAAACACGATTCATCCCGGCCACAATGTTGCTGCGGGTTCTTCCAAGTCCGTTTTTGAGTCTTGCAAAAAAACCCTGCTTTTTCTCTTCCTCTCCCATATGCCAGACTCCTTTCCTTACGACGCCAGGTCTTTCTCATCGATCAGGCTGACCGATACCAGCGTGGATACACCCTTTTCCTGCATGGTAATGCCATACAGCCGATCCGCGCGGTCCATCGTTCCGCGGCGGTGCGTAATGACAATAAACTGCGTATTGTCCGTCAGCTTGCGCAGATAATCCGCATATCGTACAACGTTATTCTCGTCCAGAGCAGCCTCGATCTCATCCAGAAGGCAGAACGGAGAGGGCTTTAAATTCTGAATCGCAAATAAAAGAGAAATGGCCGTCAGTGACTTCTCTCCGCCCGACATCTGCATCATGTTGACCAGCTTCTTGCCCGGCGGCTGCGCAATAACGCGGACACCTGCCTCCAGAATATCCGCATCCTCCATCAGCTCGAGCTTGCCGGAGCCGCCACCGAAGAGCTGCTTGAACACCTTGTCAAACTCCGTCTGAATGCGAGCAAATTGCGTCTTAAACTGCTTGCGCATCTGCACATCAAGCTCCTCAATGATCTTCTGGAGCGAATCCGCCGCCGCAATAAGATCATCGTGCTGTGTTTTCAGGAAGGTATAGCGCTCCTTTACCTCCTGGTATTCCTGAATGGCGTTG
>CAVFRZ010000283.1:0-2827 GCA_963624875.1 Anaerovibrio sp.
GCAGATTCTATACAAGAAAACGCCCCCTGTGCAGGGGGCGTTTAAGATTCAGGTAAACGTAACTATTCCTCGATGTGGCTGACCGGTGGTGCTTCGCGCCTTCGCGGCAGCGATGGCCACACACAGATAAACAGCCAAGTCCTGCCGATTGTCAGCTGCTAGGCACTTGCCTTCGCAGCACCGGCCTTTAAGGCCAGATTCAGGATTGCGTGCTTGGGACACTTTGCCGCGCAGTCGCCGCAGCCGATGCATTTAGCAGGATCGATTACGGCAACATTGTCAACCACATGCACCGCATCGTGCTGACAGGTCCGCTCACACATACGGCATGCGATGCAGGATGTCTTACATACTGCCATCGCTGCCTTGCCGAGGTCCTTGTTGGAGCACTGCACCAGAACCTTCTCCGATACCGGCTTCAGCGAAATCAGATGCTGCGGGCAGGTCTTGATGCACTTGCCGCAGGCCGTGCACACCGAAGCGTCCACAGCCGCCACACCGTTCACCACATGGATGGCATCAAACTCGCAGACCTTGACACAGTCGCCGAGGCCAAGACATCCGTAGGCGCATTCCTTGCTGCCGCCGAAGAGGTTCTTGGCTGCCTTGCAGCTCTCTATCCGGCCTGCATACTCGTACAGAGCCTTCGCATTGTCCTTTGTTCCGTTGCAGGCGACGAAGGATACCTGACGCTCCACATCTCCTGCAGATGTACCCAGAACCGCCGCAAGCTTAGTCGCCACGGCAGGACCGCCGACGGCGCACTTCGTGCAGGGAACCGGTTCCGCCGCATCCTTCCCCGCCGCCAGTGCATGCGCATAGTCATCACAGCCCGCATAGCCGCAGCCACCGCAATTGGCACCGGGGAGCTGTTCTCTAAGATCCAGGAAGAGCTGATCCTCCTTCACCGCGAATACCTTCGAAGCATAGGACAGAAGAAGGCCTGCGATCAGACTCACCACAAGGATCAGAATGATTGCTATCATTATGATTCCCATAACTTATGTTTCCTTTCCACTTTATCGATACTCGATTACAATCCAATCCCAGCCAAGCGACAGGGTGGCGGAGAATGTCCGAATCAGGTGCCTTGCGAGGCCTCGGTGCTTGCGAGCGTATTGTGCGAGCTTAGCACCGCTAGGTCCGAGGACGGAGCCTGTTTTTACCGAGTGGCCGTAAGGCCATCTCGAAGCTGACGAAGTCAGCAAGGCGTCCCCAGATCGGACAACTCCGCCAGGCCCCGTCGCCGGCGGAAGCACGGAATTGCAACAGCGCGGGTACTCAGATCATCCCTGAGAAGCCCATAAAGGCCAGGGACAAAATGGCTGCCGTGGTCAGAATGATGGGTACGCCCTGGAAAGCCTCCGGAACCGCACTCTGATCCTGGAGCTTGGTACGAACGCCCGCCATGATCATCATGGCAAACCAGAAGCCAAGGCCTCCGCCAAAGCCCTGAATGATGGCGTAGACATAAGCCGCGCCAAAGGATCCAACGGCTGCTACCGTGTAATCCTCGGTGTTGGAAATGCACACACCCAGAACGGCACAGTTGGTTGTGATCAGCGGAAGGTAAATGCCCAGTGACGTATACAGAGACGGCATGTTCTTCTTCATGAACATCTCAATAAACTGCACGAGCGCCGCAATAACCAGAATGAACACAACGGTCTGCATGTACTCAATGCCGCAGGACAACAGAAGCTGCTGAATCGGGAAGGTTACGATCGAGGCAAGGCCCATGACGAGCGTAACCGCAATGCCCATGCCCTTTGCACTGTCAAGGTCCTTGGAAACGCCCAGGAACGGGCAGATGCCCAGGAACTGTGCCAGCGGATAGTTGTTGACAAGGACCATCGAGATGATGATCAGAATCAGTTTCGTAAAGCTCATGATCACTTCACCTCCTTATTTGCTGCCGCCGCTGCCGGAGTCGCTGTCGCCGCATTCCCGGTGCCTGCCGGTGCTGCGGCTGCCTTCTCTTCTGCAGCCTTGGCAATCTTCATGGCCTCTTTAGTCTTCTCGTCGAGCTCGCCGCCGCAGGAGCCGCTCTCAGAAGCCTTGCGCTCCGGAGAGCATGCACTTTCGTTCGCACATGCACTGCAGCCAAAGTCCTTGCGAATCTTAGACTTGTCTCTTGTGATGTAATGCACAAAGGCCATCACACAGGCGAAAACAAAGAAGCCGCCGGGCACCATCGTCATAATGGACATGCCGGGAATGAAATTCGAGAGAATCGGGATTCCCTTAAAGCCGGGAGCCAGTCCGAACCAGTCGCCGGCAAGCCAGGTACCCGAGCCAAGGATCTCACGGATGGAGCCCATGACGCACAACGTCAGCGTAAAGCCAAGGCCCATGCCAAGGCCGTCCAGTGCCGAATCCCCCACGGTATTCTTGGAAGCGAACATCTCCGCGCGTCCCAGGATGATACAGTTAACAACGATCAGCGGCAGATACAGACCAAGTGCCGAATAAAGTGACGGCACAAACGCCTGCAGCAGCATCTGCACGATGGTAACAAAGCCGGCGATTACCGTAATAAAGCAAGGAATGCGGACCTTGTCGGGAATCAGCTTGTGGAGTGCGGCGATGGCCATGTTGGAGCACACCAGAACCGCGGTTGCGGCAAGTCCCATACCAAGACCGGTCTCCACGGAGGTCGAGGTTGCCAGCGTCGGACAGGTACCGATGACCAGCACCAGAACCGGATTCTCCTTAATCAGGCCATTGGTCAGGATACTGAATTTGGATTTCTTCTGTACTGCTTCCATTAGTTGGCACCTCCTAACATCTTATACTGCTCCAGTGCCACATACACGCCCTTATGGAT
>CAVFRZ010000284.1:0-2819 GCA_963624875.1 Anaerovibrio sp.
GTTCTGTCTCTCCCAGCAGACGGTCATGCGCAGCAGCATCGGCTGATACAGGAACATATTCAGAAGCTGAATGACAAAGACCGGCATAGCAATAAAGTTATAGCAGGCCTGCGCCGTTTCATCCATGGCGGCATCAATCGCATATTTGGGCTCGTTGATCAGATAAAAGGACAGAAAGTTGGCCGCAAAGACCGGGAAACACGCCTGCAGAAGTCCGCCTACCTTCTCCGCACGAAACGGTGCTTTCTCAAAGGCTGCCGCATCGCGGCAATGCAGAATCACCGCCGCGCTTGCCGCGATGGCCAAAAGGACCGCCGCAATGGTTGCCTTTAAAAGGTCCCTGGTAACAGCCAGGATCAGCATCATGCCGCCGATGCTGACAAGGAGCCGGATGGTGACCAGCTTGCCGGCAAGGTTCAGACGTCCTCGCTGCTGGTACCTTCCCTCAAAAACCTCCTCCGCGCAGTCCACGGCCTTTAGTGCGCACATAGCGAATACACAGGCTGCCTTATACAGCGAATAGCTGCCGCTGTACATACTCCAGAGCGAATACCCCACCGCCGCAACCAGCATTATGCAAATCGTCAGCACTCTGTGCCACAGATAGTCAGCAAAAGCATACTCCTCAGCCTGGTCTGAGACCTGGTAGTTCCTGACTCCGTAATTGCCGACGTACATGAACAGGTTTCCGGTGGCGAAGGCAATGGAAAAGATGCCCGCCGTCTCCAGTCCGCAGATTCTCGTAATGATAATCAGCAAAAACACCGACTGACCGGCATTGAGCATCCCGCCCACAGCATTCCATATAAAGTTTTCAGCTTCGGCCTGCTGCCCGCTTTTTTCCTCCTTACTGCGCACCCTGTTTGCCCTCCAGAACTCTTGCAAGAACGCTCTCGTGCGCAGTCTTCTCAAAGCCATCCGGCAGCGGCTCCAGTGGCGCACTCCCCGTCCCGTACCGCCTATCCAGCGCATTCTGCAGCAGAAAGTCCGCAAACTCCGGGTTTTTGGGAAGTACCGGTCCGTGGGAATATGTACCGAACACGTTGCGCCAGCGGACGCCTTCCGTCTGATCCTCTCCGTTGTTGCCGTTTCCCTTCAGCACGGTTCCCAGCGGCTTTACGCCTTCCCCGAGATAGGTCTTCCCGCTGTGATTCTCAAAGCCCACCACGGTGCTGCCGCCGGATTCCTCGCCCAGACGAAAGGCATAATTGTCAATCATGCGTGTCTTCGAGCCTACTGTATAAAAGTCCGCAGCCCCGAGAAACTCACATTTAACGCCATCATGCGTCTGGTAGTAATGACCCATCATCTGATATCCGCCGCAGATGCACAGGAACGTCTTTCCGTCCTCTACCGCTGCCCGAATCTCATTCCCTTTTCCGGCCTTCAGATCTCCCAGCAGCACCTCCTGCTCAAAGTCCTGTCCGCCGCCAATGAAAAACAGATCATACTGCGTTAAATCCTTATGGTCCCCGATGCCAAGCTCATCTACCCGGCAATCAATTCCGCGCCAGGAAAGGCGTTTTGAAAGACAGCGGATATTCCCGCGGTCTCCATACAGGTTAAGCACCTCCGGATAGAGGTGACAAATGCGAAGCTCCATACTCATCTCTTTCCGCCGCAGACGTTCGTGCGGCTCATACTGCTTCTGTCTCTTCCGGCGTCATCCCTTCCAGAAATCACTTCCGCCGGTTGCCTGTGAAAGCACCTTCCGAAGCGCCAGCATGGATGTATAATTCGGCAGAATAAAACTGGGAAGATGACTGTTTCTCATATAGGCAAGAAGTGCTTCGTTGTCCTTGCAAAGCGTGATGTCCTCTTCCCTGCAGCCGGCATACTTGAGCCGCAGCTGCATATCCTCCGCACGATCCCCCGACACATAAATGTGCCGGACATGCGTGCTCTTAGCCGCCTGTTCATAATCGGCATCCCAGATCCAGGAAATGTCGTGTCCGTCGGCCGTTCTGTCATTGAGACAACACACCAGATTAAAATCCTCCGTAAGCGATGTTACATACGAAAGCGCCTGATTACAGCCGGCCGGATTTTTAACCAGAATCATCTGCAGACGATTGTCTCCCAGCATAAACGTTTCCATGCGGCCAAAGCTCGAGTGCACATCTGCAAGAGAATGCAGGATTTCCTGCTGCGAAAGGCCGAAGGCGGTATATGCACACACGGCAGCCGCCGCATTGTAAATGTTGTATACAGCAGGAAGTCCGATGTGTGCCTCCCAAACCTCTTCACCGATTCGCAGCTTCACATCGCTTCCTTCCGCAGCCATCCTGTCAATCGCTGTCACAGCCACCTTCGTATCCGCTTTTCGGTAGCCGCACTTCGGACAGTAAAATGCGCCCAGGTGAGCATAGGTATGATAATGATACCGGTACGGAGTTCCGCAGTGGATACAGTATTTAGCATCCGATATGGCCGCATCCTTTTGTTCCCCGACTGGCGTGTCCATTCCATACCAGACAATCCTGTTCGGCACACCGTCTGCCAGCGATGCCACCAGTGAATCGTCGGCGTTCAGACACAGCGTCGTCTCCGGAACTTGTTTAATCCCCATGCGCAGCTGCTCCACGGTATGCATAACCTCACCGTACCGGTCCAGCTGGTCGCGGAAGAGATTGGTCACCACGATCACCTTCGGATGAATCAGCGGAACCACCTGCTTGAGTGCACCCTCATCGCACTCGATGACAGCATAGTGCGTTTTCGGCTTCCCCAGCCAGGTTGCATTGCAGGTAATTTCTGCTGTCACGCCGGACAGAAGATTTGCGCCGGACTTATTGGCAAGGCAGTCATAGCCGGAGGCT
>CAVFRZ010000285.1:0-2817 GCA_963624875.1 Anaerovibrio sp.
AATCTCTTTCCCTGGCTCCGCGGGCCTTCTCCTGTTTTTTCTGAATGTAGTCCAGATAAACCGAAATCAGCTCTTTACCGCTCCGATTCTCTCTGCGTCCGGTTTCCAGAAACGCCTCCACCGTCTGCTGACGGCAATCCGGAAGAGAAAGCAGCTTCTGAAACGGCTTCACATACCGGTACAGATCCAGAGACTTCATTGCAGAAGGAAAATCCTCCGCCCCCGGCGTCCCCTGCAGGCCGTTCCAGACAATCCGCCTTGCCAGGAACGGCAAGTCAAACTGGCGGCCATTGTAATGCAGAAGCGTTGTGAATTTCTTGGTAAAAAGGAGGAAGGACGTGAGGATATCCGCCTCGCCCTCTCCCGTATCGTCAAACCACTGGATCAGCTTCCAGCAGTCATCCTCCCAGTACCCGCAGCCGATAAGATAGATCCGGTTTTTCTCTGCGGTGATGCCGGTTGTCTCGATGTCCACTGCCAGAATATTCTCTCTGCCGCCAAAGCGGGAAAGGGGATACTCATCGGTGTAGCCTGCTAATTCCCCTGTGATAATCTGCATACTCTGATCCGTCCTTTCGTTTCCTGCCCTGTCCTTATAGAAACGCTTTCATCAGCGATTCCCTCGCCGGATTTACGCTGCAAAGCAGCAAATATCTCTGCAAATCCGTGCGATCAATGATCCGACCGGGCGTACTGGTTCTTCATGTGGTTGGTAGCGTCAAAGAGAACCTCATTCAAGGTTTTCCCTGTTTCCTTCCGAAGCATAGCAGCAATTTCCTCATTGGCCTCTTCGCGAAGCTTCGCACGCTCCTGACCGGTTTCTGCCTTCGCCTGCAGGCGGTCGTATTTGGCAATCAGTGCATGCCCTTTGGACTGCACAGCCTGCTGGTAGTGCTCAATGTGATTTAAATTCTTACCATAGCAGGCATCCGAGAGTGCCTCGATCAGCCGTGCCGACCAGTAGAAATTATCCGTCGTCACTTCCTTTGATGTGTTGGAAAGATATTCCGGCGTCGTCTCCACATTCGCATAGAAGGGAACCGCTGTATTAAACACATTGGAGCCAAAGGCCAGCCACTCCACTGCTCTGTACTCCTCCGGCACTTCACCGCGCAGCTGAATGATCGCCACAAAGTCCGTGCGGTTCACGCCGATGGAGCGATAGGCGCCGCGCATGGACGCATCTCCGTAGCTCGCATACGGATCATAGGGCGTACCCTGGTAATGGGAGGAAAGGATATATTTTACATCCTCCACCGTAACCTTGCGCTCCGGAATCATGCACCAGGGAATGTCATCCGACATCGGTGTGAAATCCGCCTCCGGTCCGTCCCACTGCACAGTGTGCGGGTTAAAATAACGGCCGATAAACCAGGCTCTTGGTGTGTTGTACACGTGATCGGCATCATCGTGCGTGCCGAAGGCCTCCCGCGGATTGATGCACGCGCTCAAATCATCTTCTTCCTCGTCGCAAGCCTTCGCCCCCTGCGTCCCGCAGCAGGAATCCTCTTCCGAATTCTCCTCGCAGCAGCAGTGCCCGCAGCACCCATCCGCAAGGTCGCATGGCATTTCCATCGTAAGATCCAGATGGTTTTCCGCAATGAACTCGGCAAGGTCCGGGGAGCACATGAAGAATTCCTGCTCTCCCAGCGCATCCTCCAGATCCAGAAGGTCAATTCCCAGCTGATTCGGCATCATGACATAAGCGTTGTCCGGCACGCGGCAGGCCATCCAGTGGTGACCGCCGATGGTCTCCAGCCACCAGATTTCGTCTGTATCCTGGAAAGCGATGCCGTTCATCTCGTAGGTTCCGTACTGCTCCAGAAGAGCTCCCAAACGCTTGACACCTTCTCTCGCGCTGTGGATATAGGGGAGAACCAGTACCACCAGATCCTCTTCTCCGATTCCGCCGACCTGCTCAGTTCCGCCGTTCTCCTCCGCAGGAATATACTCCGCCAGAGGGTCTGCGCCCAAGACGCGCTCATTGGCCGAAATCGTTTCGGTGGCTGTCATTGCAACTCCCGCCGCGTTGACACCGCTGGCAGCCCAGATTCCCTCCCCTGCCAGCGCATTCGGAACAGCCGTATACCGCATCGGATTCTCCGGAAGCTCGATTTCCACGTGAGACAGCACCGATTTGTAGTGCCGCGGCTGGTCGCCGGGCTGCACGACAACGAATTTCTTCGGTGTGTAATGTCCGGCGCCGGAATCGTCATTTCTGGCAATGATGGTCGAGCCGTCATAAGAGGCTTCTTTTCCTACAAGTATGGTTGTGCAGGGCATTTGTTTTCCTTCTTTCCGCTTTTAACATTCAAAGCAATGCATTTAAAAATCCGTCGTTTCCAGCTCCAGCTGCTCGAATTCCGACTGCTCCTTCTGATTGAACTTCGTCAAAAGCTCATGGATCTTGGATGTCGGCGTCGTCATGTTGGAGATGGACGCATCATGATTGAAAAAGTCGATGATGTTGGCAAGATACTTGCCCATATCTGCCATTCCAAACCAGGAGCGCTCCTTAAGCTCCGACGGCTGCCAGGTAAGGTTTGACGTAATAACCAGATCGAAATCACCGCGCTCGTACGCTGCGTCGAAATCCGCCAGTCCATCCGTAAACAGGCCAAAGGTTGTGCACAGGAAGACTCTGCCGGCATGCATCGCCTTGAGCTGTCTGGCTGTGTCCAGAATACTGCCGCCGGAGGAAATCATGTCGTCCATGACAATCACATCCTTCCCGGCAAGATCACTTCCCAGGAATTCATGGGCAACAATCGGGTTCTTGCCGTTGACGATGCGGGAATAATCCCTTCTCTTATAGAA
>CAVFRZ010000286.1:0-2803 GCA_963624875.1 Anaerovibrio sp.
CCGGTGTATTTACTTGGTTTTATAGAAAAGAGGGGTGTCCGGAGTGGACACTACCAAAGCTGCAATGGGGGGAGTGCGATGAAAAAAGCGATACTCTTAGTAACGACCGTAATGGCCGTATCTTTAACCGGATGCTCCAGCATCATAGAATTTTACTAAAAGAAAACAGTACGCCTGTTTTTGTCCGATAGTGAATGAAAGTTCCGCAATCGGATCAATTGTAGGCCCGTTGTCACAATTTCGCCGCTGACTAAAATCAGCGGCGTTTTCCTTCGCCAGTACATCTTTTTTGACGTTTTCGAATTTTAGTATTCAGAGCTCAACAGAAAGTCCGCTATATGCATCGTCTTGATGCCCTCGTAGTTTCCTCCTGAAAACTCATCCGCTGTGAGAACATATTTGGGATAGTTGTCATGTATCTCCAGCAAACGATCGTATTCCCGTTTTTCCGTTTTTGCAGAGTGCAGCTCCTGCGATACCTGCACATAAACCTTTTCATTTTGGCGCGCGGCAACAAAGTCGATTTCGCCGCTGCCGGATTTGCCGATATAAACGGTGTATCCTCTGCGGCAAAGCTCCAGGTACACGACATTTTCAAGACTCGACGCCACGCTGTCGCTATTATATCCGAGAACGCTGTAACGCAAGGCAGTGTCTGCAAGGTAGAACTTCTCCTGTGTTTTCAGGATTTCCTTCCCCTGCAGATCAAATCGAGAGCAGCGGTGCAGCAAATATGCCTTTTCCAGTTTTTCCAGATAGTTGTAAACCGTTTCGTTGTCCAAAGTACGGCGTTCCGCTTTCAGGTAGTCTGAAATGGATTTTGCCGAAAAGGTATTGCCGACATTGCCAAAGGTATACCTGACCACCCGCTCCAACTGATCGACCTTTCTCACCTGGCCACGCCTTACAATATCCGAAAAAATCGTCGAGTTATAAATATCCCGCACAATGGTATATGCCTCATCCTGCGAATAAGCTTGCAAATGCGTCGCCGGAAATCCACCCAAACGCACGTAGCCAGCAAGCTCTTTTTTCGGTTCTTCAACCTCGGCATACCGCTTTTTGAATGTCAGGTATTCGTCAAAGGACAATGTAAAAATATGGAAAGACACATATCGTCCCGTCAGATAGGTTGAGATTTCAGAAGACATCATACGGGAGTTGGAGCCTGTCACATACAGGTCAACATCAAAGTCCGTCGCCAGCGAATTAACAACCTTTTCCCATCCCTTGATTTCCTGCACCTCGTCAAGAAACAGGTATGTCTTCCCCTCCGGCGAAAGGCAGTCTTTCAGCTCTGCATACATCTGCTTCGCCGTCATATCCTCATATTCCATTGAATCGAAACGGCAGCTGACAATACGCTCCTCAGGAACATTTCGCTGCGCTTTCAGCTGCTCCATAATCATTTTCAGAATCGTTGATTTTCCGCAGCGTCGCACTCCCGTAAGAACTTTTACAAAGGGCGTATCCACGTAAGCCATAATTCTATCTACATACAAAGGTCTGTAAATCAATCTAATCACCCCCTCACCTGTAGTATACCTCAATTCCAAAAAAAATCATAAAGTTTTGCGGTTTAAGACCGCAAAACTTTATGATTTTTCTCTTTGTTGCGGATTGAATCATTCAGACCATACAGGCTTGTCCCCCGGAAAGCCCAGCTGCAGCTCGATCACATCCAGATCTTCCGGAATGAGCAGGTTGCCGCTGTAATACTCCCTGCCTTCCGCTGTATATAGCTCTCGTCGATTCAGAATATTGCGATCCTCTATATGATACAGGATCAGATTCGGCACCTGCAGACCCTCAGCCAGCTTCGCCGCATCCATGACGGTGGAGTGATGTTTTTTATACGGCTCAAAGATATCCGCCTGTCCATAGAGGCAAAATGCCTCATGCAGCAGCCACTCAGAACCCTCCGCATACTCCCTCTCACATTCATTATAGGGCTCATCCCCGCAGCAGGTCAGCTTCTTACCATCCTCATATTCCATGGTAAATCCGAACTGCTTTGCCTTCGTCGAGCCGATGTCAAAAAAGGTCACCTTCCGCCCGAGGATCTCCTTACTCTCACCGTCCTTCACTTCCACAAGGTGCAACCGGCTGTCCAGGAAGGCACATTCCTTCTCCGTCAGAAGCTTCTCTGCCATCTCCCGCAGCAGCGCAATCACCTCATCGTGGCCATAGATGGTTGCCTCTCCTTCGTATTTTCCCCGCTGCATGTTCTGCAGCACCATCCGCAGCATCCAGATCATCCCCATCAGATGATCAAGATGGCGGTGGGTCAGGAACATCACCCGAATATCCTTCCAGTTAATCCCAGCTGCCTTCAGCTGGTGGAGCAGGCCGTTGCCGCCGCCACCATCCACCAGAAAATAGCGATCCTCCTGCGGACGCGTCTCATCCTCCAACACAAAACAGGTGTTGTAGCATTCTGTCACAACTGCATTTCCGGTTCCCAGCATTGTAAGCTTCATAAATAACAACCTCTTTTTGTATCCATCACTCCCCTAAGAAAGATTGGAAGAGCCCAGTCTTTTCAAAATTTCCGTATCCGCCAGACCGAAGTCATATTGCAGATAATCCGGCAGTTCGAAATCCATATGGATGTCAAACAGCAATGTTCCTTTTGGATTCTCCGTCTTTCTCGGGTTCTTCATAACGCCTTCACCAACATACGTAAACGGCATTACAATCCCATTCTCAGACTCGACCTTCCGAATGAACACATACGCTCGTTTACTGTTAATAACTTAAACTTCCCACACGGAAAATGCCGTTGTTCCTTGAAAACTCAATA
>CAVFRZ010000287.1:0-2755 GCA_963624875.1 Anaerovibrio sp.
GGCCAGCCACATCGAGGTTTTCCGAAGGAAAATCGAGATGGGTGCTAAACAATTACCATTATTTTTTACGGACATCAATTGACGAGAGCGCCTCATACGCCAAAGAAAAGCTATACCCCGGTAAAACAGGACAGAGCATTTATGATCACACCACAGCAAGCTAACTCCGCTGCAGATGATGCAGCAACAATTTTAACCGCTTCCGCCGATACACAGAAGGCAGAGGGAAAGGCCTTTCAGAACAAACGTAAAAAGCGTGAATCGCTTCTGAACAACGCGTTCGAGCTATTCACGCAAAAGGGCATTACCGATACCACCATTTCCGATATTGCCGAGAAGGCCGGCGTCGCCAAGGGAACCTTTTATCTGTACTTCAAGGACAAATACGACCTCCGTGACCGCCTGGTTCGTCACCAGGCAGGGCTCATCCTCGAGCACGCCAGTCTCGCCCTTGCAGAGGCCGTCCAGAACGGTTCCCAGCCAATCAGCTCTCTGGAGGATCAGATTATCTTTGTGGCTGATAACATTCTGGCGCAGCTTTCGGAGAACCGCGTTCTTTTGAAGTTTATTTCCAAGAATCTGAGCTGGCCCCTGTTAAAGCACGACATTTCCGGCATAGATGCGCCGGATAACGCTGACATGAAATTTGCAGAGTGGCTGGAAAAGCTGTTTGCAGACTCCTCTGTGAAATATCAAAATCCGGAGGTTCTGGTCTATATGATTGTGGAATTCATCGGTTCCACCTGCTACAGCTCCATTCTCGAGCAGGAGCCCCTCCCGATCGAAGAGCTAAAGCCGCACCTTTTGTCCTCCGTCCGCGCCATTATGCGTTCGCAGGAGCTCTGCCAAGCACCAGAAAGCTCTGATCCCACGGCGCAGTGATGCTGTGCTGAACAGATGCTCGAGCAATCTTCAGATAAAGACTTGTGATGTATAAAAGCAGCAGGGATGAAGCACTCTTCACCCCTGCTGCTTTTATATCTCTTCTGTACAATCCGCCAGAGGTTTCTGAGGAAATACTGATTTAATCACTATTCCCTCAGAACAATCCGGAAATCACGCCCTCTGCATCTACATCGATATTCTCCGCCGCAGGCACGCGCGGCAGTCCCGGCATCTGAATCATCTCTCCCGTCAGTACAACCACAAAGCCTGCACCTGCGCTGACATACGCATCGCGGACCGTAATACCAAATCCCTCCGGCCGTCCCAGACGATGCTGATCATCTGAAAGCGAATACTGCGTTTTGGCCATGCATATCGGCAGATTGCCATAGCCCAGCTTCTCCAGATTGGCCAGTGCCTTTTTAGCGGATGCTGCATATTCAACGCCATCTGCCCCGTAGATTTCCTTTGCAATGGTTTCAATCTTGGCTGTCAGCGGCTGCTCCAGCTCATACAGCGGATGATACTGACTTTCCTTTGTTTCAATGGTATTCAGTACCTTCTGCGCCAGATCCTTGCCGCCTTCCCCGCCGTCTGCCCAAACCGTAGCCAGCGAGAATTCGCAGCCACGCTCCTTGCAGAAGCTCTCAATCATTTCATGCTCGGCATCCGTATCTGATACAAACGCATTGATCGCGACTACCGCCGGAACACCGAATTTCTGCAGATTCTCTATGTGCTTGCCAAGGTTCGCCAGCCCTTTGTGAAGCGCCTCCAGATTTTCTGCCTTCAGCTCTGCCTTCGGGACGCCGCCGTTGTATTTAAGAGCCTGCACCGTCGCAACAATCACTGCCGCCGAAGGGATCAACCCCGCCATGCGGCACTTAATATCCATGAACTTCTCCGCACCAAGATCCGCGCCGAATCCGGCCTCGGTGACAACGATATCTCCCAGCTTCAATGCAGCACGCGTCGCGCGGACAGAGTTGCAGCCATGCGCAATATTGGCAAAGGGACCGCCATGCACCAGCACCGGTGTATGCGCCAGTGTCTGCATCAGATTCGGCTGCATCGCATCCTTCAAAAGAGCAAGAAGCGAGCCCACTACATTCAGCTGCCCCGCCGTCACCGGCTCATTGTCGTAATTATAAGCGACCACCATACGCGAAAGCCGCTCACGCAGGTCCTCCATATCGTTTGCCAGGCACAGCACCGCCATGATTTCCGATGCTGCCGTGATGACAAAGTGGTCCTCTCGCACCGGCCCGCAAAGCTTGCCGCCAAGGCCGATGGTGATGTTGCGGAGTGCACGGTCATTCATATCAAGACACCGCTTCCATACCACTCTCGTGGGATCGATGCGAAGTGCGTTTCCGAAATGAATGTGATTGTCCAGCATCGCTGCAACCAGATTGTTAGCCGAGGTAATCGCGTGAAAATCTCCGGTGAAATGAAGATTCAAATCCTCCATCGGAATGACCTGCGAATAGCCGCCGCCGGCTGCTCCGCCCTTCACGCCAAAGCACGGTCCCAAAGACGGCTCGCGAAGGGCTGCAACCGCCTTCTTGCCAAGCCCCGCCAGGGCATCCGCAAGCCCGATGGAGATCGTTGTTTTGCCTTCTCCTGCCGGCGTCGGATTGATGGCTGTTACCAGCACCAGCTTCCCGTCCGGACGATCCTGAAGGTTTCTTAGATACTCCTCGGATATTTTGGCCTTATATTTGCCGTACAGCTCAATATCATCCTCTTCCATTCCCAGCTGCCTGGCCACCTCTCGAATCGGCCGGATTTCTGCGTTTCTTGCAATTTCAATATCCGTCATAGCTTATCTCCTTTCCCTTGCCTGCCGCGGCTTAGCGCGCCCATAGTC
>CAVFRZ010000288.1:0-2746 GCA_963624875.1 Anaerovibrio sp.
TCTCCAGAAGCGGAGATTCAACCGCCATCTTCACAGCATCCGTAGCCTTATCATCGCCCTTGCCGACGCCGATGCCGACGTGCGCAAGTCCCTTGTTGCGCATAACCGTCTGTACATCCGCAAAGTCAAGGTTAATGATGGACGGCACGTTGATCAGGTCTGTAACACCCTGTACTGCCTGCTGGAGCACCTCATCCGCCTTCTTGAGGGCATCCGGAAGCGTTGTGCGACGATCCATGATATCCAGAAGCTTATCATTCGGAATGACGATCAGTGTATCTACATTCGGTGTAATGTTGCTGATACCGAACTTTGCCTTGTCCATTCTGGCCTTTGCTTCAAAGCCGAAGGGCTTTGTCACAACGCCAACGGTGAGGATTCCCATATCCTTGGCAAGCTTCGCCACAACCGGTGCCGCGCCGGTTCCGGTACCGCCGCCCATACCGCAGGTGACGAAAACCATGTCCGCGCCTTTCAGTGCAGCGGTAATCTCCTCGGAGCTTTCCTCCGCGGCCTTCTGTCCAACTTCCGGGTTCGCGCCCGCTCCGAGTCCTCTTGTAAGCTTTGCGCCAATCTGCAGGAGCTTGGGTGCCTTGCAGCGCTGCAGGGCCTGCACATCGGTATTCATGCCGATGAACTCCACACCGGTGATTTCCGCATCCACCATCCGGTTTACTGCGTTGTTGCCGGCTCCGCCGACACCTACAACAATGATTCTGCAAGCGGTTTCGTTTTCGTCAGTCCTAATCTCGAGCACGGTCGTGCCTCCTTATAATTAATAATTAAATCCTCAGCAGCCTTCTATTCCGGCACCATAATCCCTCTGCCGGATTACTCAGGAACTCTCATTTGCGTAGACTAAATCTACTATAGTATACAATAGCGTTCCCAGAATAATCAATCCATAACCCTTCTACTCTCCGGTAAAAGTGATCAAATCCGTATCCGGCGTATAATCCGACAAATCGATGGTTCCCGACTTTCCTGCCAGAGACGGCAGGATCTTGGACAAATTTGATATTTTTTCATCCATGTACTCATCCTCTCCCAGATTTACGCAGACACCTGCAAAATAAGCACTTATTTTCCCTGAACTGCTGACATAAATCTTCTCCGCAGACAGCTCATACTTGGTCATCAGCTGCGTCAGCGTCAGGATTCTTGCGAAAATGTTCTCGTCCTCGACCGGAAGCTCCTCGTTCAGCGCTATGTGATCAAAGGAAAGCCCCGTCACCTCCGGAACCCCTTCGATTCTCTCCTGAGACGATTCCACCACCATGCCGTTCCGGTCAAAATACATATATCGTCCCAGATACGTTACATATCCGGCGACGGATTTTTCATATACGGTAATATGGATGGTGTCTCTTGTGACAATTTCCACATCCATCGATTCCACAAACGGGACATTTTTAACCGTCTGATTCTTGTAGCGCAGCGACAGCACCAGCGTATTGTCCCCCAGAAAGCCGCCGAGCGCGTACTGCCGGATTTCATCGTCCGTATAGTGCGTGCTGCCTTCTACCGAGACATAACGAACCCGAAACCAGCTGAGAAGGAAAATAACAGTCCCAGCCAGAATTGCCGCAATCAGACCGATGATCAGCCGGATCTTATTTTTCCTTCTCCGAATCTGATCCTGAATGTAAAGGGAGGCGCTTTCATAATCTTCCCTCGTTCTTGCCAAATGCCTTCACCTACCTCTCAGCTCTGGACGTATTCCTTGCAACCGCCAGAACCAATCCGATTTCCGCCAGAAGAATAACAATTGCAGAACCTCCGTAGGAAAAGAACGGAAGCGTAACGCCCGTATTCGGAATGCTGTTGGTAACGACGGCGATATTCAGAATCACCTGAACCGCAATGTGAATCATAACTCCCACTGCCAGAAGCGATTCGTAGCGTGATTTGGCATGGTTTGCAATATTCATAATCCGCCAGCACAAAATCACGAACAGCATAATGATCGAGATCGCACCGAACATTCCCAGCTCCTCACAGATGATCGAGAAAATCATATCGTTCTGGGCCTCCGGGATGTAGCCAAGCTTTTGCATGCTCTGTCCAAGACCTTTTCCAAAGATCCCTCCGGAGCCGACGCCGTAAAGTCCCTGCAGGACCTGATAGCCGGTATCATCCGAATAAGCTGCAGGATCCAGCCAGACCAGGATACGATTAAAACGGAAGCTAAGGCTTCCCTGGGTCTGTACCGCAATAACAACTGCCAAGACGCATACACCCACCACTCCCGCAAGAAAGATAAAATAACGGCCGTAATGGTCATCTGTTACGAACAGCATGCTGACTGCGATCATTCCCACAATGGCAGCCGAGCTCAAATTGGTCGTGATGATCAGAATGGCGCCGGCCTGAACAAGTGCAGGTGCCAGCAGTAAAAGCGTCGTTTGCTTGCTCTTTAGTATTTTCACCGATACCCTCGATAGATTAACCGCCATCAGCACAATGATCGCAAACTTGCAGATCTCAGCCGGCTGGATGGACACCGGTCCGATGTAAATCCAACGCTTTGCGCCGTTTACCCGCGTACCGAAGGGATACACCAGGAAAACCATAATCAGCGAAAACAGGTAAATCCACCAGGAAAACCTGCGCCACAGCTTCAGAGGAACGTAAGACACCACCACCATCACTGCAATTCCGACTGCGGTTGCCGCCGCCTGCCGCTTTAGGTAGTGCGCAGAATCCCCGTTGAAATCCAGTGCCGCCTCATATGAGCTGGTGGAAT
>CAVFRZ010000289.1:0-2725 GCA_963624875.1 Anaerovibrio sp.
GGATTTTATTTGCAGTAATTTATCTTGCAGAATGGAAAAGATCATTTTACTCTTTTGAGTGTCTGTTTGGCTTCTGACATGGTTGGAGGATTGCATGCAGATGAATTCATGATGGGAGCCGCGCATGCGGCTGAGGCATTGCCTGTTTCATGAGTGGAGAATAGACACAGAACGTGAGGGGGAAAAGAGAATGCATATACAGAAAAACAGGCAGACGGAGGAGCTGTCTGCGGCAGAACGAATCGGGCGGCTTCCGCTGGCGGGTATGGGGAATGGCTGGCAGAAAAGAGCCGGGATCTGCCTTGTGGGCGTTTTGGTGCAGGGATTTTTCCTGTCGTTTCTGATCAAGGTGAACCTTGGAACCGATCCGTACACCTTTATGAATGTATCGATTGCGGAGCGCATCGGCTGGATGTTCGGGAACTGGCAGCTGGCCATCAATGTTATGTTTCTGGTCTTGGTGGTGCTGACATCAAGGCTTCGGTATCTTGGCTTTGGAACCCTGGCTAACATGGTGCTCATCGGCTACACAGCGGATTTCGGATGTTATCTTTGGAACCGCTTCATTCCGGCTTCTGCGTTTACGGAAGCGGCAACCCGGATTCCGATCTTCATTGTGGCGCTCATCGGTTTTCTGACGGCGGCCGCGGTGTATATGAATGCAGGAATGGGACTGTCTCCCTACGATGCACCGCCCTGCATTCTGCACGAGCATGCGGGGAAGGTGCCATACTTTATCATCCGCATTCTCTGGGATTACGGTGCTATTCTGGTCGGCATGCTGGCAGGCGGTACACCGACCGTTTCCAATCTGATCATGGCGGTGGCGCTGGGACCGGTTATTACACTGATCGGAAAGGCAATGCGAAGGATTTGCTGAGGACATGTCTGCACAGTATGTAATGTTGTAAGGATTCATTTAAGAGGAGAAAATCATGACAACAGCCAACAAGCGTTCCGGGGTGAGCGACCTTACCACGGGGCGTCCGCTGACGAGAATTTTATTATTCGCACTTCCGCTGGTTCTGGGAACCCTGTTCCAGCAGCTGTACAGCTTCGCAGACACGGTAATCGTCGGGCGCTGCCTTGGCACCAATGCCCTGGGCTCGGTGGGAACAACCTATTCGCTGAACTTCCTGATTCTGGGCTTTATTCAGGGAGCCTGCGTGGGCTTCGGCATTCCGGTGGCAGAGGCCTTCGGAGCGAAAAATAAGAAGGACCTGCGCCAGTATCTCGTGAACGGAGCGTTTCTGTGCATTGTCATCAGTATCGTGTTCACGATTATTACAACGCTGATTGCAGGACCCCTTCTGCAGCTCATCAATACACCGGAGGAGCTGTATGCGGATGCAGAGCTTTACATTCGGATTATATTTCTGGGGATTCCTGTGACAGTGCTGTACAACTACGGCTCCAGTGTGCTGCGGTCCATGGGCGATTCCAAGCACCCGTTTTATTTCCTGCTGGTTTCCAGTGTGGTGAACATTGTACTGGACTGGGTTCTCATCGTGCCGGTGGGCATGGGCGTAGACGGCGCTGCCATCGCGACGGTGTTCAGCCAGGGAATCAGTGCGCTTTTGTGCGTGTGGTGGTTTTTCGCCAGGACGGCGAAGGAAGAGAAGATCGTTTTTCAAAGAGATGATCTGAAGATTTCGGCACATCACCTGGGACACCTTGCCTATGTGGGACTGCCGATGGGCTTTGAGTACTCGGTGTCCGCCATCGGTGCCGTTGTGATGCAGGATGCCATCAATCGACTCGGCAGCACGGCCGTCGCGGCGCAGACAGCCGGAGAGAAGATCCGGCAGATGTTCACACTGCCGATGGAGAGCGTCGGCATGGCCATGGCAACCTACGTGGGTCAGAACCACGGAGCGGGGCGCCTGGACCGCATCCGGCAGGGTATCCGGGAAGGGTGTCTGATTCAGCTGGTGTATTGCGTAGCCGCATTTGTGGTGATTTTCTTTATCAAGGGATATGCCGTGCAGCTCGTTCTGGGTGAGACCGGGACAGAGGTCTTTGCCGAAGCAGTGGAGTATCTGGCGATTATCAGCACGATGTTCTGCTTCCACGGATTGTTGATGATCTTCCGCAACACGCTTCAGGGCCTAGGCTACAGTGTGCAGGCGGTCATCTCCGGTGTGGGAGAGCTCCTGGGCCGGTGCGTCGGCGGATGGCTCGCTGTGGCATGGCTGGGGTATTTTGGCATCTGTATTTCCAATCCGATTGCCTGGGGCTTCGCGCTTTGCTACTGCGTGTTCATGGTTACACGTGTCCTGCGGAGGATGCAGGCAGGTGAGTGAATGGAGGAAAAAGAGATGGCTTTTCAGCTGAGAACATATTATTCGCCGGACTTTCAGGAGGAACGGTTTCAGAAGGCACCGGAGGTGAGAATGGAGCCGGCACCGTTTGATGGTGTTGCGCCGCTGGATTTTCACGCGATGAGTATCTTCCCGGAATATTTCAAGGTAAAGGGCGAGTGGCTCCTTGCAGTGGACAGCCGCATGGACTGCGTGCCGGTGTACGAGAACGGCGGGATTGCGGTCCGCGAGCCACGGCTATTGAGGAAGGGAGACCTCGTTGTATGCGGCCGCACGGAGAACTGCGAGGAAGGTATTTTCCTGTATGCAGACGGCTTCCGTGAGACAGCAGGCAAAAAGGACACGTTTTCCTTCCGGCAGGGACGCTCCCGTGAGACGGCATTTTCCAAAGACTACGATGATAT
>CAVFRZ010000290.1:0-2699 GCA_963624875.1 Anaerovibrio sp.
GCTATCGACCGGGCCACGCAGACTATACCTATGACTGCAAATACGGTTTTCGGGATTACCGGGGCGGCGGGCGCTCCTCGGCAAGGGAGACAGCGGCACGAGTGGCTGCCGGGGCCATTGCCGAAAAGTTTCTGATGGAGCTGGGCGTTGATTTTTGTTTTTATACAGCGGCCATTGGCGATGTCGTCATTGATCCGCAGAGGTTTGACCGGGACAACATCTGGAATTCGCTGACTGGTATGCCGGACGCACAGGCGGATGCACAGGCAGCGGCTCTCATAGATGCCTGCCGTCAGGAGCAGAACTCCATCGGCGGAATCATTAAGGGAAGAATACGGGGCGTCCCTGCCGGAATCGGTGATCCGACACTCCAGAAGCTGGACGCAAGGCTTGCCGACGCACTGATGGGCATCAATGCCTGCAAATCCGTCGGGATCGGAGACGGCATGTTCGCTGCTTACGCAAGGGGGTCGGAAAATAACGATGCCTTCTATACCAATGAAGACGGCGTTATCTGTAAGCGCACCAACCATGCAGGCGGCATTCTGGGCGGCATTTCGGATGGCTCCGACATTGTGCTGACGGCTGCCTTTAAGCCGACGCCGTCCATCGCGCAGCCTCAGGAAACCGTTATGCAGGACGGCACACCGAAGGCTCTGTTCATTCACGGCCGTCACGATCCGTGCGTAGTGCCTAGAGCTGTTGTGGTCTGCGAGACCATGTGCGCGCTGACCATTCTGGATGCCATGCTCTCGAACATGTCAGCAAAGGCAGACAATGTACGGGCGTTTTATGAAAGGGGTTCTCATGCCACAGCAGGATTACACGTATAAGATTGTAAATACATGCGGAAGGGCCAAGCATGCCCACATGACCACCGTGCACGGCGTTATCGAAACGCCGGTGTTCATGAATGTGGCTACTGCCGGTGCCATCAAGGGCGGCCTTTCTGCTTCGGATCTTCGGAGCATTCAGACGCAGGTGATGCTCAGCAATACCTACCATCTCCACGTACGAACAGGAGATGCAACCATTAAGGAGCTGGGCGGCCTGCATAAATTTACCACCTGGGACCGGCCGATTCTGACCGACTCCGGCGGATTTCAGGTATTTTCTCTGGCGCAGATCCGCAAGATCAAGGAGGAGGGAGTAACCTTCCATTCCCATGTGGACGGGGCCCGTATTTTTATGGGACCGGAGGAATCAATGCGGATCCAGGCAAATCTTGGCTCTACCATCGCTATGGCCTTTGACGAATGCGCACCGGCTCTGGCCGACAGAGCATATGTTGCTGATTCTGTGGCGCGCACCACCAGGTGGCTGGCCCGGTGCAAAACGAAAATGGCGGAGCTTCGGCAGGAAGAGGATGCCGTGAATCCGCACCAGCTTTTGTTCGCCATCAACCAGGGCGCCATTTACCCGGACATTCGCGTAGATCATGCCAAACAGATTGCTGAAATGGATCTGGACGGCTATGCCGTGGGCGGTCTGGCCGTGGGCGAGACGCACGAGCAGATGTATGGCATTTTGGACGAGGTGGTACCGCACCTTCCGCAGGATAAGCCCACTTATCTCATGGGCGTTGGTACACCGGAGAATATTCTGGAGGCGGTGGACCGCGGCGTTGATTTCTTTGACTGCGTGTACCCTTCACGCAACGGACGGCACGGCAACCTCTATACGGATCACGGGACCCTTCATATCCGCAATGCAGCCTATGAGAAGGATATGCGGCCCATTGATGAGCACTGCGGGTGCCCGGTCTGCCGCGGCGGATATTCCAGAGCCTACATTCGCCACCTTATGAAGGCGCAGGAGTCCCTGGGACTTCGTTTCTGCGTCATGCACAATCTGTATTTCTATAATCACCTGATGCAGGAAATTCGGGATGCCATTGATGCAGGAATCTATCCTGTATACAAGAAAAACAAGATTCAGGATTTGCAGGGGACCCCGTAATCATACGGAAAAAGCTATGTTTTTTCCAATGTTTGATGTATAGTAGATGAAAATTGGCAAAATTAGGAGGATTTTTCAATGTCACTTATGTTTCTTAGCGCTACCGGCAGCTCCAGCATGATTGCAATCATTTATATTGTCATTCTGGTTGCTTTTTTCTATTTCTTCCTTATTCGTCCTCAGAGCAAGGAAAAGAAGCAGAAGGAATCCATGCTTGCCACCGTTGCTGTCGGCGACAGCGTTCTGACTACGGCAGGGTTTTACGGAATCATTGTTGATATGAATGATGACACAGTGATCGTCGAATTCGGAAATAACAAAAACTGCCGTATTCCGATGCAGAAGGCAGCCATTGTACAGGTTGAGAAGCCGGAGGATGCTGCTGCAGAGGCTGACGATAAGAAGTCCAAATAACGGAGAGAGGTTTCTCCCCTTATTCATGCGGAGCAGAAAGAAGGCGAAAGAGCCTTCTTTCTGCATATTATAAGGAGATTCAGTTTTATGGAAAAGAATATTGCCGTTATCAAAGGAGACGGAATCGGCCCGGAGATCGTTGATGAAGCCAGAAAGGTTCTTGAAACGGTTGCGGGCAAATACAGACATACCATCCATTTTACAGACATCCTGATGGGAGGATGCTCCATCGATCGCTACGGCGAGCCTCTGACCCAGGAAACCATTGACATTGCAAAGGCAAGCGACGCTGTTCTTATGGGCTCCATCGGCGGCGATGCCAAGAC
>CAVFRZ010000291.1:0-2642 GCA_963624875.1 Anaerovibrio sp.
GCCGTAACGGTAAAAGCTGCAAAGGCCGGATCCACCTCAGCAAATACCTGATGACTCCCCTTCCACACAAAATCTGCATGAATCTCATCGCTGAACACGATCACACCATGCCGTCGGCAAATATCCCCCAGCTGCAGGAGCTCCTTACAGCTCCACACACGCCCTACCGGATTGTGCGGACTGCACAATAAGAAGAGCTTGACATCATTCTCCGTGATCTTCCTTTCAAAATCCGCAAAATCAATTTCATAGTGCCCCGTCTCTTCATTCAACACCAAATCGCTGGAGACGAGCCTGCGTCCGTTGTCCGTGATGACCTCACTGAACGGATAATACACCGGCTGCTGAATGAGCACAGCATCTCCAGGCTTTGTAAAGGCCTTCACTGCAACTGCAATGGCGAACACCACGCCCGGCGTTTTCTGCAACCACTCAGGTTCCACCTGCCAGCTATGATGACGGAGCATCCACTGCTGCACCGCCGCAAAATACGAATCGTCTGACTCGGTATATCCGTAGATCGCGTGCTGCGCCTGGCGGACGAGAGCATCTTCAATATACGACGATACCTTAAAATCCATATCTGCCACCCACAAGGGCAGCACATCCGCCGGACGTCCGCGCTGGACGGCAAAATCATATTTTAAACACTTGGTACCGTGTCGATCCGGTACCGCATCAAAATTCAGGTTGCGTTCACTCATGAATCATCTCCCATTGTAACTGTTGGATTAGCTGCACAATATTGGCAAACAGGATGGTTTCACTCCTGCAGTATTCCAGCGTAAGCCTTCCGTTTTCAGCAAATTCACGATCAAAATTAAAAAACGCTTAAATCAGAGTTTTCCTAATGGTACTACGCCTGCTTCTCTCGCCATTACAGCCCGGCAAATGCCTGTGCCAAATCATCGATCAGATCGTTCACATTTTCGATTCCAACCGAGAACCGCAGAATCCGGTCGGTCAGGCCGTTGGCCGCCAGCACCTCCGGCGGCACATCCGCGTGGGTCTGGGTGATCGGATAGGTCAGCAGGCTCTCCGTCCCTCCCAGACTCTCCGCAAAACGAATCAGCTTCACACTTTCCAGAACGGCAGATACATAGGCCTTTTCCCGCACCTCAAAACTCAGCATCGCGCCAAAGCCCCGGGCCTGACGTTTCATCAGCTCATGACCCGGGTGCTCCGGCAGTCCCGGAAAGATGACCCTCGTAACCTGCGGCTGCTGCTGTAGCCACTTGGCCAGAGTCATGGCGTTTTCCTCCGCACGGTCCATGCGGACTGCTAGTGTCTGGATGCCGCGCAGCAAGAGCCAGGAATCAAACGGAGAAAGATTTGCGCCGATTGTTTTGCTGATCTCCCGAAGACGCCCGGCCAGCTCCGGATCCTTTACCACCGCAAAGCCCGCCAGCGTATCATTGTGACCGGACAGGTACTTGGTACCGCTGTGAATGACAATGTCCGCCCCCAGTGCCAGCGGATTCTGCAGATAGGGAGAAAGGAACGTATTGTCCACGATGAGAAGTGCCCCGTTGGCATGAGCCAGGTCGGCTGCCGCACGGATATCCGTGACGTTCATCATCGGATTGGTAGGCGTCTCAATGTACAGAGCCTTCGTCTCCGGGCGAATCGCCTGTTCAGCCTCTGTCATCCCTTTGCTGAAGTTGACCGATGTAAACGTGATCCCCCGCGGCTCACTGACATTGCGGAACAGGCGCGGCGTACCGCCGTAAAGGTCCGACTCCGTCACAACATGATCGCCGGGGGCAAACAGCTCCATCACCGCCAGAATGGACGCCATGCCGGTGGCAAATGCCACCGCATCCGTACCCTGCTCCAGCGCGGCCACTGTTTTTTCAAGCTGCTCACGCGTGGGATTCTGTACGCGGCTGTAATCATATCCCGTGCTTTGCCCCAGCGCCGGGTGCGCAAACGTCGCTGTCTGATAGATTGGGAAGCTGATCGACCCATAGCGTGCGCTGCGGTTGTCATCCTCTAAGTGAATACATCGGCTCTCAACGGAAAGACTCATATCAAATCTCCTTATGTACTTGTTACGCCAGTCGGTCCGGCGTAACCTCCAGAATGTCATTAAAGTAGTTGTTGGCGATCATCATCACTCCCATGGCAGTGATAACAACAATCTGCTCTTCGTTAAAATATCGTTTCAGCCGGCCAAAGAGCTCCTCCGGCACATGCTTGGGATCACTTGCAATCGCGCGTCCGTATTCGATGAGCACCTGCTCCTCGGGGGTAAAGGCAAAGGTATCAAAGTCGATGCCGTTTTTCCGAAGCAGCTTGCGAAAATAAATGCTGCAGACAAGGCATCCGTTCGCCTGGGAAATCGCGTACTCATAAAAATCAGCAGCGCGCTTTCCGATCAGACGGGCCAGCTCATCATCCAGCGCATAGGACCCTGCCTCCACTGCGTTGAAGGCAGCAGCATTGTGCAGGAGCGTTCGTTTTTCGGCGGTGATGGTGTGCCCCGAAGCGACATGATCCGCCGCAATCTTTTGAATGTTCTCCGGGGCAGTTTCGATATTGATCTCACTGATTCTGGGCATATCCGGCAAACTCCTTTCCGATCGCTTTTTGTATCTGTTCAGCACCTGCCATATTTCAACGTGAATTGACTGCTTGCAGGC
>CAVFRZ010000292.1:0-2640 GCA_963624875.1 Anaerovibrio sp.
GAATACAAGAGCTGCGCCGATCAGAAACCATACACCGAATAAATTACCGTTGATTAATTCAGTAACTTCATTTAATGTCATATCACTTTCCTCCCAAAACATTTTTTTGCGGTCAGCTCATGGCTGCGCCGTTCTGGGTCTTGATCGCTGCAAGATAGCCAAAGTACAGCCACTGTACAGCTTCCTTCGCATTGCGTGCAGGAGCGGAGATGTCATAGCCATAGGCCTCTGCCATCTTCTTCATGCCCTGCAGTGCGCGAACCTGCTCAGCAATCTCCTCGCGCTGACGGATGACATCATCGGTCATAGTACCGTCGCCGCAGTTTGCCTTGTCCTCTTCCTTCCATGCGATCAGCTGATCAATACCGTACAGAGCAACTCTTCTGTAGTCGCCGACGATTCGTCCGCGTCCATAGGTATCCGGCAGTCCGGTCACGATGTGGCTGCTTCTGGCTGCACGCATCTCCGGTGTATAGGCATCAAATACCGCCTGGTTGTGAGTCTTGTGATACTCAGTGAAGATCTTGTGCAGCTCCGGATTCGGAGTATAGCCGTACATCTCGCAGGCTTCCTCTGCCATACGGATTCCGCCGTAAGGCATGAACGCACGCTTAAGCGGCTTATCCGTCTGAAGTCCGACAACCTGCTCCAGATCCTTCATAGACTCATCGATGTATCCGGGTCCATATGCTGTCAGAGAGGAAACAACCTCGGTCTCCTCATCCAGAACGCCGCCCTTCTCGCGCTCTGCCTTCTGGAGTTCCTGGAGCTTGCCCCAGAGCTTGTTCGTAGCATCCGTAGGATCTGCAAGAAAGCTCTCATCTCCGTCATAGGGGGTGTAGTTCTTCTGGATGAAATCGCGAACATTGCACTCGCGCTTCCAGATGTTGCCTTCAAAGCCCTTCCAGGCTTCATTCTGTAGCATATGATGTTCCTCCTTAATGCTGCCTGCTTGTGCAGGCGACTCTCTTATCTCCGCTGCTCATCATCGCAGATCGCAGTCGCCGGCGCAACTGCTTTATATTGCTCCGGCCTCGTTTCTGCATTTTGAACGGCGGGTCTATACCATAGACAGCGTGGTTAGTAAAATCTAACCTCACCGTAAGTGAATATAAACCGGGCGGGGAGGAAAGTCAATAACCTTCCTCCCCGCCCGGGGGTGAGATTTACACAATGTTTTTGTATCTATTCAGCACCTGCCATATTTCAACGTGAACCCGCTGCTTGCAGGCATACCCTACAGCACATCATCCCTGCGGACGTATCCGGGGCAATTCGGATCTGCGATCAGCTCCTTCACATTGACGATCTGCGCCCACTTGTCCACAACCTGGTTCTCCAGGTGCACGCCCTCGCCGACCACACTGTGTCCGAGGATCAGGCAGTTCTTCACAACCGCGCCCTTGCGAACCTCTACGCCGCGGCCGATGACAGAATTCTCCACCGTTCCATAGATCTTGGATCCATTGGCAACCATCGAATTGAGAACCTTTGCACCTTCAAAGTAGTGAACAGGGCATGCATCGGTTGTCTGCGTATAAATCGGCCAGCTCGATGAGAACAGCTGACGGGCCTGTGCATACTCCAGAAGCTCCATGTTCGCACGGTAATAGCTCAGGAGATCATAAACCGCCGCAAAATAAGATCCCTTGTGCTGCAGTCCGCGAATATCCAGACTCTCATTCTCCAGATTCAGAATATCGGTCAGATTGAAAATGGAGGAGTGCTTCTTGGCATCATGGATCAGCTTCAGTAAGATCTCCTTGCTCATGATGTACGTATCCATAAAGACATTACCGGATGCCGATGAGCCGTCGTTGATATGGATGCTCTTCACACCCTTCTGACGATTGAGGTGGAGAAGCGCACAATTGCGGAAGCCGATGTCAGCCTTATCCGTCTTGTGGTACAGAAGCGTTACATCCGCTCCGCTCTCCACATGCTGCTGCAGTGCCTGCTGATAATCCTGCTGGAATACCATGTTCCCGGCGGTAATAACTGCATACGGCTGCTGCATTCGCTCGATCACTTCAATGTTGTCAAGATATGCTGCGATATCCGTGTTGTAAATTGCGTTGACCCGGCTGTCCTGGTTGAAGAGGATCTGAAGCTTGCCGCGCTTAGCATTGATGTTGTAGCGCTGTCCGTTGCTCAGGTGCTCTGCAAGAGAGCGCGGATTCTGGCTTGCGTAAACCTGAATGCGGTCAATGCCGCTGTTCGAGAGATTCGAAATCGGGAAATCAACGATCCGATATCTTCCCAGGAAGGAAAACGCACCGATGGGGCGATAATCTTCCATTCCTTCTACATGATAACGGCCATTGGAGGCCGTGACGATTCCAAATGCGTTGATCATCTTATTCAACCCCCTTCACATTCTTGGCAACCAGTGTAATATTCTCGCTGTCACTGCTTCCGACCACAGCATCCTTGCCGATGCGGACCTTGTTGGCCACAAGTGCTCTGGTCACAACAGCCCCCTCTTCAATCACAGCCCCCGGCATCAGAACCGAATCGATGACCTTCGCGCCCTTACCGACCGTTACATTGGTGAACACCACGGAATGCTTCAGCGCGCCCTCGATGTGGCAGCCCTGCGTCATATAAGCTACATCAATCTCCGCTTCCGGTCCTACATAC
>CAVFRZ010000293.1:0-2635 GCA_963624875.1 Anaerovibrio sp.
GGCGGCAGTTTTTGAAACCGGGCTGCGGCAGGAGGACTGGAAGGCGCTTGTTGTGAATCCGGAGACAGAGGATTCTCCTGCAGGCCGGGCCTTGGTCGGCGGCAAGGATCCCGATGTGAAAGTAAGAGAGGATGCGATCAATGCCTTTGCACGGAGAAACTGGGAAAAAAAGGAAGCTGCAAAGGAAGCCGAAGGGAAGGGAACGGCACAGTCCTATGTGCCGCATCGCCCGGCCAGCTATCTGAGGAAAAGGTTTCAGGTTCCGGCAGGATTTGCGGATGCGAGGCTGTATATCACGGCGCTTGGGCTGTATGTCGCCTGGATCAACGGGCACCGTGTCGGAGACATGGTGCTGGCACCGGGGAGCTTTGCGGGAGATCGGCAGATCGGGGCGCAGACCTATGATGTGACGCCGCTTTTGCGGGAAGGAGAAAATGAGTTTGTAGCCGCGCTGGGAGATGGGTGGCATCGCAGCACCAGCGGGGTGGACGGTGATCGGAATCTGTTCGGAGAGCACGTAGGGCTTTTGTTTCAGCTGGAGGTGGACGGAATCGTTGTCTGCATATCGGATGAGTCCATGGAAGCCATGCAGGCGGGCCCCATTCGCCAGAACGATCTGCAGCAGGGAGAGGTGTACGACGCCCGCAAGGAGCAGAATCTTCCGCAGATTTACAGCAAAGAGGCAGCCGGTGTGCAGCACTCAGATCCATCGCATGCACTCTGGCATGGCGTTATGGCAAAGCCGCCGGAGATTCCGATTGTCGGCATGAACACCGTTCCGATCCGGGATCAGGAGGCATTTCCCGGAAGACTGTTCCGGACGCCAAACGGAGAATGGGCACTGGATTTCGGACAGAATCTGGCAGGCTATATCGAGATTTGTGTACAGGCCGGAGAGGGAGAACGAATTCTCCTTACCTGTGCGGAAACGCTGGACGAGCACGGAAACGTGACACAGGAGAATTTCCAGGACAGAAAGCGGCACAAGGAGGGCGGAACCGCGCAGCTTCTGGAGCTGTTCTGCCGGGAAGGGGAAAATCATTTCAAGCCGGACTTTACCATCATGGGCTTCCGGTACGCGAGAGTCGAGGCGGATATGGATTTGTCCGGTGCCAGGTTCACGGCGCATGCAGTGTACTCGGACATGCAGATGACGGGGCAGTTTACCTGCGGCAATGCGGATGTTAATCAGCTGGTGTGCAACAGCATCTGGAGCCAGAAGGGGAATTTCTGTGATATTCCGACGGACTGCCCGACGAGAGAACGGGCCGGATGGACGGGGGATATGGGCGTGTTCATTGACACCGGACTTACACTCATGGATTGTTATCCGGTCGTTCGAAAGTGGCTTTCCCAGTGCAGGCTCGGCCAGTATCCGGACGGGCGCATGGCCAACATTGCGCCGCCCAACAGCCGGCCGGGTTTCATGACGCCGATGCTGTGTATGTCTGCCGGCTGGGGAGATGCGTCCATTCTGGTGCCGTATGCAATGTATCAAAGGACCGGCGACCGGCAGATTCTGGAAGAAAATTACGACATGATGCAGCGCTGGTACGCCTTCCTCCTCGGGCGCGCACAGGAGACGGATCCGGAAAAGGAAACCGGAGAGTACGCACAATATACCGTCCTTTCGGGAATGGATTACGGAGAATGGTGTGAGCCCGGGATTTCACCGATGCAGGCTATGTCCAATCCGAGGAAAAGTGTGGGAACCGCATATCTGGCGTACTCCGGGCGCCTTTTGTCTGAAATCGCAGCGGTTCTTGGACGCGATGAGGATGCTGCAGGCTACCGCGATATCTCCGAAAACGCCCGGAAAGCCTACCGGGAGGCCTTCACGCAGGACGGATGCATCCATTCGGACCGGCAGTGCGAATACGTGCGGCCGATTGCCTTTGGCCTTCTGTCTGATAAGGAGTGCCGGGCGGCAGCAGATACGCTCGATGAAATGGTCCGTGGGAACAACGATCATCTGAACACCGGCTTTTTATCTACGCCGCATCTTTGCCGCGTGCTGACCGATTACGGACACGCAGACACAGCTTACCGTCTGCTACTGCAGACGGAGGCGCCCGGGTGGCTCTATGAGGTGCGAAAGGGTGCTACTACCGTGTGGGAAACCTGGAACGGCATTGATGAAAACGGAGTTCCGCATGAGTCTCTCAATCACTATTCCTACGGCGCTGTGTGCGGGTGGCTCTTCGGCGGTGTCTGCGGCATTCGGCTGGAGCGCGAGGCACTTACGATTGCTCCGGTGCCGGATCCTTCCCTGGGATATGCGAAGGCCCTCTATGATTCGCCTGTGGGCCGCATTGTCAGCAGCTGGCGGTATGAAGGAGACACGATCCGGTACAGCTTTGAAATTCCGGTCAATGTGACAGCGAGGATTTGCCTGGCCGGAGAGGAACCGTTTTACCTGGAGCCGGGAAGTCACACAGTCACAAGGACCTTGTAAGAAAAGCGCGGATTGCTCCGCGCTTTTCTGCAGATATGGAGAATTGCCCTGCGTATTAGCCGTAAAGCAGGGCCGCGCTGGTGGAAAATAACGTGGGGCGATTTTTTGACGAGCAGAAGGATTCTCATGTAAGGAGCGGCTTCACCAGCCCGACAGGAGCGCAACTGTTTGAGTCCAAGA
>CAVFRZ010000294.1:0-2619 GCA_963624875.1 Anaerovibrio sp.
GCTCCCGACTGCACGCCGGAATGATGCAGCACCTTCCCAACCGTCTGCAGCACAATGGAAGCGTCCAATGCGAGGCTGCAATGCTCCACATAATCCAGATCGTACCGGAAACGTTCCTCCCAGTTCAGGGCATTCCGGCCATGAATCTGGGCAAGTCCTGTCAGCCCCGGCCGAACGTCATGCCGGTGCATTTCCTCCTCGGTATAATAGGGAAGGTACCGGACCAGAAGAGGTCTTGGTCCCACAAAGGACATATCTCCCTTCAGAATATTCACGAACTCCGGAAGCTCATCCAGACTCGTTGCCCGGAGAATCCGGCCGAACGTCGGAAGGCGCTCCGCATCCGGCAGGAGATTTCCGTCTGCATCTCTTGCATCCGTCATGGAGCGAAACTTCAAAAGGCCGAAGATCCTGCCGTCTTTCCCGGGACGATCCTGGTGGAAGAATACCGGCGAGCCCAGCTTCACCCGCACGAGCACCATCACAATCAGAAAGACCGGACTCAGCACAATGAGTCCGATCAAAGCCAGTATAATGTCCAGAATTCGTTTGATCACGCTGCGATAGATCATCTCTTGCTCCATTACCGTCACGGTTCACCGTGTGCGGCGCTGCCCGTCGGCCGACGCCTTTATCTGCACATCCGTTGATCAAAAGAGTCCCCGGATGATGGATACGATGCGTGCCATATCCTCCTGCGTGTTCTTATTGTCAGAGGGAAGGCAAAGACCCCTCTCATAGATATCCATGCATACCGATCCCTTCGCGCTCTGAGCCCCCTCCGGGTCCGCAATAAAATCACAGCCCGCATATACCGGCTGATTGTTCATCGGGTTCCAGATCGGCCGGGAATCAATATTTTCCTTCTGCAGCGCAGCGAAAATATCCATCGGCTTCACAGGAGACTCTTCCTTCAGTGTAATGCAGGAGAGCCAGTTGTTGCAGTCCGCCTCCGGACCGCCCAGCGGATTCATCTCGATAACGTCAATGTCTGCAAGGGCATTTTTATAATACTGATAAATCGCCTTTTTCTGTGCGATATGCTCCTCTACGTGCAGCATCTGTCCGCGGCCGACACCGGCCAGGAGGTTGCTCATCCGGTAATTGAAACCAATCTCCTTGTGGAGATAGTACGGCACGGGTTCTCTTGCCTGCGTAGCCAGGAACCGCGCATGGCGAATGGCCTCTTCATCGTCCGACACCAGCATTCCGCCTCCGGAGGTTGTAATGATCTTGTTGCCGTTGAAGGACAAAATACCGAAGTCCCCGTAGGTTCCGCAGTGTTTGCCCTTCCAGCTGCTGCCGAGTGCCTCGGCGGCATCCTCGATCAGCGGTGTATCGTGCTCCCGGCAGATGGCTTCGATCTCGTCGAGCCTGGCCGGTGTTCCGTACAGGTCCGCGCACAGCACCGCCTTTACCTTCGGATATTTATCAAAGGCGAGGCGAAGAGCCTCCGGAGACATGTTCCAGGTATCCCGCTCCGAATCGATAAAGACAAGCTGCCCTCTTTCATATGCCACCGGATTACAGGTAGCCGCAAAGGTCATGGATGTGCAGAACACCACATCCCCCGGCTGAATGTCCAGGAGACGAACCGCCAGATGGATGGCTGCGGTTCCTGCAGACAGTGCCGCCGCATGCCCGATGCCGATGTAGGATGCAACGTCTTTTTCAAAGGCATCCACATTCGGTCCAAGAGGTGCTACCCAATTGGTGTCAAAGGCTTCCTGCACGAACCGCTGCTCATCGCCGTGCATGGTTGGACTGGAGAGATATATTTTGCCGCTCATTACTGCCTCCCGTGAATGATTGACTGCTGTCAGCCGCAACGGATTTTCCCACGAAACCCCGATGGGTGCTGAACAATTTCTACGCCGTTTCCGCCGGTGACGCTCTCACCGCTGCGTGCGAATGACCTCAGACTCATGGGTCCTGTCATCGTGTCCCGCTTCCATTCGTTTCTGCTGTTTCTCCAGCTCCTCATGAATACGCTCCCGGTTTACCTCCGTGTTCTTGCGGTAGGTGGGAACAATCTCACGCACGAGCTCCCGGATGGCCGGTGACTCCTCGTACGCCGCCTCCTTGAGGCGCTGCAGCTGAACAAAAAACTTCTCCTCGTTGATCTCCAGCGGCTTTCCGATGTGAATCTGCCGGTTGGCTGTATCCTTCATGCCCTCTTCATTCATGAGCATCTCTTCGTACAGCTTCTCGCCCGGACGCAGTCCTGTGAAGACGATCTTGATATCCTCGCCCACCTTATAGCCGGAAAGCTTGATCAGATTCTCTGCCAGGTTCAGAATACGAACCGGCTCTCCCATGTCCAGAATAAAGATTTCTCCGCCCCTTGCATAGGCGCCGGCCTGCAACACCAAAGAGACGGCCTCCGGAATGGTCATAAAATAACGAATGATGTTCGGATCGGTTACCGTCACCGGTCCGCCGGCCGCAATCTGCTTTTTAAACAGCGGGATAACACTTCCGTTGGAGCCAAGGACATTGCCGAAGCGCACCGCCACAAAATTGCACGCATAATGGCGGTTGAACACCTGAATGATCATCTCACAGATGCGCTTGGAGGCACCCATGATGTTGGTGGGATTGACTGCCTTATCCGTGGAG
>CAVFRZ010000295.1:0-2597 GCA_963624875.1 Anaerovibrio sp.
GTAATAGGCTTCTCCATATTCGTAATGTGTAAGAGAAAATAAATCCTTTATCGAAATTGCCATCTTTGTCCTCTTTTTCAGCCAGAGACGCTTCGCGCCTTGGCCGCCTGCTGATTTCAATCATGAATTTGTCCGCAAGCGGCCAATTCATGTTGAAACCAGCAGGTGCTGAACAAATTTACATGTTCGTTCTCCGAAGGCGCGGCTCATACCCTGCCTTCGTAAGAGCTGCAACAATCTGTTCCTTGTGCTCCGTACCGAATGCTTCCATGGTGATTTTCAGCTCCACAGCTGCGCTGCGGTTGATCGACACAAACTGGTTGTGCTCCAGCTTGATTACGTTGCCGTTTTCCTTGGCAACGATGCCTGCCACCTTCATCAGCTCTCCCGGCTTATCCGGCAGGAGAACCGAAACCGTAAAGATTCGATTGCGAAGCAAAAGCCCCTGCTGAACCACCGAGCTCATGGTTATGACATCCATATTGCCGCCCGACAAAACACAGGCCACTTTTTTGCCCTTGCAGTCCACGTGATGCAGTGCTGCAACCGTCAGCAGTCCGGAGTTCTCCACCACCATCTTATGGTTCTCCACCATATCCAGAAACGTCTCCACAAGCTCCTCGTCCGACACGGTTACAACGTCATCCAGATTCTTCTGCAGGTAAGGGAAAATAAGACTTCCAGGCGTCTTTACCGCGGTTCCGTCCGCAATTGTATTGACCGTGGGAAGGGTTGTCACCTTTCCGTTCTTCAATGATGCGCTCAGGCACGCCGCACCCTCCGGCTCCACGCCAATGACCTGAATGCGGGGGTTCAGGAGCTTGGCCAGCGTCGATACGCCGGTTGCAAGTCCGCCGCCGCCCACAGGCACCAGAATCATATCCACCAGCGGCAATTCCTTATAGATCTCCATGGCAATGGTTCCCTGCCCGGTTGCCACCGCCGGATCATCAAACGGATGAATAAATGTGTAGCCATTCTCCTCCGCAAGCTTCAGTGCATGCTCGCACGCCTCGTCATAAACATCCCCATGCAGCACAACCTCCGCCCCCAGGGCCTTGGTGCGATTCACCTTAATCAACGGGGTTGTCGTCGGCATAACGATGACTGCCCGGCAGCCATAGGATTTGGCCGCATAGGCCACGCCCTGCGCATGATTTCCTGCAGAGGCAGTGATCAGCCCCTTGCTGCGAGCCTCCTCAGAAAGCGTGCTGATTTTATAATAGGCGCCGCGCACCTTATATGCGCCGGTTCGCTGCATGTTTTCCGGCTTCAGGTATACCTTGGCACCAGTCTGTTCGCTGTAATAATCCGAGAAAATCAGGTCTGTCCCGAGCGTCACCTTTTGAACAATCTCACACGCCTTTTCAAACGCACCAATTGTCAGCTGCTGTACTTCTGCCATAATTCTGTCTTCCTTTCAAGTCTTATCTTCCGCTAAAGTTTCTATCATACTCTGTCGATGATACAAATTCATGACAGCTCTTTACCGCGATCTCTTCCGGTGTTTCCCGGATACAACGATCCAGCTCTGTAATCAGCTTCGCCGCTCTCGGCAGTGCCTGTTCAAAAAGCTCATCCAAAACATCCTCTGCCTCCTGGCAATCCGGATCCGGTTCCTTATTCATAATATGTGGCTGGAAGGATTCATATTTTCCCACAAGTCGAAGGGCACCGTAAAGAAAATTTCGTTTCCCATCATGCGGGCACCAAAGGAGCCTTTGCAGAGCCACGCAGGAGCGGAGCGCCGTTTCTACGACAGCAGGTGTCACCTCCGGATAAAAGACGGCAATCACCCTCGCCGCTTCGGCAGATGGATGAAACTGCCTGGTAAGGTTTTCCTCCACAGGATTCCTGCCTTCCCTTGCAATCAGCCGGCGATCATAATCCCCCTCCAGCTCAGCATGCGACGTTATTCCGGAAGCGTCCGTCTCATCAATAAAGCGGTGGCAGGCGCTGTCCAGCGTATAATGACAAAGCACGCCATACAGATACGCTCTGGCTGCCTGCCGAATTTGCTGGTCCGCCGGGGTTTCAGCCGGAAGCTGATAATACAGCTCCAGTGCACGTCCAAAAAACGCATGACCAGCTTTCTCGTGCATCCGGTTTCCGTACCGCGGGATCTCTCCCCAGGACAACGGGTGATAGAAAAAGAAAATATCCGGCCCCTGGAATCCAATACTAAAAAGATCCCGATTCTGTTCCAACTCTTTCTGCAGCGAAACCGGAAGCCGCTTTTGCGTCTCATCTCCGAATTTCTGATGTGCATAAATCGATGGCATCTCCAACCTCCATCACCGCTTCGTATTTCCTATTCAAAAATCCTGCAGCGAAATCGCTGCAGGATCCATTATAGTTCAAAATTCCGACAGCATCCCATACACATGCTGTTTTTTTGTATCTGTTTAGCACCTGCCATATTTCAACGTGAACCCGCTGCTTGCAAGCATATTCACGATTGAAATTGGCAGGCGGGCGAGGTGCAAGACACCACCGGCCAGCCACATCGAGGTTTTCCGAATGCGAGGAGAAATTCGCATACGCGATTTCTCCGACGCACGGAGTGTATTGTCGGCAAAGCCGGCAATCACTCCAAG
>CAVFRZ010000296.1:0-2595 GCA_963624875.1 Anaerovibrio sp.
ACACAAAGGTAATGACCAGTGTCACCAGCGAATTCACCGTCTGCGGGATGCTCTGGCTGATAAGCTGGCGCAGCGTATCAATATCATTGGTGTACACCGACATGATGTCGCCGTGGGCATTCCGGTCAAAATAACGAATCGGCAGGGACTCCATATGTGCGAACAGATCCTTTCGCAGATCCCGCAGAGTTCCCTGGGACACGCTGATCATGATCCGCTGGTACGTATAGGATGCCGCAATTCCAACGGCATATATTCCCGCCAGCTTCAAAAGTGCCGTTCCAAGCGGCGTAAAATCTGTGCTCTTATCCGCCAGCATCGGCAGAATGAAGCTGTCAATCAGGGTCTTCTGGAACAGCGTTCCCTGCAGCGTTGCCCAGGCTGCCACCAGAATGCAGGCAATAACAATAATGAATGACCCCAGATAGTTCTTCAGCACCAGCTTCATCAACCGCATAAACAATGCGCCGGGGTTCTGGACCTTCGGGCGCGGCTTTCCGACATTTCTCATTCCTGGCATACTGTATCCTCCGCTTGCGGCTCGTCAAAATCACCGCCGCCCTGTGTCTGTGATTCATAAATTTCACGGTAAATTTCATTGGAAGCCAGAAGCTCCTCGTGCGTACCAAAGCCGCTGACGGTACCCTCCTCCAGCACCAGGATCCGATCCGCATCCTGTACCGATGCCACACGCTGCGCAATGATCAGCTTCGTGGTACCCGGAATCTTCTGTGCGAAGGCCGCACGGATTCTGGCATCGGTTGCCGTGTCGCAGGCACTCGTCGAATCATCCAGAATCAGAATTTTGGGCTTCTTCATCAGTGCTCTTGCAATGCAAAGGCGCTGCTTCTGGCCGCCGGAGACATTGGTTCCTCCCTGGGTAATTTCCGAGTTATAGCCGTCCGGCTTCCGCTCGATATAGTCATCCACGCATGCCAGACGGCAGGCCTCCCTGCAGTCCTCCAGCGTAGCATCCGGATTCCCCCATTTCAGATTGTCCATGATGGTTCCGGAGAAGAGGTTATTGTTCTGCAGCACCACCGAAACGCTGTTGCGCAGCACCTCCAGATCATAGCTGCGCACATCGATGCCGCCGACCAGGACGCGGCCGTTTGTCACGTCGTAGAGGCGCGAGATCAGGCTGACCAGTGTAGATTTGCCGCACCCGGTTCCGCCGATGATGCCGATGGTCTCTCCGGAGCGGATCTGCAGATTGATGTGATGGAGTGTCCGATTCTCGCGGCTCGCATTTTCTTTTGTCACATCATGAATCGTGATCACCTCATTGCCGTTCGCGTCGTAGCTGACCTCCCGGCGATTATAGGCGAAATCCACATCCTCCATAGTGATGCTTCCGTCCGGAACCTCCATAACAGGATTCTCCGGATTGGTGATATCCGGTGTCTCCTCCAGGACCTCACAGATACGGTGCGCGCTTGCCGCGGACATGGTAATCATGACGAAGATCACCGACAGCATCATGAGGCTGAACAGAACCATCATAATGTAGCTGAACAGACTGGTCAGCTCTCCCGTCGTCATAGAGCCGCCGACAATGAGGTGCGCGCCGAACCAGGACACACCGATCACACAGGCATCCACGATCAGTGTCATCACAGGGAAGTTCATGACCACCAGCTTCTCTGCACGGACAAAGAGCCGGTAAAGCTCTTCTACCGCCTTATTGAACTTCGTCTTTTCGTAGTCCTCCCGCACGAAGGCCTTTACCACACGGATTGCCGAAACGTTTTCCTGCACGCTGGCATTTAAGTCATCGTATTTGCGGAAGGTCGCACGGAACGCACCGGAAGCCTTTCCGATCAGTACAAACAAAAACAGTCCCAAAACGACCAGCGCAGCCAGGAAGATCAGGCTGATCTGCGGGCTGATGACAACGCACATGATCAGTGCAACGATCATCATAAGTGGTGCCCGGACCGCAATGCGGATGATCATCATAAAGGCATTCTGCAGGTTGGTAACGTCCGTGGTCATGCGGGTCACAAGGCCTGCCGTGGAATACTTATCAATATTGGAAAAGGAATAAGATTGAATCCGCACATACATGGCATCCCGCAGGTTTGCAGCAAATCCCGAGGACGCATCCGCGGCAAAGGTTCCGCCGAGGATTCCGAACAGCAGACTCGCAAAGGCCATGATCAGCATGATGAGACCGTAGTGAATGATCTCCTCCATGTTGCCGGCCTGTACACCCTTGTCGATCAGCGAGGCAGTGATAAACGGAATCAGTATCTCCATCAGAACCTCGAGGAGTGTGACCAGCGGCGTTAACAGTGTGGATCGTTTGTACTGGCGGATCTGTCCCGCCAGGAGCTTCATTTCATGCATAGAATCACCTCATCTCCAGACAGTAATTACGCCATTATATCGCAGGAGAAAGTCCCGGAAAAGGCCGAAAGGATGGATCCAGGCGGTTAAAAAAGTATAAAAATAAGGATGCAGTAAATACTGCATCCTTATTTTCCAGGTTTCGCACGCCATCCGACGACGGGTCCTGGCGGAGGTGTCCGATCTGGGGACGCTACGCTGACTTCGTCAGCTTCGAGATGGCCTTGCGGCCACTCGGCAAAAACG
>CAVFRZ010000297.1:0-2585 GCA_963624875.1 Anaerovibrio sp.
CCTTCCACATGATGGCAACGCCTTCCTGTACATCGTCTGCACCGTAGCAGCGAACCTTTGCGCGCGGGCTGGAAGCATCCTTGGAGTAGCAGGTCTCGGAGAGAACCTTCAGCTCGCCGGTAAAGTAGTCATACTCAGTCTCAACATAGGTGAAGCCGTTGATACGGGAGATGATCTTGGCAGCATCCTTTCCAAGACCGTTCAGGATAACGCGCAGAGGCTTCTGACGAACCTTGTTGGCCTTGTCAGCGATACCGATAGCACCCTCAGCAGCTGCGAAGGACTCGTGTCCAGCCAGGAATGCGAAGCACTCGGTATTCTCCTCGAGGAGCATCTTGCCAAGGTTGCCGTGGCCAAGACCTACCTTGCGGCGGTCAGCAACGGAGCCGGGAATGCAGAAGGCCTGCAGACCCTCACCGATGGCAGCAGCTGCCTCGTCGGCCTTGCGGCAGTTCTTCTTGATGGCGATGGCTGCACCGACGGTGTAAGCCCACTTTGCATTCTCAAAGCAGATGGGCTGAATACCTTCTACCAGGTGGTAGACATCGAGTCCGGCTGCCTCAGTAATGGTCTTGCACTCCTCAACGGAGGAAATGCCGTACTTGCTCAATGTGGCAAGAATCTGGGGCTCTCTTCTTTCATAAGATTCAAATAATGCCATTTCGTTTTCCTCCTTCTGTATTACTGCTTTCTGGGATCGATGAAACGAACTGCGTCAGCAACACGGCCGTACTTGCCGGAAGCCTTCTCAAGAGCAGTAGCTGCATCATCGCCGGCCTTGATGAAGTCCATCATCTTGCCGAAGTTTACGAACTTATAGCCGATGATCTCGTCGTTCTCATCCAGAGCAAGCTCTGTGATATAGCCATCGGTAAGCTCAAGATAACGAGGTCCCTTCTCCAGTGTGCCGTAGGTGGTGCCGACCATGGAGCGGGTTCCCTTGCCAAGGTCCTCAAGACCTGCGCCGATCTGCAGTCCATCCTCGGAGAATGCACTCTGAGAGCGGCCGTAAACGATCTGCAGGAACAGCTCTCTCATTGCGGTGTTGATGGCATCGCAGACAAGGTCTGTGTTCAGAGCCTCCAGAACGGTCAGTCCGGGAAGAATTTCTGCAGCCATAGCTGCGGAATGCGTCATACCGGAACATCCGATGGTCTCGATCAGGGCCTCCTGAATGATGCCGTCCTTGACGTTCAGGGACAGCTTACATGCGCCCTGCTGCGGAGCACACCAGCCGACACCGTGTGTATAGCCGGAGATGTCCTTCACTTCTCTCGACTTTACCCATTTTGCCTCTTCCGGAATCGGAGCTGCGCCATGGTGCACGCCCTGGTGAACGACGCACATGTCTTTTACTTCCTGTGAGTAAACCATAAAAGTTCTCCTTCCTTAATAAATAAGTTCAATGGCAGCTTTGTTATTAAAGTAACATTGGCCGCTAAAATTATACGGCGTGCCGACAACGTTAGACAATGCTAACAGGACTGACCAAAAATAATGCTGTTTTTACAAAAATTCGTTGATATTTAACTCTGAAGTTGTGCGAAATCGCTGATTTCTCCCTTTTCATAGAGAATACACTTTGGTAGAATGTAATCAGGCTCAACCATACCAAGGGAGGTAATCTGTATGAGTAAGAACGAAATGCTGGCGATGATTCTTGCCGGCGGTCGCGGAAGCCGTCTGAAGGACCTGACGAACAAGGTCGCAAAGCCGGCGGTTTCCTATGGCGGCAAATATCGAATTGTCGATTTTCCGTTGTCCAACTGTGCGAACAGCGGTATCGATGTAGTCGGCGTCCTGACACAGTATGAATCGGTTCTTCTGAACTCCTACGTAGCAGGAGGCAAGAGCTGGGGACTGGATACCAGAGACGGCGGCGTGTTCGTCCTTCCGCCCCGCGAGAAGGCGGATGCAAACCTGAATGTATACCGCGGGACAGCCGATGCCATTTCACAGAACATCGATTTTATCGATCAGTACGATCCGGATTACATCCTGATTCTCTCGGGTGACCACATCTACAAGATGAATTATGACAAGATGCTTTCCTATCATAAGGAGAACAAGGCGGATGCGACCATTGCCGTCATCGGTGTTCCCGAGAAGGAAGCAAGCCGTTTTGGCATTATGAATACGGACGGCTGCGGTCATATCACCGAATTCGAGGAGAAGCCGGAGCACCCGAAGTCCAATCTGGCCTCCATGGGTATTTATATTTTCACCTGGAAGACCATCCGGAAGATTCTGATCGAGGACAGAGATAATCCGGAATCCAGTCATGATTTCGGGAAGAACATCATTCCAAGGCTCCTGAATGACGGGAAGACATTGATGGCCTACGAATTCCAGGGATACTGGAAGGACGTCGGAACCATCGATTCCCTCTGGGAAGCGAATATGGATCTTCTGAATGAAGACAATGCGCTGAATCTGGATGATGATTCCTGGAAGATTTACACAGAGGATGCCTCTGAGCTGCCGCAGTACGTAGGACCGGAGGCGGAGATTGATGTGGCTTATATGACGCAGGGCTGCCACATTGAGGGGGCGCTCAAGCATTCTGTGGTGTTCACCAATGTAAC
>CAVFRZ010000298.1:0-2562 GCA_963624875.1 Anaerovibrio sp.
GTTGCCGCCTTCCTTGGACAGCGCTATTCAGGAACCGGACACGGAACTGTGGACAACTGGATCGTCGGCAACGAGGTGAACGCGCGCAACGAATGGAACTACATGGATCCTTCGGCGGGACTGGCCGGTTTTGCAAAGGCCTATGCGGATGAGCTTCGTGTGTTCTACAACGGTATTAAGTCACAGAATGCCAATGCGAGAATCTATGCGGCAACGGATCAGGAATGGATGTCCGACAATGCGGCCCTTCATTATGGCGTGAAGGAATTCCTGACGCAGCTCAATACACAGATTACAGCAGAGGGTAATTTTGACTGGTCCCTGTCCAATCACCCCTACAATTTCCCGCTGTATGAGCCCAATACACTGACGTCCAAGCCGCAGGTTACCCACACGCAGGCAACCAGATATATTACAATGACCAACATCGATGTTCTGACCGATTTCATGTGCCAGGCACAGTTTCTGAATCCGGCCGGACAGGTTCGTTCCATTACACTGACAGAGGTGGGCTTCTCCTCCAGCGCAGCAGTGGGATCGAATGAGGCACTGCAGGCAGCGGATATCGTGTTCGCGATTAACCAGGCCAATGCCAACCAGCACATCGACGGAATCGTGATCAACCGTCAGCGCTCCGACGCCAGTGAGATCGCGCAGGGCCTTGATTACGGCCTGATCGGGATTAACGGTGTGGCCAAGCAGGGCTATAACTGGTTTGTAACGGCAGAAAGCGCAGACACGATTGCGGCAGCATCGGCTGTTCTGGGCAAGGATATTGTGTCCAACATTGTGGTTCGATGAGAGTGACGTGTGGGTATATCGGTGGCAGAATTGATGTACCGGCACTGTATGCAAAAGGTATATAGTCACGCAGCTTTAACGGGGAAGTGCTGATCCTGTCGGCACTTCCCCGATGTTATGTGACAGGAGTGGAGGAAGTATTATGATACGCGCAGTGATTTTCGATATGGATGGGACCTTGTATGACAGTGAGAAGATCTACGGGCATGGCTGGATGAAGGCAGGCCTTTCCAAAGAGCAGTATTACCAGCTGATCGGAAGGAGCCGTGTGAATATTGACCAGCTCCTGCGGGAATGGGGATACGATGTAGATGCACTGCGCAGGGTTCGCTCCGAAGCGGTGGAGGCAGAGCTGCAGGAGAAGGGCGTAGAGCTAAAGCCGGGGGCCGGAGAGTGCCTCCTGTGGCTGCAGCAAAAAAAGATTCCCGCAGCCATTGCAACATCCAGTGCCAAGGAGGTGGCGGATCGGTACCTTGCTATGACCGGCATGGAGGAGTATTTTGATCTTGTGATCAGTGGGAATACCCTGGAACGGGGGAAGCCGTTTCCGGATATCTTCCTGGAGGCAGCAAAGCAACTGGGGCAAAGCCCGCAGGACTGCCTTGTGGTAGAGGACAGCTTCAATGGAGTACGGGCCGGACGAAATGCAGGAATGTGCACAGTCATGATTCCGGACCTGATCCCTGCGGATGAGGAGATGCACCGCCTGGCAGATGCGGTGCTGGAAAGTCTTGGGCAGCTGCCGGACTGGATAGAAGCACAGAAAGGAAACGGTTGAGAAGAAGGTATGTTTCAGTCGGTTTTTGAGGACAGAGGAAATTGGTACAAGGGTAATCTTCACATGCACACGACAAGGTCAGACGGACATCTGGATCCGGATGCGGCGGTGGAGAGATACCGGCAGCATGGATATGATTTTGTAGCACTGACGGATCACCGCAAGCCGTCTGTGACAGAGATGAATGGAGATATGCTGGTGCTCTCGGGCGTGGAGTGGGATACCGGCGGGGCCAACACCAAGAGCTTTGGCGATGTGCCGACATACCACATTCTCGGCATCGGCATGACCTCCGACGGGGGGCTGGATTACCGCAGTCAGCCGCACCCTGCGCCGCAGGAAATCGTGGATACCATCCGGGCAAACGGGGGTATCGCGATCCTCGCGCATCCGGCATGGTCGGTGATGGACCCTTCCGGCATTAACCAGCTGAAGGGGATTACGGCAGCAGAAATATACAACTCCGTATCGGATCTGCCCTTCAATGGAGAACGGGCCAACTCCTCGGCCTGGTTTGACATATGGGCAACGGGATATGACCGTCTGATTCCGGCAGTGGCTTCGGACGATGCCCACGCTTATGAGGGGGATGAATGCTATGCCTACACCATGGTAAATGCATCGGGGCTCTCCAGAGACGCGGTGATTGATGCGCTGCAGAGCGGGAACTTCTATGCGAGCCAAAGGCCGGTGCTGCACGAGATGGCCATCGACTGGGATAAGGGTATTGTGCATATGGAGTTCTCCAGTGACGTAATGACGGTGGTGTTCTACAGCAATCACATCTGGGTACCGGAGCGCGTGACACAGGTAAAGGGCGGCAGCATGGATTATCACATCGCTCCCGGTGAGTTTTATCTGAGGGCAGAGCTGATTGCCAGGGACGGAAGAAAAGCCTGGACATCTCCGATTCGTGTGGATTAAGGAAAAAGTATGGCAGTAGCGCAGTATTTTGACTATTTTATTATCTTCAGCTTTGTCGG
>CAVFRZ010000299.1:0-2561 GCA_963624875.1 Anaerovibrio sp.
GTACGTACCGAAAAATATTTTTAGGAAATTTTCCGCAAACCGGAACAAAACCGCCTCTCCCCTGCCCATATATTATGGAGGGAGGAAATACGATATAGCAAGATGCAGTCACGGCTTATGCTGTGGCTGCTTTTTTCATGGCAGGTGCTGTACATAGCTCGGGATTCTCGGGCGAATAAAAAAAGGAGGGTAACAGCATGTTACAAATCGCAAACATTAAGTCAATCGTTGCACCTGCCGATGCAGCAAAGAGGTACGGTCTGCCCGTACAAAGAAACGGAATGGCACTTTGCCCGTTTCACAACGACACGCATCCCAGTATGAAGCTCTATGACGATCATTTTTATTGCTTCGCCTGCGGAGCACATGGAGATGTGATCGATCTGACGGCAAAGCTACTGGGACTGAACTTCAAGGAGGCAGTTCATCAGCTTGCCGTGGATTTCGGTATTTCGCCAAATGACGATCCACCGGCAGCAGTGAAGCCCCCAAGACCGTACTTATCCCAATTTCGTCGGGATGAACTGCTGTGTCTGTCAATGTTGACAGAATACGAGCGTTTGCTCCGTTTCTGGAAGCAGGAGTACGCGCCGAGTGTGCCGGATGCGCCAATTGATGATCGGTTTGTGGAAGCCTGCCAGATGCTTGAGATGATCGAATATCTGGCAGATTTTTTATGCGCTGCCTCGTTGGAAGAGCGAGTGAAAGCCGTAGATGAGCTGATCCAGAATGGCCTCATGGAGAAGCTGCGAAACCGTTTGGAGGAGGTGAATGTAAATGAACGAGCTGCTTGAATGCCCGATCTGGTGGAACGGCAAAGATATTGTCGAAGCCGCTTTCTGCGAAGAGTTTATGAAGGAGCATAAGCTCGCCTATGATTGCAATGCGTTTTTTACGCCGGATGGCCGAATGACGAGTGATATTCCGCTGCGCCGCGAGATTTACCATCGCCTGAAAATCTGCGCTGTCAAAAATGTACCGCATACGATTAAGAACATTGAGGAGCTTCTGAAATTTTATGATACCGGCATTGACCTGACGCCGCAGCAGGACAGAATACACATTGCCAACGGGACGCTGGGGGTGAACGGAACGTTCACTCCGGGCAAGACAGAGATTGTGCGAACCCGTTTGCCGATTTCCTACAATCCCGATGCTCCCAGGCCGGAAATCTGGTTGCGGTTTTTGCATGATCTGCTCCATGAGGATGATGTCCCGACATTGCAGGAATACCTCGGTTATTGCCTGATCCCATCGACCAAGGGACAGCGCATGATGGTCATTAAAGGCAGCGGCGGAGAAGGCAAAAGCCAGATTGGAGTTGTTTTGAGCGCCATCTTCGGAGGTTATATGAAGGACGGCAGCATCGGCAAGGTTTCTGAAAATCCGTTTGCCCGGGCAGATCTGGAGCATCAGCTGCTGATGGTGGATGACGATATGAAAATGGAGGCATTGAAGCAGACCAACTATGTCAAGTCCCTTGTTACGGCTCAGGGCAAAATGGACCTGGAGCGGAAAAACAGGCAGAGCTATCAGGGCTGGATGTTCTGTCGTCTGCTTGCCTTTTCCAACGGCGATTTGCAGTCACTCTATGATCGGTCAAACGGTTTTTACCGCCGCCAGCTCATCCTTACGACGAAAGAAAAATCACCTGACCGAATGGATGATCCTGATATTGCCGACAAGATGAAAGCAGAGGCGGAAGGCATCCTTCTCTGGATGTTCGAGGGTCTGCAGCGGCTAATCGCAAATAAATTTCAATTCACAGAGAGTGAGCGTACCCGCAACAACCGCGAATACGTAAAGCACGATTCCGTCAATCTGCTGGATTTTCTGGAAGATGAAGGTTTCGTCCGCTTGCGTGCCGACTGTGGTGCATCGTCAAAGAAAATCTATGAAACCTATGCGATGTGGTGTGAAGAAAACGCCATGACGCCCATGAAGCCGCGCTCTGTCAGTGATTTTCTGGTAGCCAATGAGAAGAAATACAATCTTGAGCACACCAACACAATCATCAATTCTGCCGGACGGCGCGTCTGGGGATTCCTTGGAATTGAGCTTCTAGTGAAACCCTTTACGAACAGCAATTTTCGGTAAAACGCTATGTACATGTGTACCGGGGCAAGTGCTTCGGTACGTATGTACACAGCAAAAGTGTCAAATTTATCACTGATACAGGAGGCAACAATGAGTCAGAAAATAGAAAAACTGAAAGAGGAAAAGCGCCGCAATGAAGCTAAACTGCGGCAGCTGAAGCATGAACAGAAGGCGTTGGAAGCCGAGGGAAAGGGGCTCCGCCGCAGGGAACGGAATCATCGCATTTTTACCCGCGGCGGTATGCTTGAAGCATTTCTTCTGAAGCCAACGCTGCTGACAGATGAGCAGGTACATTCTCTGCTAAAAATCATTTTTCACAAGCCGGAGGTTAACGCAGTTCTGAATCGCATGATTGCAGAAGCCGAGGAGAAAATCGGGGAGGACGAGACGGATGAAGAGACCCTGTAAGTACAGGGCGCAATTATACACCGTACCGGTGCCAATTTGCGTTCTGCGAAGCCACG
>CAVFRZ010000300.1:0-2551 GCA_963624875.1 Anaerovibrio sp.
CTCCAGTGGCAGCTGTCCCATCAGCGCACGACTTCCGAAGGTGCCGCCGAGGTCTCCTTCTTCTCCGTTCGTGGCAATCACATGCAGGTTTCGAGATCGATCAACGCCAGCTGTCTTTGCCAGTGCTCGTGCTGTTTCGGCACCTGCTGCAACGCCTAGAAGTCCGTCATAGAGCCCGCCATGAACCACCGTATCATAATGGGAGGCAAGAACGATTTCCGGTGCATTCTCCTTGCCGCATGAGAGAATTCCATGTACGTTTCCCGCTCCGTCAGCAAATGCAGACATACCGCACTCCTTAAAGAGCTCAATCAAATCCTGTCCGGCCGCCTTTGCTGCATTGCTCCCGAATACGCGGCTGATGCCGCCTGCGCACTCCGGGTCCCAAAGCGGCATGGCAACATCATCTCTTCCATAGGAGCCAATGCGCTCCATCGCATTTTTCAAATGCTCATAATCCAGCTTAGACAAAATGTTTTCCCTCATTCATAAGGCAGATCCTGTCCAGACTCCCGCAGGCGGAATGCGGTGTGTACAATCCGGATACTGCACCTGCCGCATAGCTTGAGACGTCCAATGTAATATCAATCCCATCACCCTTCAGTGTGATACTGTGGGCATTTGTAGATACTGCAGGATCCGATATGATCACGGAATGTGTCCGGTCCAATCCGATCCCGGCCAGCGCAATCGAGGCATGCACATTTACGTTTCTCGGATATTCCCTGCACGCCCCTCTGGTGGAGCCTTCATAGACGACGGTTCTCTCGGTATCTTCTCTTCCCAGGCTCTTCGGATTCTTGGTCGTTACAACCGACACCTCTTTCCAGAGTCTTCTTCCATCGAAAATACCATCCAGGCCAAGGATTGCCCCATGCGGAAGATAAATTGTCCTGTGGTATTGCTCTGCAAGTGCAGCTGCTTTTGCCGCAAACTCCTCATCGCTAAAGGCCGTCACGGAGAACATCAGTAAATCTGCGTGAGCAAGAATCAGCTCCAACCGATTCTTCAGAACAGAGGCCGTCGCACATTCAACTATAAGATCCGCCGACGCATAAGCTTCCATTGTCTCCTGCGGATCATCTCCACGGATGATCCGCTCCCCGTCTATGGTAACTGCAGGATCCTCGATGAACGAGACCTCCGCATATCCTTCCTCTTTCACATGCGAAAGAAGCATCTGTCCGATCTTCCCGCATCCCAAAAAACCTATTTTTCTCATCTTTCGTTCCTTCCCCACTTATGCCGCGGCACTTTTACATTTTACGCCCGGTACCTCTCCATCACCGCAAAGAGACGCTTCATAGCTTCCACAGCTGCTGCATGATCCTGAGAGAAATTGATGCGGAAGCTGTCTGTAAATTCCGGACCGAATTCTGTTCCGGGTGTTACCGTCACATCGGCAAGCTTCCTCACAATTTTCACAAAATCTCCGATGCTGACCTCCAGCTGCGGAAGACGGATAAAGAGATAGCTTCCGCCATCCGACGGTCGAACCGACACCCCGGAGATGGATCTGCAAAGTGCTACGATATCATCCCGTATACTCTGGTGTGCCAGGATACGATCTGCCATGAATCCCTCCGGCTCTGAAAACCATGTCCGGAATGCCGCCTGGCAGTAGCCTGCGCAGCGAAGCGACACGATTGCCTGAAGTTTCTCCATTCGGTAAATGATATCTGCCGAGCCAAAGGCCGTACCGAGACGGAACCCGCTTAGGGACTCTGTTTTGGAAGGTCCCAGGATCGTAATGAGATTATCCGGAATCTCTGCCTGCGCCCGAAGGTGCGTATAGCTCTTTCCGTCAAATATCTGACGGGAATAAAGCTCATCCACAAGGAGGGTCACTCTATATTTTTTGGCGAGCGCTGCGATTGTCACGATTTCATCATAGGAATACACAGCTCCCGTCGGATTGTTCGGATTGGAAAAAAGAAAGAGCTTCACGCCCTCCTGAAAGCTTTTCTCAAGACGCACCAGATCAATACCTGCTCCGCTCTCGGTGCCAAAATAATCCATCGGAATGCCCACCAGTTCACCATCAAAGAATTCTACCAGCTTGCGGTTGGCAAAATAGTCCGGCTCCACGATGGCAACCTTGTCACCCTGACCGACCAGCGCCCCCATTGCCAGAAACAATGCTCCCTGCGTCCCTGGCGTTAAAATAATCTCACTCGCAGGATCGATGGCGGCGCCGGTAAAGGAGGCAAGCTTCTCAGCGATCTCCTGCCGAATCGCGTCTCTTCCGCGATACTCGGTATAGGCCTGCGCGCCTCCTTCTTCAAATCCCCGGTCAAAAGCCTCCCTGCTGCCCGGCAGCGGAAGAAACGCATCGACATCTCCATGCGAAAAATTGACCGCTGTTCCTTCTATCTTATCTCCCCGCAGATCGAGGGTCGCTTGCTTCTGACGCCCCTCCTGTCCCGGTGCACTGTCAATACCAAGCTTTTTAAACTTTTCTTCAATGCTGCTCATATTCTCTAATCTCCTTGAATATCATTTTCTTTTACGCGGTCATTTTTCTGCCGCATTCGTCCATGCTTACTTTTTT
>CAVFRZ010000301.1:0-2547 GCA_963624875.1 Anaerovibrio sp.
GTATGAAAAGGAATATCCCGGCATCTGCCGCGCCGTGCATAAGCCCAACGGCGGTCACGGCTCCGGCGTCAATGTAGGAATCGACCTGGCCAGCGGTATCTATTACAAGGTGGTGGACAGCGACGACTGGCTGGATAAGGATGCTTTTTTGCAGGTGCTGGACAAGCTGGAGGAGTTTGTCGAAGAAGAGCAGCAGATCGATATGATGCTGTGCAATTACACCTATGCCAAGGAAGGCGCTGCCAAGAACAAGGTTATCCATTATGAGTCGGCGCTGCCGGTCGGTAAGGTCTTTGGCTGGGATCAGGTGGGGCACTTCCGGAAGGGAAGCTACATCCTGATGCACTCGGTTATCTATCGGACAAATCTCTTGAAGGACTGCGGCATGCGTCTTCCGGAGCATTGCTTCTACGTGGATAACATCTATGTGTTCCGCCCGCTCCCCTATGTTCAGAAGATGTATTACATGAACGTAAACCTATACCGCTATTACATCGGCCGTCAGGACCAGTCCGTCAATGAGAAGATCATGATTTCGCGCCTGGATCAGCAGATCCGCGTGACCAAGATCATGATTTCCTACTACACGACACCTATTATTGCGGAGAAGATGCGCAAATACCGCGGACTTCATGCATACATGTACAACTATCTGGAGATCATTGTGACCATTTCCTCCATTCTGGCGCTTCTGTCCAACACGAAGGAGCACATTGCCATGAAGGATGAGATGTGGGATTACCTGAAAAAGAGGGATTTCTGGCTCTATGCCAAGATGCGCCACGGCGTGTTCGGAACCTTCGTCGGGAGCGATCACAGAGGCACCCGCTTCATCTCTGTGGAGGCGTATCGGCTGATTAATCATTTCTTTCATTTCAATTGAGAAGTACTTACTGCACGGACATCCATCCGCCACCCTGTCGCTTGGCTGGCCTGTTTAGAATGATGAGAAATGATGGATTACAGAATTTGTATAGTCGTGCTATAGTTATACGCAAATCATAACGACCCCAAGGAGGTACTGCACATGTATTCACTGGAAGAAGTCAGAAAAGAGGATCCGGAAATCGCAGAGGCCATTGAACAGGAGATGGCCAGACAGAACGATCACATCGAGCTGATCGCTTCGGAGAACTGGGTCAGCAAGGCAGTTATGGCAGCGATGGGAAGCCCTCTGACGAACAAGTACGCAGAAGGCTACCCGGGAAAGCGTTATTACGGCGGATGCCAGTGCGTAGATGTTGTAGAGACGCTGGCGATCGAGCGTGCCAAGGAGCTCTTTGGCTGCACCTATGCGAACGTTCAGCCGCACTCGGGCGCGCAGGCCAACCTTGCAGTAGAGTATGCGGTTCTGAAGCCGGGCGACACGCTGATGGGTATGAACCTCAACCAGGGCGGACATCTGACGCATGGGTCACCTGCGAACATTTCGGGCGCATATTTTAATATTGTTCCCTACGGCGTGGATGAGAACGGCTTCATTGATTATGAGAAGCTGATGGAGCTGGCCGTAGAGCACAAGCCGAAGATGATCATTGCCGGTGCCTCCGCCTATGCACGCACCATTGATTTCAAAAAGTTCCGTGAGGTAGCCGATGCCTGCGGCGCCGTCCTTATGGCGGACATCGCGCACATCGCAGGCTTGGTGGCAGCAGGGCTTCATCCGTCACCGTTCCCGTGGTGCGATATCGTTACGACAACAACCCACAAGACCCTGCGCGGACCTCGCGGAGGTCTGATTCTGGCCAGCCAGGAGACCGCGGACAAGTATAAGCTTAACAAGGCCATCTTCCCCGGCATTCAGGGAGGCCCGCTCGAGCACGTCATTGCCGCTAAGGCTGTATGCTTCAAGGAGGCACTGGATCCGTCCTTTAAGGTTTATGCGCAGGGAATCATCGACAATGCCAAGGCACTTGCAGATGGCCTGATGAAGAGAGACGTGGACATCGTCTCCGGCGGCACGGACAATCACCTGATGCTGATCGATCTGACCAAGGAGGATTTGACCGGCAAGGAAGTCGAGAAGTGGCTGGATGAGGCGCACATCACCGCGAATAAGAACACCATCCCGAACGAGCAGCGCTCTCCCTTCGTTACCTCCGGTATCCGTCTGGGAACGCCGGCCGTTACCACCCGCGGCATGAACACCGAGGATATGGATCGGATCGCAGAGGCCATCGCCCTTGTCATCAAGGAGAAGGAAGCCGGCATCGAGAAGGCAAGAGCCATCATCGCCGAGCTGACGGCCAAGTATCCGCTTTGCTGAGTGCAGAGACAGCTATACAAAAAAGAAGACCTCCTAAGGAGGTCTTCTTTTTTTACGCTTCCGTCTCCCTCTGCAGCGCCTTCTGGGCACCGGCCAGCAGGAGCTTGATGCGGTTGAGCTGGTTGACCTCGGAAGCACCGGGATCATAGTCGATGGCAGCCAGGTTGGCCTGCGGGTAGAGCTTGCGCACCATCTTCGACACGCCCTTGCCGACGACATGGTTCGGCAGGCACCCGAAGGGCTGGATGCAGATGATGTTGGGGACGCCGCTCTTGATCAGC
>CAVFRZ010000302.1:0-2517 GCA_963624875.1 Anaerovibrio sp.
GACCAGTGATGCGACGATGATTCGCCTTGTTTTCCCGGAGATGACAGAGGAGAACCGCAAAAATCTGGCAAAGGATGTAAAAAAGAAGGGCGAGGAGTCCAAGGTTGTCATCCGCGGAGCCAGACGGGACGGCATGGACGAGTTCAAGAAGCTGAAGAAGGCGGCAGAGATTTCGGAGGACGTGGAGTCGCAGCTGGAAGAGGAGCTCCAGAAGCTGACCGACCAGTTCATCAAGAAGGTAGATGACATTGTGGAGAAAAAGACCGCAGAGGTCATGAAGGTCTGAGCAGATGGCACAGAATACGGAAAACGAATACAAAATTCCTCAGCACGTTGCGATCATTATGGACGGAAACGGTCGCTGGGCCAAGAAGCGTGGCCTGCCAAGGACTGCCGGGCATGCGCAGGGGGCGCGTGTTGTAGAGCAGATTCTCGAAGACGCCGATCACATGGGAATACGGTATCTGACGGTGTATGCATTTTCAACCGAGAACTGGACGAGACCGGATGCAGAGGTGAAGGCACTTATGAATCTGCTTCGGACTTATATGAAGACGTCCCTTGCCAAGTGTGCTAAGAATAACGTCCGGATCCGTGTCATTGGGGACAAATCCAGACTGGATGAGGATCTTCAAAAGAGCATAGCAGGTCTGGAGGAATCTACAAAAACCAATACTGGAATCGGATTTCAGATCGCCATCAACTACGGTGCAAGGGATGAAATGAGACGGGCAGTGGAGAAGCTCTCTGAAAGGGTGCAAAAAGGAGAGCTGGAGCCGTCACAGATTACAGAGCAGGCGATTTCAGATGCACTGGATACGGCGGGGATTCCGGATCCGGATCTTCTCATTCGCACCTGCGGCGAGGAACGGCTGTCTAATTTCCTGATGTGGCAGCTGTCCTACGCGGAGCTCTATTTTACGGATGCGGCATGGCCGGATTTCACCAAAGAAGAGCTGGAGAAGGCGGTGGATGCCTACAATCACAGAGAACGCCGCTTTGGCGGCCTGATTAAGTGATGCTGCAGGCGGCCAAGGCACGAAGTGTCTCTGACCAGACACATCAAGGTTTTCTGAATACATGGAAAATGCCATCAGGCATTTTCGAGTATCAAAATCGAGATGGAGCCAAATAATTACGAATGCTTTGAAGGCTGCAAAAGCGTATGGCGCGCAGCAATCCGGGCATCATGGAGGGCAAAATCTTTTGCCCCAACAGCATAGGATACGGCAGGATTGATATGAGTAAACGAGTCATCAGCGGCATTGTCATTGCGATACTGGCTGTAGTACTTGGACTGTGCGGAGGCATTCCGCTTGGACTTGTGCTGGCGGTTTGCGCACTGCTTGGGTATTATGAGCTGACAAGAGCGCTGGGCGTACATGATGAGGAAAAGGAGAAGAGTAATCTTCTGGAAATCACAGGCCTTGTGGTCGGTGCGGTTTATTACGCAGCTCTTATATATTGCAGTCAGATATACGGAAACTATGACGGCGGAGGGAATCTTCTTGTGCGGGGGTCTCTTGATCCGCTGCCCTATATTCATGTCGCTAATGCATTGATGATCGTGGCGGTGGCCGCAGTTTTCTTTGTGAATATGACCGTGTATGTACTTACGTTCCCGCGGTATCAGGCGAGCCAGGTGGTTGGTTCGGTGTTTAGCTTCATTTATGCGCCGATCCTGATCTCATGCATTTACAGAGCCCAGTTCCTTCCCTACGGCAAATTTGTATACGCTCTGATGTTTTTCTGTGCGTGGATTTGCGATACCTGCGCGTGGGCGGCGGGAAGAGCGTTCGGCAAGCATAAGATGACGCCGATACTTTCACCGCATAAGACGATTGAGGGAGCTGTCGGCGGCGTCCTGGGTGGGACCATATTGTGCGTTCTGGCAGCACGGCTTGCAGCTGTACTGGTGCCGGGAGAAAATCTTTATGCGGCCTTTGCGGTGATCGGCGTTGCCGGAAGCTTTATCGGCATGGCCGGCGACCTGGCGGCTTCTGCTATCAAGCGCAACCATGGCATCAAGGATTACGGCAAGGTGATTCCTGGACACGGCGGCATTATGGATCGCTTTGACAGCATTATTTTTACAGCACCGGTTATCTACGCACTGGGAGTTCTCTTTCTTACAGTGCTGCGGTGACGGATGGTAAACAGATACACAACTGAAGGCAGCACCGACCGGTTCATAAATGAAATCGGCCGGTGCTGAACCGTTACAGATATAACAGACGGATCAGGAGAGAATACATGTGTGAGCAGAAACAGATAGCAATTATTGGTTCTACCGGCTCCATCGGGACGCAGGCGCTGGACATTGTGCGCAGCTATCCGGACCGGCTGAAGGTGACCGCACTTGCTGCCGGCAGGAGCGTATCGAAGATGGAGGAGCAGATTCGGGAATTCGGACCGGAGCTTGTCTGCATGTGGGATGAAGCGGCAGCAGCGGATCTGCGGGATCGTGTAAAGGACCTGCCGGTTCGTGTGGTTTGCGGCATGGACGGACTTTGCGAG
>CAVFRZ010000303.1:0-2475 GCA_963624875.1 Anaerovibrio sp.
TGCCTGCAAGCAGTCAATTCACGTTGAAATGTGGCAGGTGCTGAACAGATACAAATCGATGCAGTACTATTGTCTGAGGAAACTATGCTGAGAATGCGGCGGAAGCAAACGGAGAACAACGAACGGAATAAACAGATTGCGGTGACACCGGCACACTTCCTCGGCACGCTGGGGATGACGGCCGGACTGCTGGCCGGGCTGTGCGCACTGACGGTTTATGTAATGGATCCGTTTTATCATTATCACAAGCCATGGTTTGGGCTGAAGGCAGTTCTCAGCGAGAAGGAGTACCAGGTTGTCGGGAGCCTCCGGCACTTTGATTATGACAGTGTTCTTGTGGGGTCTTCGGTGGTAGAGAACAACGACAATCGATGGTACGACGAGGCTTTTGGCGGAACGACGATTAAGGCGGTGCGAAGCTATGGCGGCGTGGCGGATCTGGTATGGTATCTGCAGGAGGCATTTGCGGCGCAGGAGGTGAAGCGGGTCTATTTTAACCTGGATCCTTCATCTCTGGTCCAGGAGGCGGAGACGACCTTTGAAGCCTCCGGCTGCCCGATGTACCTGTACGACCGGAATCCCTTTAACGACGTGAAATATCTGCTGAATGCCACGGTTTTATTTCAGAAAATTCCGTATGAGTTGGCACAGTCTTTTTCCGCTGACTACGAGGAGGGGCTTTCCTATAACTGGGCGGCAGGGAAGGACTTTTCGGAAAACGGCGTGCTGACGCATTATGTAAGACGAAGTGAGGCTGCCCAGATGCTGCCGGAGCAGGAAAAGGAGCGTGAGCTGCAGGATAATCTGGCACTTCTGGAGCAGGTGGTGCAGGAGCACCCGGAAACGGAGTTTTATTTTTTCTATCCGCCGTATTCCATGATCTGGTGGGACGATGCCGTGCGAAGCGGTCTGCGGGACGTGTATCTGTACGATGAGGCACAGATCGCGAAGGCACTTCTGGCCTATGATAATGTGCATTTTTATGATTTCCAGAATGACGAGGAAACCGTAACGGATCTGAATCGCTACATGGACACGGTTCATTTTGATCCGCAGGTCAATTATGACATCTGCATGCAAATGGCGGCGAATCAGAACGAGGTGACCCCCGATAATCTGGAGGAGACCTTCCAAAGGACAAGGGAGCTGGTGGATGCCTATGAATCGGAGCAGATTCCGGAGTATGAGGCAGACGGCAAATTTGTCTATGAGTAAAGGCGTTCGTACAGCAATCCGGCAACGGTTGAAGGAAGAGGGGCTCTGACCCCACAACGTAAGGTGGTTGCAGAGGGAGGATACGGAAATGGCAGTCAGCGGATGGTACAAAAGCGGAAATGAACTGATCGGCGAGCTGATGCATACAAAGGTTCCGGGGGACATGGCGGCCCTTTGGTACCTGGGGCAGGCCGGAATCATCATAAAGGCAGGAGGGAAGCTCGTGGCAGTCGATCCGTACCTTGGCGTTCCTCATCCGGATACAAGGCGGTTCGCGCCGCCTTTTTCTGCTACGTGCGTGAATTTTCTGGATGTTGTGCTCTGTACACACAACCACAGTGATCATTTGGATCCGGACACGCTGCGCGGAATTGCGATTGCCTCGCCGAAGACTAAATTTATCGTGCCCCGGCCATGGATTTCGGTGGCGGAATCCTGCGGCATTAAGCCGGAGAATATCATCGGCGCTGCAGCCGGAGAGAAAATATCCGTTGCCGGTGCCGCCATTTATCCCGTCCCGGCTGCACATGAGGAGCTCACCAGGGATGCCAACGGAGATTATGAAAATCTCGGATATGTGATGAAATTTGCGGCGGCGACGATCTACCATTCGGGAGATACCGTGGAATGGGAGAGCATGACAAAGGATCTTCGGCCGTATGGAATTGATATTGCCTGTCTCCCCATCAACGGGAGCGACTGGAAACGGAAACGGGCGAATATTATCGGCAATCTGAATGCCAGAGAGGCCGCGGATGTGGCAGAGGAAATCGGCGCAGATCTTCTGATTCCGCTGCATTATGACCTCTTTGCGCACAACGGAGAGAATCCCGGACATCTGGCGGACTACATGTTCCAGTATCACTTCGGACACAAGTATCATTTCATGGCACCCGGCGAGCGCTTTTTCTATTGCAGATGAACGACGGACAGACACAGGAACTTCTGATATGGTATGACCGGAATCGTCGGATTCTCCCCTGGCGGGAGGATCCGACGCCGTATCATGTCTGGCTTTCGGAGATCATGCTCCAGCAGACGAGGGTAGAAACCGGAAAGGTGTATTATCAGCGCTTTCTCGAGACGCTGCCGGACATTGCGGCGCTGGCGGCAGCTCCGGAGGATGTGTATCTGAAGCTGTGGGAGGGCCTTGGCTACTACACAAGGGTTCGGAATCTTCATAAGGCTGCGGTCATCATCATGGAAAAATACGGCGGCATCATGCCGGGAACGGCCAAGGAGATTGAATCACTGCCGGGC
>CAVFRZ010000304.1:0-2475 GCA_963624875.1 Anaerovibrio sp.
CAGGGAATACAACACCGGTATGGAGGAGATCATCGCCGGCGTCGTCGGCGTCCTGCAGTTTGATGTGCTGGAGTTTCGCTTAAAGAGTGAGTACAATGTGGACATCCGGCTGGAAATGCTCCCGTACGAGAATATCCGGTGGATCACGAAGTGTGAGGGCGATGTTAAAAATATCGTCGGCACGACGGATATGAAGCTGGTGAAGGACATGAAGGACCAGCCGCTTTTACTGTTCGTCAATGCCTGGAGTCCGCAGATGGTGCTGGACCGCAACAAGGGGCTGGAGCTGGAGGAATTCTCAAGGAACTGACACAAGACAAGCATCCATTCATTTGATATAATGTGGTACTAGGGTCTTACAGTCAAAGATCCCTGCGAGCAGCAATGCCGCGGACTCCGATCGGAGATCCGGTGTTACAATGAACGGTTGCTGCGGCAGAGGTAAGGAGGAATCATTATGGCAGAAAACGAAGTTCAGAACAAGCCCGGTGCAGACGAGATCGGAACGGTTCGTATTGCGGACGATGTGGTTTCCACCATCATTGCCTATGCGGCCAAGGAAGTGGACGGCGTAGCAGGACTCGCAGGAAATGCCGGTGACGGCTTCCTGAAGAAGGCGGGCATGAAGCGCCCGGCCATGGGCGTGAAGGTTGAGCTTGAGAACGGCAATGTAAGAGCGGATCTGTCTCTGATCATGGATTACGGCTTCAATATTCCGGCGACCTGCAGCAAGGTGCAGACAAGAGTTCGTCAGTCGGTGGAGAACATGACCGGTCTTCATGTAGAGGATGTGAATGTCCGCATTGCCGGAATTCAAATGCCGGAGGAGGGCAATCCGGAGGCATGAAGAGAACAATTCAGAGAGAACAGGTCTTTAAAATTTTGTTCCGTGCGGAATTCAATGACGCATCCGAAATGCCCGGTCAGGAAGAGATGTATTTTGACAGCGGGGATATGGAATTTACCGAGAAGGACAAGACGTACATCACGCAGAAGGTGAACCGTATTCTGGAGCGCTGCCCGGAGATTGATGAGATGCTTGCATCGAAGATGCGCGGCTGGACGCTGGAGCGCGTAGGTCGCGTGGAGCTGGCGATTCTGCGGCTGGGCGTGTATGAGATTCTTTGGGATGAGGATGTGCCGGCGGGCGTTGCCATTTCGGAGGCCGTAGAGCTTGCGAAGAAGTTCGGCGCAGAGAACTCCGGCGTATTCGTAAACGGCGTCCTGGCAAGCTTTGCCAAGAAGGACCAATAGGAGCGGACAGCCGTATCGGAGCATTCGTACCCGGAGCGCACCTGGAGAGGTGCTTCTGTGCAACACGGAATTGTCGCGTATGGAGAGTACAAATGGCAGCCGGATCAGTCTACACGGTTGGACAGGTGAATGCGTATGTTGCGCGGATGTTTGAGGAAGACTATCTGCTTCGCCGGATTACCGTGCGGGGAGAGGTCAGTAACTGCACATATCACTCGTCCGGACATATTTATTTTACATTGAAGGATGCCTCCGGTACGCTTTCCTGCATGATGTATGCAGGGAAACGGCTTGGAGGCCTTTCTTTTCGTATGACGGAAGGAGACGCGGTGGTAATCACCGGCTCGGTTCGCGTCTTTGAACGTCAGGGTAAATATCAGCTCTACGCCGAGCAGATTGTCAGGGACGGCGTCGGGCTTTTGAATGAGCGTTATGAGCTCCTCAAGAAAAAGCTTGAGGAGATGGGGATGTTCGCGGAGGAGTATAAACAGCCCATTCCGCGTTACATCCGGCGACTGGGTGTTGTGACCGCACCGACCGGGGCCGCCGTCCGGGACATTATTCAGATTGCAGGGCGGCGGAATCCCTACGTGGAGATTCTGCTGTACCCGGCTATTGTGCAGGGAGACCAGGCGCCGGAGAGCATCATCCGCGGCATTCGTCTTCTGGACCGCGCCGGTGTGGATGTGATCATTGTCGGGCGCGGCGGCGGATCTATTGAGGATCTGTGGGCGTTCAATGAGGAAGCGGTGGCACAGGCCGTCTTTGAGTGCAGGACGCCGATCATCTCAGCTGTGGGGCATGAGGTGGATACCGTTATTACAGATTACGTGGCGGATCTTCGTGCACCGACGCCGTCCGCGGCGGCAGAGCTGGCGGTGTTTGACTGGAATCAGTTTCAGACAGATCTTCTGCAGCAGAAGGCGGATCTGCGTGCGGCGATGTTGAGAAGACTGGATAGCTGTCGAAGGCAGTGCAGAGACTTCGAGCAGAGTCTGGAACGCCGCTCACCGAAGATGCAGCTGACGACACAGAAAATGGTAAGAGACGAGCTGGAGCGACATCTGACGGATGTGGTTTGGAAACGTCTGGAAAAGTGCAGGGGGGAGCTTGCGCTTTCTGCAGAGCTTACCCGGTGCATGCAGGAAAGAATTGTAAAAAGCCGGCAGGAGCTTCGCCTTCGAAAGGACCTGCAGAATGCGATGGAGCGCTGCCTGGAGC
>CAVFRZ010000305.1:0-2467 GCA_963624875.1 Anaerovibrio sp.
CTGCATACACAAGTGTCTGAATACCAGAAGCACTTCCAGCGTTTGGCGAAGCATTTCGATGAAAAGAGATCAGATAGTCAGCGCCACTTTCGTTCGCAATCATCGCTTTTCGATAAGGACTGTCATAAACATCATCCGTTCGTGTATACAAAACATCGACACCCTGTCCGGCAAGCAGCTCTCCGACTGCGAGTGCCAGCCTCAGATTATCGTCCTTTTCCTGCCGTCCCTGATAGACGGCTCCCGGGTCCATTCCACCGTGGCCGGGATCAATGATAACAGTTGGCATGTAGGATTCCTCGAAAAGTTTGCTCCCTATAGCATATGGTTTTTCGGATGGAAATGCTACAAGTGGAAGTGACAGAGCGATAGAGAGGGTAGTTACCTTTTTTTATTGACATTCTGCTTATTTTATGGTAAAATCAAATCAGTCGATAATATAGAAAAGTAGGTGATTACAATAGAATTAGATAGAAATATGCATTCAGTATTTCTACTGAATTATCATCTTATATTAGTAACAAAATACCGCAGAAAAGTCTTTGACAATGCGATTTCTGCACGGGCAAAAGAGATTTTTGAGTACATTGGTGAGAATTATCACATCACATTGGTTGAGTGGAACCATGATGTGGATCACGTTCAGGTTCTATTTCGCGCTCATCCCAACACACAGATCAGTCGCTTCTTAAATGCTTATAAGAGCGCAAGCAGCCGATTGTTGAAAAAGGAATATCCACAAATACGGGAGAAGCTGTGGAAGGAAATCTTCTGGAGCCAAAGTTTTTGTCTGTTGACGACCGGAAGTGCGCCAGTTGAAATAATTCATAAGTACATAGAGAGCCAGGGAATGAACGAGAAGAAAGGCAGAACCGCCAGAAAGGAGCCTCATGAGAAAGAAAACGAGTAATGAGAACTGTGAGCAGATGGCATACCGTTTTTATGGAATTCCTTCGGAACAGGATGCGACTCAGGAAGATAAGACATTTGGATGCTGCCGCTATCTTTGGAACCGAATGCTGGGGGATCACAACATACTTTATTCCGAGATCGGAGAGGTGCCAGCAAATACACCTGCTGATTACAAAGATCTGGATGAATGCAGCTGGCTAAATGAAGTGGATTCTCTTGCACTGGCAAATGTACAGTTAAATCTGGATTCCGCATTCAGCCGCTTTTTTAAAAAGACTTCCCGCTATCCGAAATTTAAATCAAAAAAATTCGCAAAGAAGTCTTATACAACAAATGCGGTTTATTTTAAGAAAAAAGATGGCAACATTCGCTGTAACATTTCACTTGATCCTGTTTTGGGCTTTTTGACCTTGCCTAAGCATAAAGATCCGATTCAGCTTCGGCTGCATCGCGCAATCCGGCCAGATGGAAAGTTAAAATCCGTTACTGTAACAATGGAACCAGATGGAAAACGATATTACTCTATCCTGATGGAGTATCCAAAGCAGGAACTCACAAGAAACCTTAATCTGGACAATGCAATTGGACTGGATATGTCGTTACCGAAGCTGTATGTAGACAGTAATGGTAATACACCAGACTTTCCAAGGCCATATCGAACAATGGAGTTAAAAATTAAACGGGAACAGAGAAAACTTTCCCGAAAAGAAAAAGGCTCGAAAAACTATGAAAAGCAGCGAATCAAGCTCGCCTATCTTTGCCCAAAGTGTGGCCACACAATGGATCGAGATCTACAGGCAGCTCAGAATATCGTAAAAGAGGCAAAAAGGATGCTACTAAGCGCAGTATCCTGCTGATATATTGACTATATAGAATCACTTTGCACAGAACCGGTTGGGACACCGGGGGTAGCTCGTTGCACAGAATTGTTTGTAAGGTTTGGACGGTCAGAAATCGTCCTGTAAAGTTGACTCCTCGTAAGCGAGAAAAAAGAGATCTTCGGATTGAAGCTTCCTCCTCTAAGCGCGTGCAGCACGAAGGTGGGAGTAGTTCACTGTTTTCAAGGATATTGACAAGGAAATCTACAGAAAGTTACTCACAGAAGATTGAGAAATTTCAGATGGAGCTTGCGCATGCGGACGCAGTTGTGATTGGTGCAGGTGTGGGACTTTCGACAGCGGCAGTTTTTTTATACAGTGGCGAGTGCTTTCAGAACTATTTTCAGGATTTGGCAAAGAAATATAAATTCCATGATATCAGTAAAATATTGGAAAACATTTGAATTAAAACAAGGGGCGCCGACGAAACCATCACCGAAGGACTTTTCGTAGTTCCACCTACGAGCGGCAACTTTAATTTGCACATCCTCCCAAGTTGTGTTAGGATATAGGGCAGAACACAGGAGGAAACAAAACATGATTCAGGATATTACACCACATCAGTACGATAATCATTATACCGAATATCAGCCAGATAAAGAGGATTTTTGCATCTGCATCAAGGATGGAAGAGTCCTTTTATGTCGGGATGAGACAAAGAACGACAGTTGGTACAT
>CAVFRZ010000306.1:0-2449 GCA_963624875.1 Anaerovibrio sp.
GCGAGCCTGAGCTTACCAGCATTGACAACCGTTCCCGGCAGCTGTGTCAGGAAACCGTAGACCGGCTGATCTGCGTTTTGGAAGGAAGCACGTCCGTTCCACAGCATCTGTGCGTTCCCTGTCAGCTCATACAACGTGCCACAACGGATTTTAAAACAGTCTAAAAAAAGATCGCAGTAAGGATTTCTCCTCACTGCGATCCTTTTTTATTTATCTGCAGCCGTTTAGCGCCTGTCCCATTTCAACGTGTACCCGCTTCTTACAGTCCGAAGTATCTCTCCGCATTGTAGCAGCTGATTCCCTGTACGATCTTCTTCAGAGAAGCCTCATCGTTCGGATACTCGCCGTTCTCCACCCAGTCACCGATCAGGTTGCACATGATTCTGCGGAAATAATCATGCCTTGTATAGGACAGGAAGGAACGGGAATCGGTCAGCATGCCGACAAAGTTGCCCAGAACGCCAAGGTTGCCAAGGGCCTTCATCTGTGCCTCCATGCCGTCTCTGGTATCCAGGAACCACCACGCTGCGCCCAGCTGCATCTTACCGGGAACCTCATCCGACTGGAAGCATCCAAGGCAGGTCGCAATCTGGTTCAGATCCGCCTGATCCAGAGAGAACACGATGCACTTGGGAAGCTCACCGCTGACCTCCAGCGCAGAGAAGAACTCCGCCAGCTCGTTGTAGCAGGTAGACTTTGCGATCATGTCATAGCCGGTATCCGGTCCCATAATGGCAAAGGTACGCTTGTTGTTGTCTCTCGTGCAGGAGAAATGGATCTCCATAACGATATTTTCCTTATGGTACTTGCGGGCAAGTGCCAGGAGCACGAAGGTCTGGTAGGAATCAATCTCCTCCTTGGTCAGCTTCTCGCCGGCAAGAGCCTTCGCATAAACGCGGTCTGCCTCGGCCTCATCGCACGCAGCAAACGGCACATAATCCAGACCGTGATCGGTCGCGCGGCAGCCATGTGCCTTGAAGAAATCAACGCGCTCCTCGAGTGCAGCAACGACATCACTCACATGAGGAAGGGAACGGCCCACAACTGCTCCCAGCTTCTCCATGTACTCCTTGAAGCCCTTCTTCTGGATATTCACTGCCTTGTCCGGACGGAAGGACGGGCAAACCTTAAAGCCAAGATCCGGGATCTGTGCCAGCTTCTCGTGCCACTCCAGAGAATCAATCGGATCATCGGTGGTGCCGACGAACTCAACGTTGGACTGACGAATGATGCCGCGCACGCTCAGATTCGGATCGTGCTGCAGGAGGTCATTGCACTTGTCCCAGATTTCCCTGGCGTTGTCCGGCGTGAGTGCCTCTGTAATGCCAAAATACTTCTGCAGCTCCAGGTTGCTCCAATGGTACATCGGATTGCCGATTGCCATCTCAAGCGCTGCCGCAAAGGCCTTGAACTTCTCAAACGGCTCTGCATCCCCCGTTACAAGCTCCTCGGGTGTTCCGTTGCACCGCATCATTCTCCACTTGTAATGATCGCCGAAATAGGTGCCGTCGGCACCTTTTCCGCCCAGCCATACCTCGGCGATATTGTTGTAGCGGCGATCCTCATAGATTTCCTTCGGCGGAATGTGGCAGTGATAATCCACAATCGGAAGATCCTCACAGTAATCATGAAACAGGTGCTTGGCTGTTTCATTCCGAAGCATAAAATCCTTGTCCATAAAAGCTTTCATTTGCATTTCCCTTTCCTGCTGCAGCACACCGGCCACGCATTCTTATTAGTGTAAACGCTTACATCCAACTATAGCAAGGCTACCCGGATTGTCAAGAGTCCGGAGGTTTTGTTACACTGGCAGGGTTATTGTTGTATTCACACGTCCGTCATGCGACAGCGTGACCGATGACGCCAAGGGCTTAGCGCTTCGTGAGCAGGCCTCGGTGCTTGCGAGTACATTTACTTCTTGCCAAGAAAGGAACAGGCATGTCTTCACGTGATTCATCCAGGCCGCGCATTGCTGCCATTCTCATGGAATGCAACCCTCTGCACGAGGGGCACCGCTATATTCTGCAGGAGGCAAGGAGATGCACGGGCGCGGAGGCTGTAATCGTGCTGCTTGGCGGGGATTTTGCACAGCGGGGAATCCCTGCCATAGAGTCCAAGGAGCTTCGCACACGCCAGCTCCTTACGTGCGGCGCCGATCTTGTCCTGGAGCTTCCCGTAGTATACGCCGCATCCAGTGCAGAATACTTTGCCCGGGGAGGAATGGAGATTCTCAACCGGCTTGGTCTTGTTACCGACCTGGTTTTCGGATCGGAATCCGGAAGCCTTGATGCACTTTTGACGCAGGCACAGTTCCTTGCCGATGAGTCTGCGGATTTTCAGGTTCTCCTGCGCAAATTCCTTGCAGACGGTCTCTCCTATCCCGCTGCACGGGTACAGGCGGCCGCCTCCTGCTACACGCCCGTTTGCCTTTCGGATACCTCCAACGACA
>CAVFRZ010000307.1:0-2447 GCA_963624875.1 Anaerovibrio sp.
AACAGGTGCAGGCGACTGAAAAGGAAAGCTGCGCAGCAGCGATTTTGCAAATGGGCTCTGAGCGGTTACAGAAACTGATATACCGACTGCTTGAGACGGCACCGGCGATGTGAGGGCGATAAGGGAAATGAGTATTCGCGTGATTGAAGTAAATAAAAGCATATATGCAGAGCAGGAAAAGCTGGCGGACGAGACAAGACAGCTTTTGAAACAGAAAGGAACCTTTCTGGTAAACGTAATGGCATCGCCGGGGGCCGGGAAAACGTCGGTCCTTCTGCGCACCGCCCGGATGCTGCAGGACCGGTACCGGATCGGCGTCATGGAGGCGGACATTGATGCCACGGTGGATGCAGAGAAAATGGCCGCGGCCGGAATCCGTTCCATTCAGGTGCACACCGGCGGCGAGTGCGCGATGACGGCACAGATGACGCGGCAGGCGCTGGATGGCATTCTGCAGGAGAAGGGAGACGAAACGAGAAAGGACGAAAAGTTCGACATCCTGTTTCTTGAAAATGTCGGAAACCTCGTGTGCCCGGCAGAAGAGGATGTGGGAGCTTCCCTGAACATCGAGATTCTCTCGGTTCCGGAGGGGGATGATAAGCCGCTGAAATACCCGTTAATGTTCCAGGTAACACAGGCGGTGCTGATCAATAAAACGGATACGAAAGAGTATTTTCCGTTTGACGATGCGGCAGTGGTGCGGCGTATCCATGCGCTGAACCCGGAGGCAGAGATTTTCTTTGTCAGCGCTAAGACGGGAGAAGGGTTTGAGATCTGGGCGGAGTGGCTCGAGCAGAAGGTGCGGAAAGTATAAGCCGTCAGCAGGCAACGGATGGCGGTATGATGTCCGGCTCAGGCAGAGAAACATTTGATTAGCCTCTTTTAACTTGCGCGCAAATTGTGGTATACTCCTAAAGGTTAGCTCTGACAAACGCATCGGAGCAGATAATCGCAATTGCGAAAGGAGAATTGGACCATGATGCAGCATTTGGAAATCGAGAAGGTCATTGGACGTGAAATTGTTGATTCCCGCGGAAATCCTACGGTAGAGGCAGAGGTTATTCTGACAAACGGCGTAGTCGGACGCGGAACGGCACCCAGCGGTGCTTCCACCGGAGAGTTCGAGGCTATCGAGCTTCGCGACGGCGATAAGGGAAGATTCGGCGGAAAGGGCGTTGCAACTGCGGTAAACAATGTCAATACTGTGATCAATGATGCCTTGAAGGGCTTGGATCCGCAGAATGTCTATGCGGTAGATGCCGCTATGCTGAAGGCAGACGGCACACCGAATAAGTCCAAGCTGGGCGCAAATGCCATTCTGGCGGTATCCATTGCCAGCTGCAAGGCAGCCGCAGAGGCACTTGGGATTCCGCTGTACCGGTTCCTTGGCGGCGCGAACGCAAATGTTCTTCCGGTTCCTATGATGAACATTTTAAACGGCGGTGCTCATGCAACCAACTCTGTTGATACGCAGGAGTTCATGATTATGCCGGTTGGCGCACCTACCTTCCGGGAGGCACTTCGCTGGTGCACAGAGGTCTTCCATGCACTGCAGAAGAACTTAAAGGCGGAGGGCAACACTACGGCAGTCGGTGACGAGGGCGGCTTTGCACCGAACCTTAAGGATGATGAGGACACCATCGAGCACATCCTGCAGGCAGTAAAGGATGCCGGCTATGAACCCGGCAAGGACTTTGTGCTGGCAATGGATGCTGCCTCCAGCGAGTGGAAGAGCGACAAGGGAATCGGCTTCTATCATCAGCCTAAGTCCGGCAAGGATTTCACGTCGGATGAGCTCATTGCGCACTGGAAGTCTCTGGTTGAGAAGTATCCCATCTGGTCCATCGAGGACGGACTTGACGAAGAGGACTGGGAGGGCTGGAAGAAGATGACAGCCGAGCTTGGCGGCAAGGTGCAGCTGGTGGGCGATGATCTGTTTGTTACCAACACAGAGCGTCTCTCCAAGGGGATTGCGAACGGAAGCGGCAACTCCATTCTGATCAAGCTCAATCAGATCGGTTCTGTATCCGAAACCCTTGAGGCTATCAAGATGGCGCATAAGGCCGGCTACACAGCCATCACGTCTCATCGCTCCGGAGAGACCGAGGATACCACCATTGCAGATCTTGCTGTTGCACTTAACACACGGCAGATCAAAACGGGGGCGCCGTCCAGAAGTGAGCGCGTGGCCAAGTACAACCAGCTTCTTCGCATCGAAGAGGAGCTTGGCGCGGCAGCGGTATATCCGGGTAAGGAAGCATTCAATCGCTGAGTCATTCGAATGGATGTGCCGCACAATTTTTATGACGACAACGGCATCTTCCACTGCAACTTGATTGACCTGTTGCTTGGCCGGGTAGAATTGTTCTGACAAAATAACACATATATCCATGAGGAGTGACCTTTCGGGGCCGCTCCTTTTTCATACCATCAGGCACGCTCTCATC
>CAVFRZ010000308.1:0-2389 GCA_963624875.1 Anaerovibrio sp.
TTACGCTTGACGATATAGGCGAAAAACTTGATTTTGCAAGCTGTGATGTTTCGTTTATCTCACTTAAAAAAATATTACCCGTGCTTTTGCCGCTTCTCAACGACGGGGCGTGCAGCGTATGTCTTATCAAGCCGCAGTTTGAAGCGGGACGGGAAAAGGTCGGCAAAAAGGGCGTTGTCCGGGATCCGGCTGTGCACCGGGAGGTGATCGAACAGGCCATAGGATATGCACAAAACGAAGGCTTCCGCCTCCTGGGACTGGATTTTTCGCCCATTCGAGGACCCGAGGGGAACATCGAATACCTGATGTATCTGGAAAAGGAAGGCGTTGACGTAAAGAAAATCAATGCGACGGATCCTGCGGTAATGAACGCCGATGGATCACAAGGCCGGACCGACAGGCAGGAGAAAGAAGATCTCGACCGGAATGCCATTCGCCTCTTGGTTGCCTGTTCCCACGAAGCCTTTGCAAGAAAAGAGGGGACAGCCCGGGAAGGCTCTGCTGAGGAGGCATCCGATGCGGCGCTTTGAGATTTATACGAATGGGACCAAGGATCCGGAGCACTTTTTTGAGAAAGAGGTTTGTCAGTTCCTAAAGCAACGCGGCGCAGAATGTGTCACGCAGAAGACCGAAGGCTTTTCTCCGGAGTGTCTGCTGGTTTTGGGAGGAGACGGAACGGTCCTGTGGGCGTCGGAGCGGGCAAGAGAAGCAAATGTTCCGATTCTGGGCATTAATCTGGGGACGCTTGGGTATCTCGCAGAGGTCGATAAAGGCGGTTGGCAGGAGGCACTTTGTCAGCTGCTCGACGGCACCTATACCATCGAGAGCCGCATGATGCTCGAGGGAGGGAAGGTTTCCTGCAGGGAACCGCACTGCGCACTCAATGACATTGTGATTGCAAGATCCGGCTTTCTTCGGCTCCTCGGCTATGACGTTTATGTCAATGGCAAGTTTTTAAACACCTACCACGCGGACGGTATTATCATCTGCACTCCGACGGGATCAACGGCGTATAATCTTTCGGCAGGCGGTCCCATTGTGGAGCCGGGGGCAGAGCTGATGGTTCTGACACCGATTTGCCCGCACCAGATCAACATCCGGTCTATTGTGCTGTCGGCAAGAGACCAGGTGGAGGTGGTGATCCGGAGCGATAACAGGGTGGGAGGAGTGGCCGCAGAGGCGGCCTGTGACGGAGAAGCCTGTGCAGAGCTGACGGCCGGCGACCGCTTTGTGATTCGCAGATCATCTCTGACAACGAGACTGATAAAGCTTGGGAACCGCAGCTTTCTGGAGACGCTTCATCAGAAGATGCGGTGAGGAAGGCATTAAACAGAAGGTTTTGATGCTGGGAATTGTCATGAAACGGCGTGGAACGCGGTGAAGAGGGAGCGTCTATGGCGGCTGAAAAGAAGACGAGATTAGCCAGAATTCTGGAAATCATACAGGAGAGGGAAATCGGGACGCAGGAGGATCTGGCTGCTGCGCTTCGCGATGAAGGCTTTGATGTGACGCAGGCGACTGTGTCGCGGGATATTCGCGAGCTTCGCCTGCAGAAGAGCCGAAGCCAGAGCGGCGGACAGCGGTATGTGCCGGCATCGGATGATGCCGGGCTTCTCGTGGACAAGTACAGCCGCGTGATGAAGGACGGTCTGGTCAGTATGGATCAGGCCCAGAACATCCTTGTGATCAAGACCGTTTCCGGAATGGCAATGGCCGTCGCTGCGGCGCTGGATCATCTGCATTTTTCGGAGATTGTGGGATGCATTGCCGGAGATGACACCATTATGGTGGCGGTTCGTACGGCAGAGGAGACCACTCGTTTGATGGAGAAGATCCGAGAGCTTTTGTAGGAAATCATAGAAATAGGGGGAATGCGTATGCTGCTGGGACTTCATGTGAAAAACCTGGCACTGATTGAAGAGGAGGAACTGTCCTTTTCGGATGGGCTGAACATTCTGACCGGCGAAACGGGCGCCGGCAAGTCCATTTTGCTGGGCTCTGTGAACCTGGCGCTTGGCGCCAAGGCGGACCGGAGTCTGATCCGGACCGGTGCGGAGTATGCACTGGTGGAGCTGATGTTCCGCGTGGACAACGACCGGCAAAGAGAGCGCCTTCTTGCCTTGTCGGCAGAGCCCGATGAGGAGGATGTGATCCTTGTCAAACGTAAAATATTCCCCAACCGCAGCCAGTGCATGATCGGCTCGGAGACCGTTACCTCCAGGCAGCTGCGGGAGCTGTCGGAGCTTCTTATGGATGTATACGGACAGCGGGAGAATCAGCGACTGTTGCGCCGCGCCGCGCAGCTGGAGGTTGTGGATGCCTATGCAGGCGATGCGCTTTCCGGGCTCCTTACAAAGGTGAAGGAGCTCTGGCAGGAATACAGCCGGCT
>CAVFRZ010000309.1:0-2384 GCA_963624875.1 Anaerovibrio sp.
TTCCTGGCGTCCTCCTCCGTAATGGTCATTTCGGTATGGTCCGTACCCAGGTGTCTTGCAATCTCTCCGGCATACTCCGCTTCGTTGTAAGCCGGGTCGTTCATTCCGATCGTAAAGGTCCGGACCTTTCGGTCGCTCTGCGTCTGCATAAGTGCAACGACTGTACCGGAATCAATACCTGCTGACAAAAATGCCCCCAGAGGAACATCCGCCACCATCTGATCACGGATGGAGCTGCGAAGGAGCCGCTCCAGCTCCTCTGATGCCTCCCGACGTGACCCGCGGAACAGATTCTTTTGTCCGCGGACTGCCGTTTCCGTCATAGACCAGTAGGCTTCCTGCCGTATCCGGTCCTTGCCGTATGGGAAATCTACCGTCAACACGGTGCCGGGCTCCAGCTTCCGGATTCCTTCATAAATCGTATACGGCGCCGGTATAACACCGAATTCCAGGTAGATATCCAGCACCTCGCGGAAGATCGGATTCGAGAAACCCTCTACTGTGCGAATGCTTCCAAGATCAGAGGCGAAAACAAAATGATCTCCCACCCAGCCATAATATAAAGGCTTTTCGCCTACGCGGTCCCGGGCCAGCGTCAGCCGCCGGCTCTCCGGCTCATAGACAGCAATGGCGAACATTCCCTTGCAAAGAGCAAGAGCCTTCTGCATTCCGTAAAACTCAATCGCCTCCTGCAGCACCTCCGTATCACAGGTGCTGCGCAGAGTCAGCTTCCGCCCCTTTTCGGCAAGATCCTTCTCCAGCTGACGGTGCAACACCGCATAATTGTAGATTTCCCCGTTGTAAACAATGACCGATTTCCCGGAATGGGACACCATCGGCTGTGCTCCGTTCTGCGACAGATCAAGAATGGAAAGCCGCTGATGTCCCAGCGTGCATACTCCGTCCTCTGATACCCACGTTCCGCCGCCGTCCGGCCCTCTGTGCAGCATCCGATCCCGCATCCTCTGCATATTGCCTCGCTGATCCGTGATCTTCCCCGTATTCAAGATACCTGCAATTCCACACATAGGCCTTCCTCTTATCCGGTTTGGCAGCCATTCAGAGTCAAGCGCAGTTCATTAGAGCAACACTGATTAACGCGTCTCTCGCCAAAGGCAACAGAAGCCGGCAAAGACCTCCGTTTCAGCCAAACACCGCGCAGCTTCCTGCGCAATCTACTGCAGCACCATACGCACCGCTCCGTACATACCTGCATCGTTGCCAAGCTCTGCCAGTCGGAACAGTGTCTTGCGGCACGCATGGAACGCAGCCGGCATGTAATATTTTTCCACCACATCCAGGACCATCTGTCCCGCCTTGGAAACGCCGCCTCCGATAACGACTACATCCGGATCAATGACTGCATTAATCATTGCAAGGCCCTCACCCAGCTTTTTCCCAAAGGCATCTACCGTAGACAGAGCCAGTGCATCGCCCTTTTTGGCCGCATCAAAAATAATCTTCGCCGACAGCCATTCATCATTGCAAAGGATTGTCTTCTCCTGGCTTGCTGCGATCTGCTTTCTGGCGATGCGAACGATACCGCTGGCCGAAGCAAACTGCTCAAGACAGCCTTTTTTACCGCAGTTGCAAAATTCCGTTTCATGATGAGAAACCAGCATATGGCCGATCTCGCCGCCGGCCCCATGAGCGCCGGGGAGAATTGCCCCGTTTAAAATAATACCGCCGCCAACGCCGGTTCCGAGCGTCACCATGATGACATTCTGATATCCTTTTCCGCCGCCCTTCCACTGTTCGCCAAGAGCAGCGACGTTTGCGTCATTTCCAACCTTCACCGGCATGCCGCCCAGAAGCCCCGCAAGCGTACCGGCAACGTCTACAACGCCCCAGTGCAGATTCACAGCTCCGTCTACAACGCCTCCGTCAAGAACAGGTCCCGGAACACCGATACCGACACCCACTATATCCGCATCACTCCAGCCCTTTTCAGCAAGCTTACTCTTCACCGATGCAGCCACATCCTCCAGAATGTGCCCGCCCTTGTCTTCCTTTCTGGTCGGGATCTCCCACTTTTCCAGAAGCTCCCCGTATCCGGCATCAAACACCCCCAGCTTGATGGTTGTTCCGCCGACATCAATACCGAATGCATATTTCCCCTGTTCCATATGTCCCTCCTGCTGCACATGCTCGTGCACAACTTCATGCAACTACCAGTATACCCTACCGCACGAGTGGATACAAAGCCCTTGCAGCAGATAAGACGCTGCACCGGTCAGCCTGGCGACGGGTCCCGGCGGAGGTGTCCGGTTCGGGGACGTTACGCTGACTTCGTCAGCTACGAGATGGCCTTACGGCCACTCGGCAAAAGCGCTCCCCTGCGGCCTAGCGGTGCTAAGCTCGCATAAGACGCTCGCAAGCACCGA
>CAVFRZ010000310.1:0-2376 GCA_963624875.1 Anaerovibrio sp.
ATTTGCCTGCAAGCAGTCAATTCACGTTGAAATGTGGCAGGTGCTGAACAGATACTTCAAAATCAGCCTTAGAAATGCGTGCATTTCACGTCTGATTTATGAAATTTTGCTTGGCTCTGAATAGTTACAAATAAGAATACAAAGGAGAACACAAATGGCAAAGACAGCTCTTATTACCGGCGTAACAGGACAGGACGGATCCTACCTTTCGGAATTTCTTCTGGAGAAGGGATACGAGGTGCACGGCGTGATTCGCCGCTCCTCCGTGGATTACCGCGAGCGAATCGCACATCTGGAGGGCAACCCGCATTTTCACCTTCACTACGGTGATCTGGGTGACTCCATGAGCATTGTGGGCATTGTCAGCAAGGTGCGCCCGGATGAAATTTACAATCTCGCAGCACAGTCCCACGTACAGGTTTCCTTTGATGTGCCGGAGTTCACTGCGGATGTGGATGCCATCGGCGTGCTGCGTGTTCTCGAGGCAGTTCGCCTGTGCGGACTCAAGGATACCTGCCGCATTTACCAGGCGTCCACGTCGGAGCTCTACGGCCGCGTGGAGGAGGTTCCGCAGAGGGAGACGACGCCGTTCCATCCCTACAGCCCCTACGCTGTTGCCAAGCAGTACGGATTCTGGATTGTAAAGGAATACCGCGAGGCATACGGCATGTTCGCCTGCTCCGGCATTCTCTTTAACCACGAGTCGGAGCGCCGCGGCGAGACCTTTGTTACCCGCAAAATAACCCTCGCAGCAGCCAGAATTGCCCAGGGCAAGCAGGACAAGCTCTATCTTGGCAATCTTTCCTCTCTTCGCGACTGGGGCTATGCCAAGGACTATGTGGAGTGCATGTGGCTGATCCTTCAGAATGAGATGCCGGAGGACTTCGTCATCGCGACCGGTGAGCAGCATTCCGTTCGCGAATTTGCAACGCTGGCCTTCCATGATGCCGGCATTGAGCTCGAGTGGCAGGGAAGCGAGATGGAGGAAAAGGGAATCGACAAGGCCACCGGAAAGGTGCTGATAGAGGTATCTCCTGATTTTTACCGTCCGACAGACGTAGTAAACCTTTGGGGAGACCCGTCCAAGGCCAAGGCACAGCTGGGCTGGAATCCGACCAAGACCAGCTTCGAGGAGCTGGTGCGGATTATGGTTGAACACGATATGGAGAAGGTTGCTAAGGAATGCTGATGTAATCAGTATTTCCTTAGACACCGCCGACGGATTACACGGAATTGCAAATGAATTTGCTGCTTCGCAGCGCAAATCCGGCGCGGGAAACGCTTTAATCAGCGGTTTCCTAAGGAGTAAGTCAGCTGCCGGGAGATGCAGCATGGAAAGGAAACAAAACTATGATGGAAAAGGAAGCTAAAATATATGTGGCCGGCCATCGCGGAATGGTGGGCTCGGCAATCAAACGGGAGCTGGAGCGTCAGGGCTACACGAATATCATTACCAGAACCCACAAGGAGCTGGATCTGACCAGGCAGGATCAGGTAGAGGCGTTTTTTGCAGAAGAAAAGCCAGAGTATGTATTCCTGGCGGCTGCTAAGGTGGGCGGCATTGTGGCAAACGAGGAAGCACTGGCGGACTTCATGTATGACAACATGATTCTGGAGATGAATGTGGTGCACAGTGCCTGGAAAAACGGCTGCAAAAAGCTGGAATTCCTGGGAAGCTCCTGCATTTATCCCCGTATGGCACCACAGCCGATGACCGAGGATTGCCTTCTTAGCGGTCCGCTGGAAAAGACAAACGAAGCCTACGCACTGGCTAAGATTTCCGGTCTGAAATACTGCGAATTCTTAAATCGCCAGTACGGCACGGATTATATCTCGGTAATGCCGACGAACCTGTACGGCCCCAATGACAACTACCATCCGACACACAGCCATGTACTGCCGGCACTGATCCGCCGCTTCCATGAGGCCAAGGAGCAAAAACTCCCTTATGTTACCTGCTGGGGAGACGGATCGCCGCTCCGCGAGTTCCTGTACGTGGATGATCTGTCCAACCTGTGCGTGTTCCTGATGAACAACTATTCCGGCAATGAAACCGTGAATGCGGGCACCGGCAAGGAGCTGACCATCAAGGAGCTGACTCAGAAGGTGGCGAAGATCGTCGGATATGAAGGTGAGATTCGCTGGGATGCCTCCAAGCCCAACGGCACGCCGCGCAAGCTCCTGGATGTCTCGAAGTCCAGAAACCTCGGATGGGAAGCGAAGACCTCTCTGGATGAAGGCATCCGCCTGACCTATGAGGATTTCCTGAACAATCCGATGCGCGCGGAGCGCTGAGGTCTTACAGTACAGACGCCAGCCAACGACAGGGTGGCGGATGGATGTCCAGCGTTCGGGGCCTTCCGAGGACCTCGGTGC
>CAVFRZ010000311.1:0-2355 GCA_963624875.1 Anaerovibrio sp.
TCATGGCACTGGGACGTTCGTCCTCCGGGATTTCTGCGATTCTGGCCTCGACATCTGCAACAATGGCATCGCCGGCGGCAACGAAGGCGTCTGTCTTACCTTCTTCTCCGAAGACGTCCTCGAGAAGGTTCAGCCATTCTTCATAGCGCTCAAGAGGATCTGCTGCTGTCTCGGCACCGACCGTGGCAAATCCGATGGAAGGAATGCCGCTGGCTTTCAGGATTTCCGCGTGCTCAGAATTTCCGGCGTTGTAAAGAATGACATCGGGCTTGAGCTTCATAATCTCCTCGATATTCAGGTCACTTTGCGCGTAGACGGTATCGGAGGACTCTAAAAGCTCAGGGGCAATGTCCTTCAGAACGGTATCGGAGATGACCGACTTGAAGGAACCGCAGTAGCCGACGATGTTGGGGGCACTGCCCTGAAAATAGGCCATATAGGTGGAGAGGATCGGGATCTGATCAATGACGACCTTGGTGATCTTGTTGGGGACCTCTACCTCGTTGCCGGCATGATCTGTGACGGTGTGTGTGCCGTTTTCATCGACATCGGCAGTGTCTTCTGTGGCTGCCGTAGAAGACGAATCCGCCGCATCCTCTGTGGAGGTTTCTGTGTATACAGATTCTTCGGTAGAAACGGCATCAGCTGCCTCTGCGGAGGCTGCCTTGCCGGAGGAGCTGCAGGCGGTCAGCATTGCTGCGGCTGTAAGAGCGGCGGCAACACGTACCATGGAACGGTTGGAAAACTTTTTCATACTTTCTCCTTTGGTGTATCTCTTACGCGATGGGCGATTGTGATCCGCTGAGAGCGGAAAACACATGTTCCAAACGGTACAAGAGAGGGTAACAGTTAGTTGGTTAGCTGTGTAAACCGTTAGTTAGGATAAACTAACAATGGACGAGCGTCTGTTGCTGCGGCAACGGAGGAAGCGAATTCTATGCCGAATTATGGATTTCTTTGGAACTTGGAAAGTGATAGAAAATTTTTTGAAAAAGATGTTGACAGGAAAACACATGGTACCCTATAATAGCACTTGCGTTACGGAGAGTCAGGCTTTTCGAAACGAACAACTGAAGCAGTTAAGCTATTTGCGGGTGTAGTTCAGTGGTAGAACACCAGCCTTCCAAGCTGGATATGTGGGTTCGATTCCCATCACCCGCTTTTATGTGTCCGTAGCTCAGCTGGATAGAGCATCGGCCTTCTAAGCCGAGGGTCTGGGGTTCGAATCCCCACGGGCACATTGATTACAGAAACGTAATCAACCTTATATGGTGGGTATGGCGTAGTTGGTTAACGCGCCAGATTGTGGTTCTGGAGATCGAGGGTTCGAGTCCCTCTACCCACCCTGATGATTGGCTGCAGCACATGCGGGCGTGCAATCATGATCCCGAGAGGCGGGAGAACCCATTGGGCTATCGCCAAGCGGTAAGGCACAGCACTTTGACTGCTGCATGCGCCAGTTCGAATCTGGCTAGCCCAGTCCGGGCGATTAGCTCAGGTGGTAGAGCACTTGACTTTTAATCAAGTTGTCGCGGGTTCGAGTCCCGCATCGCTCAGAAATTGTAAGACGCTGCGGGTGGCGGAAATCCGCAGCGTCTTTTTGTATCTGTTACTGTAAAATCCTGGCAGTGGCGGTACATCTGCACAAACGGGTGGGACAGTTTTATAAGCGGCTGTGATGAAATTGGCAGACATGCAGGATTTAGGTTCCTGTGCCGCAAGGCGTGTGGGTTCAAGTCCCATCGGCCGCATACTATGAACCCCCTTGTGATTTCAAAAAAGAATTGAAATCACAAGGGGGTTATTTTGTTATAGACTCGTTCTATAACCATTGGACAATTTTTCGTATTTTACACCACTGTCAGAAGATTCTAAACTCCACGTATAAAGTTTTATATGAATCCGCATTTCGGATGTGCTGTTCGGCAATAAATTTATGGCAGGGCCTCCGCAAAATTTGGAAACAGCCGCACAGAAAGGAGCTTTGGATATGAAGACAGCAGTAATCGGCTTCCCTAGAATCGGTGAGAAACGGGAACTGAAATTTGCGTCGGAGCAGTATTTTAAAGGAGAGATCAGCGAAAAGCAGCTGTTGGACATTGCTGCCGGAATTCGCGCGCAGCAGCTGCAGCTCCAGAAGAATTCCGGAATTGATTTCATTTCCTCGAATGACTTTTCTTTTTACGATAACGTACTGGACACCGCAAATCTTTTTGGCATCATTCCGGACAGATATCGGGAGCTGGGACTTTCCTCTCTGGATACCTATTTTGCGATGGCGAGAGGTTATCAGGGCCTGAAGGGTGATGTGAAGGCACTCGCCATGAAGAAATGGTACAACACAAACTATCACTA
>CAVFRZ010000312.1:0-2318 GCA_963624875.1 Anaerovibrio sp.
GTCCATCTGTAAAGGATGTTCCCAGCGACGCCACTGCCTGTGTAAATCCCGCCTGGTGCATGGCAATGACATCCATGTATCCCTCGCAGAGGATAAAATACCCGCATTTGGTCTTTTTCGCCGTATTCAATCCATAAAGATTGCGTGACTTATCAAATACCGGTGTCTCCGGCGAATTCAGGTATTTGGGCTTTCCGTCCCCCATAACGCGTCCGCCAAAGCCGATCACCTTGTTGGTGACATCCATAATCGGGAACATGACCCGGTTCCAGAATTTGTCATGGAGCCCTCGCTTCTCATCATAGGCGCCAATGCCGGACAGCAGTATATTCTCATCGGAGAAGCCCAGCTTTCGAAGGTGTGCGACCATATCCGAACCGGCGCCGTCCGCATATCCCAGCCCGAACCGATTCATCGTCTGCGGCGACAGTTCCCTCTCGGAAAAATACTCTAGCCCGGCTCTTCCCTTCGGTGTGCGAAGCAGCTTGTAATAATAGGTGGCTGCCTCCTTATTGATCGCCAGAAGCTGGGCGCGTTGCTCCTGTTTTCTCCGGGCCTCCTGTGAGAAATTCTCCTCCGGCAGCTTAATCCCCGCCCGGTCCGCCAGGACCTTCAGCGCCTCCTGGAAGGAATAATTTTCGTATTTCATCAGGAACGTCAGCGCGTTCCCGCCCTCCCCGCAGCCAAAACAGTGGAATACCTGTTTGCCGGGATGAACCGAAAAGGACGGCGTCTTCTCATTATGAAACGGACACAGCCCCATGTAGCTCGCGCCGCTTTTTTTTAAATGTACGTAAGAACCGATAATATCCACAATATCGTTGGAGGATATCACCTGCTCCACCACATCTTCAGGATAGTACATTATAACCGTCTGTTCCTCTCTGTCATATATCTAAGGCAACTCTGAGTCGCAAGGAGAATTTCGCGAAGGCGAATTCTCCGACACGGGAGTGGAATGCCGCAGGCATACCACTCCAAACACTCGGAGACGTCATCAGACGTCTCCGAGTGTACTATTGCCAACATTTGGGCACATAGATTTCTTCATACCGCGCAATGGCAAATCGGTCCGTCATCGACGAAATGTAATCGCAGACAATTCTCTCTCTGGAATCGCCGCAAACCTCCATCCGCCGCTTCAGATACTCAGGCAGACGATCAGCGTTTCGGTAATAATAGTGGAACAGCTGCTCCACGATCCCCATCGCCTTCGCTTCCTCTCCCTTGGCCTTCGGGTTTGTATAGACCTTCTCGAACATGAAATCACGAAACTGCCGGTACGCCCGCTCGACCGGCTCTGACATCTCCAGAATCGGCTTATTCATGGAATTTGAAATGATGTCATGCACATACGTATCCAGTCGCTTCTCCATGGTATGGCCCAGAACCCTTGCAATCTCCTCCGGTACGTCGTCATCCGTCAGAATCCCGCCGCGAATGGCATCATCCATGTCGTGATGAAAGTAAGCAATCTTATCCGAATACCGGACAATACGCCCCTCCAATGTTGCCGGATTGCCATCCGTCTGATGATTGGCAAATCCGTCCAGAACCTCCCAAGTCAGGTTTAAGCCCTGCCCATCCTTTTCCAAAAATTCCACCAACCGAACAGACTGCCCGGCATGATCAAAGCCCTCCGAACAAAGCTGGTTCAGAACCCGTTCGCCCGCATGTCCGAACGGTGTATGTCCCAGGTCGTGCCCCAGTGCAATAGCCTCGGTCAGGTCCTCATTCAGACGCAGTGCCTTTGCAATGGTTCTGGCGTTTTGAGACACCTCCAGTGTATGCGTCATCCGTGTCCGGTAATGATCCCCGTCCGGCGTGATAAAAACCTGCGTTTTATCCTTCAGCCGCCGGAAGGATTTAGAATGAAGAATTCGGTCCCTGTCCCTTTGGAATACCGGCCGAAGGTCATCCTGCGGTTCGGTTCGCCGCCGCCCACGGGAGCTTGCGGACAGCGTTGCCCACGGTGCAAGAATTTCCCTCTCCCGCTCTTCAAGCTGCTCACGAATCAACTGATCCCCCATCAGAATCCCCCTCCGCAGTCGCCTTCTTTATATTTTCATCAGCTACAAAGATATATTCTGTGCATCTTTCGGATTTCCTTTTTTGAAAAAGAAAAAACCTTGTATTTCAAACACATCACCATTTCGTGTTGAAATACAAGGTTTAAAATTTCATACGGCCAGCAGGGCTCGAACCTGCGACCTCGTCCACGTCAAGGACGCGCTCTCCCAGCTGAGCTATGACCGCATATAAATGCGGGAGATGGGACTTGAACCCACACGGCCTTACAGTCACAAGAACCTTAATCT
>CAVFRZ010000313.1:0-2232 GCA_963624875.1 Anaerovibrio sp.
AGAAAGTTCAAAGCTCACTATGAAACTTACGATTTTATCCGAAAACACCTCTCTCGATCCGAATTTAGAGGCAGAATACGGCCTGTCCATCTATCTGGAGGACGGTGCAGACCATCTTCTCTTCGACACCGGAGAGCGCGGCGCATGCCTTCGAAATGCCCAAAAACTCGGAATTGATCTGCATGAAACGACCGCTGTTGCATTCAGTCACAACCACAGAGACCACTGCGGCGGAATTTTATCACTGACAGATATCCTGTCTTCCGATGTTCCGATCTATGCACATACCGGCTTTTTCACCCGGAAATGGTGGGACCACCGTTATGATCCACCGTTGCAGGAAACCTATGCCCAAACCATTGAGCTTGTCGGTCCTCCGATGGAGCCCTCCTGGTTCTTTCAGAACAAAATGACAGGGTTCCGCTGCCTTGCTGATGATGTGGCAGCCATTGGCCGGAACATCTATCTATTAGGCAACTTCCCTTCTCCGGACCAGGAAGAGGCAATCCATCCATCTTCCATAATGGAAAAGGCAGACGGGTCCTTTACTTTGGATTCCTTCCCGGAGGAACAAGTCTGTGTTGTCGATACGCCTGCAGGCTTAATTGTCCTAACGGGATGTGCACACCACGGTATCCGGAACATACTTTCCACGGTGCAGGGACGCTTCCCCGGCAAAACCATTCACGCTGTTTTCGGCGGAACGCATCTGGTTCCACCGGATCCTGTACGAATTCGAAGAACAGCAGACTGGTTCCAACGCAGCAATATTGCCTGTGCCGGTGTCTGCCATTGCAGCGGAGCCATGGGATTGGAGGTCTTTGCCGAAACAGTTCCCTCCTATATGCCCGCCGGGGCCGGACTTGTATGGGAAACGCCGTCTTATTGACACAGCAAACCGGATACTACAACTGCAGTTCCCTGAGCTGTGCGGAGAGTTTGCGATTCTCCCGATAATCCACCGGGCAGTCTATGACGGTCGGAACAGACTGTACAAAGGCGTCCTCCAGCGTTGGAAGGAGCTCCTCCGTTTTGCGGATACGGTAGCCCTTGCAGCCAAAGCTCTCTGCAAATTTCACAAAGTCCGGATTCCCGAACGAAACGTCGTAACTCTCCTGGTAGCGGTTTTCCTGTTTCCACTTGATGAGTCCGTAATTGTCATCGTGGAAAACCAATGTCACAAAGGGCGTACCGATCCGAACTGCTGTCTCCAGCTCCTGACAGTTCATAAGGAATCCGCCGTCTCCGGAGATGGCAAGAACTCTCTTTTCCGGATAAAGAAGCTTTGCCGCTATAGCACCGGGAACCGCGATTCCCATCGTGGCAAACCCGTTCGAGATGATGCAGGTGCGCGGCTCGTAGCAGTGGTATTGCCGTGCAATCCACATCTTGTGAGCCCCCACATCCGAGAGCAGAATATCCGACTTTCCCATAACGCTACGGACATCATGAAGAACCTTCTGTGGCTTCACCGGGAAAGACATGTCCTCTGCATATTGCTGCTCATCTGCAATGCGTGCCTCCCGAATGGCCGTGGCCCAGCCTGAATCATTCACACGCCTGGTCCAGAACAGCAGCTGCTCGAGAGAAACAGAGATGTCGCCTACAACTTCCACATCGGTTTGATACAGCTTGTTGATGTGCGGAGGTCTTGCATCAATATGAATGATCTTGTGATCGGCGTTTCCGTTCCACTTGCCCGGAGCATATTCCACGATATCATAGCCGACAGCAATGACAAGATCTGCCTTCTCCATCGCGATGTTGGCATAATCCCGTTCCGGAATGCCGATGGTTCCTATCTGCAGCGGACTCTCGCATGAAATGGCCCCCTTTGCCATCATGGTCGTGATGACAGGAATATTCAGCTTCTCCGAGAAGTGGCGAAGCGCCTCGGTTGCGTTGTTGCGGATCACCGAATGTCCCGCCAGAATCAGCGGTCGCTTTGCCTGAAAAATGAGGCCTGCTGCCTTCTCAATGCTCGCCAGCTCCGCTGTCTCCGTACCGCGCACCTGGTGCCGTAAAGGAACCTCCCCCGGTCCCGGCTTCACCTCCATGGCTGCAACGTTGCAGGGCAAGTCAATGTAGCTGGCGCCCGGCTTTTCCGATTCTGCATATTTGAAGGCAATGCGGACAATTTCATTCACGCTGTCCGGACGTACAACCTGCTTGCTTCGCTTCGTGATCGGTTCAAACATGGCGACCAGATCCAGATATTGGTGGCTGGTCAGA
>CAVFRZ010000314.1:0-2211 GCA_963624875.1 Anaerovibrio sp.
GCCGCTGTATTTGTACAATGCAGGCTTTCTTTTTTCATTCAGTGCGGTACTGGGAATTGCACTCCTGGCACCGGCCTTTCATACAAGGACAATGAAGCACCTGGCACTGCCGCTTGCAGTCCTTCCTGTCAATCTCTTATTTCAGTTTTCTTTTCCGATTTATTCTCTTGTGTTAAATCTTCTGGTTATTCCTCTTATGAGCGCTGTAATGGCGGGCGGACTTTTGGTATTGTTCCTCGGCAGCCTTTGGATTCCTGCCGGGGCGCTTGCGGGGTACATACCGGAGTGGATTCTGACCTTTTATGAGGGCCTATGCCTGCTCGCGCAGCGTCTTCCGGGACATTCGATCAATCTGGGGGCACCTTCAGCGCCGGCGGTTATCGTTTACATTGGAATCCTGGCTCTTCTGGCAGCGTCGCCACTGTGGGAAAAGAGAGTGACGGACTGGCTTGGAAAACGGAAATTGTTCAAAAGACACTGCAAAATATTGGTCGGGCGGGGCCTTTTTTTGAAGGACCAAGAGGACCTCACCCCGCCAATGAAGGAGAAAAGCTGGCGAAGGCAGGGCGAAGCGGTGCGGATTCTCCTGGCGGCAGCAGGCGTGGCACTTCTGTGCCTTCGCATTCAGACAGGTCTTTCGCTTCATGTCATCGATGTCGGACAAGGAGACGGCATGCTGCTGCAGGCAGAGGGAGAAAGCATTCTGATCGATGGCGGCAGCACGGACAAAACGAACGTTGGCAACTATCAGATTCTGCCGCTCCTTCGCTTCTATGGCGTGCGGGAGATGTCCTGCCTGGTGACCCATGAGGATGCCGACCATATCAGCGGACTTTTGGAGATTCTGGAGAAGGAGGAGAGCGGAATCCTAATCAGGCGACTGTACCTTCCAAAGACGGCAAAGGAGAGCAAAACCGAGGCATATCTTGCACTGGAGCAAGCAGTAAATGACCGGGAAATTCCCATTACCTACCTGGCAGAGGGGGATGTGCTGGAAAAAGGGAAACTGCGCATGCTCTGTCTTCACCCGGAGGATGAGAGCACCTATAAAGAGGCCAACGAACGGTCCATAACCCTGTACCTTTCCTACGGCTCCTTTCGGTGCCTGTTAAACGGCGATTTGGAGGGAGAGGGAGAAAAGAGGCTCATCACCTATGTCAGAGAGAACACGGAGCGTTTCGCGGATGCCGGCTTCTGGCAGGAGAGCGGCGATACACCGGACGAGCCGGAAATCCCGCTGACGCTTCTGCATGCTGCACACCACGGCTCCAATGGAGCAACCAGCGATGAATTCCTGTCGATATTCCGCCCGTCCTATGCGTTTGTTTCCTGCGGAGCGGGAAACTCCTATGGACATCCCGGAAAGGAGGCTATGCAGCGGCTGCATGATGCCGGCGTGCAGGAGATATTCGACACGAGATACTGCGGAGAAATTACCTTCCATACCGACGGGAAGCGGCTGGAGATTTCTACACATAGCAGGAGGGAAGATCAGACTTGACTCTGCAAGTTAGCCATAGTAAACTTACAACAGTTAACTGTAACTAACTTGTACCTGCTGCGTGGCTGCGCTTTTGCAAATGCGTTCTGAATAGCTATGACGATCTGGTGCACCCGGCAGGACTGTGATAAAGAGGAGAGCATATGAGCGTCGTAATCATTGGCGGCAACGAATGTATGGAGCGCAGATACAAGGAAGTCTGCAAGCGTCACGGATGTGATGCCAAGGTATTCTGCAAGTTCAAGGGCGGTATGAAGGACCGCATCGGATCACCGGATCTTATGATTTTGTTCACCCACACGGTTTCACACAAAATGGTGCAGTATGCATTGAACGAGACGGCCGGCAACACCACGGTCATCCGTTCGCACACCAGTTCCATTTCCTCTCTGGATCAGATTCTGGAGGAGCATGCAGGGCAGGCGTGCTGAGCATAGATTGAGCATGGATCAAAGAAAACACGGATTAAATCAGCATTTCCTGATTGTAGCCGGGGCAAACGAGGGTTTGCTCCGGTCAATTTTTATTGATGGAAACATAAGAAGATTGCCTTTACAAAAAAATAACGCAAGCTTACGATTGTATCAGTTCATGAGCCGACCGGAGGCTGGTGAATGGAGTCAAAATGTAAGACGTGATACGAGGACGGCGGGGGATATCCCCGGAAAGGAAGGCATACTATGGCAGCATTTAACTGGGGCAAGCTTGGA
>CAVFRZ010000315.1:0-2188 GCA_963624875.1 Anaerovibrio sp.
ACATGAGCAAAAGGAAAGCTGCGTAGCAGCGATTTTGCGAATGGGCTCTGAATAGATGCGTATAATACAGATATAAAAAGACTAACATACAGATCCCAGGGTGGAAAGGACGAGTACAAATGAAATATGACTATCTGGTGGTAGGAGCCGGACTCTACGGCAGTGTTTTTGCAAGAGAGGCGGTGCGTGCAGGGAAAAGCGTATTGGTGATCGACAAGCGGCCGCACATCGCCGGCAATGTGTACTGCCGGGACGTGGAGGGCATCCATGTGCATGAATACGGTGCGCATATCTTTCACACCAATGACCGGAAGGTATGGGAGTACGTGAATCAGTTTGTGGAATTCAATCGGTTCACCAACTCTCCGGTGGCCAACTACCACGGCGAGCTTTATTCACTGCCCTTCAATATGTACACATTCAATAAAATGTGGGGTGTGACAACCCCCATGGAGGCAAAGGCCAAGATTGAAGAGCAGCGGCTGGAGGCAGGAATCATCGATCCGCAGAACCTTGAGGAGCAGGCCATCAGCCTGGTTGGCACGGACATTTATGAGAAGCTGATCAAGGGCTATACACAGAAGCAGTGGGGGCGGCCCTGCACGGAGCTTCCGGCCTTTATCATAAAGCGTCTTCCGGTTCGGCTGACCTTTGACAACAATTATTTCAACGCACTGTATCAGGGAATTCCCGTGGGCGGCTATACCAAGCTTGTGGAAGCCATGCTGGACGGCATTGAGGTGCGCCTTAATGTTGACTATCTGCTCAATAAGGACGAACTGGATGCCATCTGTGACAAGGTGATCTATACCGGCCCCATCGACGCCTATTATGACTATCGGCTGGGAGCGTTGGAATACCGTTCCGTTCGTTTTGAAACGCAGATTTTGAATATTCCAAACTACCAGGGAAATGCTGCCGTGAATTATACGGATGCGGAGACGCCCTGGACGAGGATCATTGAGCACAAGTGGTTCCAGTTCGGTAAGGACGATGAAGGAAACGATCTTCCCAAGACCGTGATCAGCAGGGAGTACAGCTCGGAATGGAAAAAGGGAGATGAGCCCTATTACCCTGTAAACGATGCGAAAAACGGAGAGCTCTATAAGAAGTACCGGAAGCTGGCGGACAAGGAGTCGAAGGTGATCTTCGGAGGACGGCTCGGCGAATACAAGTATTACGATATGGATGCGGTGATCGCATCGGCGCTTGCAATGTGTGAAAAGACGCTGTGACGGTGAGTCGTTCCCGGCGGGGTACAGGTGAATGTCCGGACCGGGGCCCTTCAGGGGCCGAGAATGGACCACTTTCGCAATCGCATGAAATCGCAAAAAGCGTGCAACGGATGAGGGGAAATGCCGATCCGCTTGTGCTAGTAATATGGAAAGCTGCGGCATGCGGCAGAAAGGAAAAATGATGACAACAGAGCACTTTCAGAATCCGATTTTATCCGGCTTTTATCCGGACCCTTCCATCTGCCGGGTGGGAGAGGATTACTATATGGCAACCTCCTCGTTTATCTATTACCCCGGGCTTCCGATTTTTCATAGCAAGGACCTGATTCACTGGGAGCAGATCGGCCATGCCATCCATCGCCCGGATCAGCTGGATTATAAGTCCTGCGAGGCGAGCCTTGGTCTGTGGGCACCGACCATTCGCTATCATGAGGGACTTTTCTATATTATCAATACCTTCGTATCCGAGGGGCGCGAGGTCTATCGCGACAATTTTATCGTTACCGCCAAGGACCCTGCCGGTCCGTGGTCGGATCCGGTCTTTATCAAAGGAGCGGACGGCATTGATCCGACGCTGTTCTGGGACGAGGACGGGAGAATGTGGTATGCCGGCAACTACATCGAGGCATATCCGCAGTACGAAGGGCATCACGGCATCTACTTAAGCGAATTGGATCCGGAAACCTTTCAGTTCATTGGAAGCCGTCGGAAAATCTGGGACGGAGCCCGCACAACCAGTAAATGGATCGAGGCCCCGCACCTGTATCATATTAATGACTGGTATTATCTGATTGTTGCGGAGGGCGGCACCTTTTCCAACCACTGTGTCATGATGGCAAGAGCCAAGAGTGTCGAGGGCCCTTATGAAATCTGCCCGCGCAATCCAATCGTCACGCATCGTCACCTTCCGCTGGCCCGCGAGATCTCAGTGACCGGTCACGCAGACATTGTAC
>CAVFRZ010000316.1:0-2178 GCA_963624875.1 Anaerovibrio sp.
AGATGTGACAGTACGTCAGGAGCCAGAAATTCTGGTAATTGGTTAATTGGAAAACAATAGGAGGAAAAACATCATGAAAAAAGAAGTAAATGCAATTGGAGACATCTGCCCGATCCCGTTAGTAAAGGCAAAGGAAGCAATCAAAGAGTTAAACGGTGCCGGAACGGTAGAGGTATTGGTTGATAATGAAATTGCTGTACAGAATCTGACCAAAATGGCACAGCAAAAAGACTACGGATGTGTATCTCAGAAGGTAAAAGAGCAGGAATATAAGGTAACACTGACCGTTGGAGAGACACAGAGTACCAGTGGAGAAAACAGCACAGGGAACAGCGTAGAAGACAAGGACAACGAGAATCAGAACCAAAACGAAAGTGAAAGTATGATCATGTGCACTCCGGCAAAGAAGAATACACTGGTTGTCATTTCTTCTAATACTATGGGCGAGGGAGATCCAGAGCTTGGAAAAACATTGATAAAGGGATTTATCTATGCATTAGCACAGCAGGACGAGCTGCCAGATCAGATGCTGTTTTACAATGGTGGTGCATACCTCACCTGTGAAGGTTCACCATCTCTGGAAGATCTGAAAAGTCTGGAAGAGCAGGGCGTTGAGATTCGCACCTGTGGCACCTGCCTGAATTTTTACGGTTTAACCGAGAAACTTCAGGTTGGAGAAGTAACCAACATGTACGATATTGTAGAGCGAATGAGCAAAGCAGATAGGATTATTAAGCCATGATGATCTATCTTGATAATGCAGCGACTTCCCTGCAAAAGCCAAAGGAAGTCGAGACCGCGATGATTCACGCATTGCACACCATGGGCAACCCCGGAAGGGGAGCTCATGATGCCACGTTGCAGGCAGGGCGGTGTGTGTATCAGGTGCGAGAGCAATTAGCACAGCTTTTCCATGCAGAAAGTGCCGATCGTATTGCATTCACATCAAATGCCACTGAAGCATTAAACACAGCGATCCAAGGCTTATTTCAAAAAGGTGATCATGTCATCACAACGGTATGCGAACATAATTCTGTGCTGCGTCCACTTTATCGTCTGCAAGAGCAAGGCGTGGAAGTAAGTTTTTTGCCCGCAGATGCGCAGGGAATATTAGACTATGACAAATTGCCTACGCTGATAAAAGAAAATACAAAAGCTGTTATTGTCACACATGCATCAAATCTCACTGGAAATATTACCGATCTGGCCCGCATTAAAAAGGAGATTCTTCAGAAAGAAATTCTGCAGAAGAAAATTCTCTTTCTTGTAGATGGCTCTCAGACTGCCGGAATCTTGCCAGTCGATGTACAAAAAATGGGAATTGATGTCTTTTGTTTTACTGGACATAAGGGCTTGATGGGACCGCAGGGAACAGGTGGACTTTATGTGCGCCCAGGTGTAACAATCAATCCATTAAAGGTGGGTGGAAGTGGAATTCATAGCTTTGACCATGAACATCCAGCTGCCATGCCAGAACATCTTGAAGCTGGCACATTAAATGTACATGGAATCGCCGGACTTGGCGGGGCATTGCACTACCTAAATCAAATTGGCACCGAAGCGATCATACAGCGAGAGCAATTCCTGATAAAACGGTTAGAAGATCAGATTCGTGATCTTCCGGGCATTCATCTGTATGGCAATCCAGACAGCAGCCAGAGAGTAGGGATTCTTTCCTTCAATATGGGAGACGAAGATTCTGCTTATGTTGCCGATTGGCTCTTTGAAGAACATGGGATTGCAGTTCGGGCAGGTGCGCATTGTGCGCCGTTAATGCATGAGACATTAGGAACAAAAACACAAGGGGCTGTCCGAATTTCGGTGTCTCATAAAAATACAGAGGAAGAGATTGATGCGACCGCAAAAGCACTGAGCGAATTATCGCAATTGTTGGAATGAACAAAAAACAAGACAAAACTATGAGAATAAAAAAGAAAACTTGGATTTTAACCTTTGAAAGCACCACTCAGGCAATGGCGGCCGATAAATTTGGAATGGAACAAAAATTGCCGGGGCGACTAATTCCGATTCCAAGGGAAATAACAGCAGGATGTGGACTTTGTTGGAAAGCCAATCCGCAGGATCGGGAAACGATCTTGGACGCATTAAAAAAAACAGGATATCACTGGGAGGCAGAATATATTCTGGAGTTATAAAAATAGTGATGAAGAGTAATGG
>CAVFRZ010000317.1:0-2170 GCA_963624875.1 Anaerovibrio sp.
CGCTACGCTGACTTCGTCAGCTTCGAGATGGCCTTGCGGCCACTCGGCAAAAACGGCTCCGTCCTCGGACCTAGCGGTGCTAAGCTCGCATAAGACGCTCGCAAGCACCGAGGCCTCGCAAGGCCCCTGATCCGGACATCCATCCGCCACCCTGTCGCCGGATGGCGTGGGTCTGATCTCTCCCCGGATTATTTAGTCACATCCGAGCCGAAATATTTCTCTGAGAGCTCCGCCAGGGTTCCGTCCTCCTTCAGCTCCTTGATGGCTGCATTCACCGCTTCCTCAAAGGATGCTGTCTCCTCGCCCTTGCGGATCGGAATGGCCACATGGCTTGCCTCCTCGGTCGTCGCAACAATCTTGATGTTGGCATCCGGCTGCTGGTTCAGGTAATCGTAGATCGATACATCCGCATTCAGAGTAGCATCTGCGCGGCCGTCGATGACGTTCTGGATGGTATCGTTCAGTGTCGACACACCGGCTGCGCTGGCGCCGTAGCTCTCTGCAAGCTCCATATAGGTGGAGCCGATGGAGTTCACCGTCTTCTTGCCTTTCAGATCCTCAAAGCTCTTGATGTCCTCATTATCCGAGCGGACCACCAGTGCCGTGTGAATGTATGCATAGGGCTCTGAGAAATCATACTTCTCCGACCGCTCATCTGTGACCTCTACTCCGTTGACAACGATGTCATACCGTCCGTCATCGAGTCCTGCGAACAGGGATTCCCAAGGAGCCTCTACGATCTCCACCTCCACGCCGAGCTTCTCACCGATCGCTCTTGCTGTATCTGCATCAAATCCGATGACCTCATCCGAATCCGTGTCATGATAGGACCAGGGGGCCCAGTCGCCTTCCATTCCGGCTACCAGCTTTCCCTTTTCCAGCACCTCCTTCAAAAGGCCGTCTGCATCGGTATAGCTCATTGCTGCATCAATCTCATCTGCAGCCTCGGTTGTTCCTTCCGCTGCTGCGGTCTCTGCTGTCTCCGAAGACTCTTCTGCTGCAGAGGTGCTCTCCTCTGCAGCGGACGTCTCTGCGGTTGTATCCGATGCACTGCTGCACCCTGCCAGCGACGTCATCACAAGTGCCACAGCCGTCATTGCAATCATTGCTCTTTTCTTCATAACAGTCCTCCTCATTTTCATACTAATTTAGTATGAAATATATGATTTACGTGACACATATATACCGCATTCGAACCATTACGTCAAGGCCTCGCGATGCAACCACTCGCCAGGCAACAGGGTGCGGATGGATGTCCGGGTTCGAGGCCTCGGTGCTTGCAAATGGCTGCATCATCCTCTATCACTCGGCCGCAAGCCTCTCCAGAAACTCCCGGTACCACTGCGCCAGCTGCCGAATGTCATATCCTGCTGCCGCCATGCGCTCTTTCTGACAGCGGCGTCTTTGTGCTCTCTCCTGCGGCGTCCCATCGCCCGCGGAGGCAAGCTCCGCCGCCTCGCCGGCCCACACAGACGGCGATTCCTCGATGGACCTTGAACAGACAATGCCCTCCGTAACAATAACATCCTTTGTGATGGTGTCTGCAATGAGAGAGGGAAGTCCGGCTGCCTGTGCCTCAATCAGCGTCAGCGGAAGCCCCTCAAACCGGGAAGGAAAGATCAGCACATCCATGCAGGACATAAAATCTGCCGCATCCTTCCGAATACCGGTGAGGATCACCTTTCCGTCCAGCTCCAGCGCATGGATTTTCTCCTCGATCTCCGGCCGCAGGTCTCCGTCTCCCAGACAGAAGCACCGCGCCTCCGGATCGATTTTCAAAATCTCCGCGTAGATATCCAGGAGATAGAGGTGGTTTTTGGACGCAATGAAATTGGCGATGTTGCCGTATACATGGCGTCCCTCCAGCCCGAACTCGTCCCGGATTTTCTGCGCTCTCTCCTCCCGATAAGCGAAATTCTCCAGATCGATGGCATTGTGTACAATCTCAAAGCTCTGGTTTCCGAACATCCAGCGGCCGGCCTTCTCCGAGCAGGCAAGGCGTACATCCGCCGCCCGCCGAAGGAGAATCCGTCCCAGTACATGCAAAAAGCGCTGCGGATCCGTCTCATTGTGAGAATGACACACCGTAACCGCACCGGCGCGTTTCGCCGCCAGCAGCTGCGGAGCAGCCAGCGCATTGGCTGTATGCCGGATCACAACCGGGTAATGG
>CAVFRZ010000318.1:0-2129 GCA_963624875.1 Anaerovibrio sp.
TCACCTGAAGAAGCATCGCAAAATATAGCTAGTTAATTATTATTCGTTCTAGTAGATATTCCGGGCAAGGAGGATCATCAGGAGTTCCCGTTCGATGTGGTTATTGAGAATTGGATTAATACCATTGTATATCCGGAAGACAGAGAGAAAGTCAGCAGTGCAATTTCGATAGAAAATATAAAAAGGGTTTTCGAAACGAAGGAAGAGCTTGTCGGAAATTACCGTAGCCTTGTGAATGGAGAAATTCATTATTTTCAATACAGCATCAGCAGGTCTGATCAGGATAATACAATAGCAATAGCCGGATTTCAGAATGTTGATGACATCATTGAAGAGCATCGGAAAATTGAGGAAGTAAAAAGAGCAAAAGAGGCCGCCCATCAAAAAGAGGTTGATGAACAGCTTGCAATTATCAATGCGTTGTCCAAGAGCTTCAGGAATGTATTTGTTGCAAACCTGAAGGAGGGAACTGCGCGGGCTATAAGAGTGGCCGACAGCTATAATGTAAGAGCGATCAGGGATGTCGGCAGTCAGACCTTTCAGTTTGATGCTGTTGTTGATCGATGGGTGCTCGAAACCGTTCATCCCGATGATAAGAAGCGGATAAAAGAAACGCTGAATGTAGAAAATATCAGACAGGTATTCTCCAGTCAGGATAAATACGTTGGCACATATCGCAATATAGAGGATGGTGTACAGCATTACTATCAGTATGATTTCAGAAGAGTCGGCGATACAGAAAATGTTGTAGTGGGATTCCGGCTGATCGATAAGATTGTAGAAGAGCAGAAGGAAAATCAAAGGAGAGAACAGGCACTCGAAGAAGCGCGGCTTAAGGAAGAAAAAGAGCATGCAGAGGTGATCAGCGCTTTGTCGACCATATACTCCACGATTTTCCGGGCGGATATCGTCACTCATGAATATGAAGTATTAACCAGTGTGCCGCTTATGGGAACGGTTGCTGCAGGCAAAGGCGTTTTTGACGATGTGAAGGATAAAGTCATAGAAGCCTTTATAGAGCCGGAATTCAGAGAAACTTTGCGAGAATTCCTGGATTTGGATACGCTGGCCGACAGATTTGAAAAGGTAAACACAGTAGCAGCGGATTATAAAGCACCTACAGGCCAGTGGATGCAGGCACGGTTTATCGTAAAAAGCAGAGACGAAAATGGCAGGGCGGTGGAAGCTCTGTATGTTGCTCGGGATATTACAGAGGAAAAGTTATTGAAGAGCCAGGCGGAGCATGATCCGATGACTGGCGTACTCAACCGTGGGTCTTTTGATCAGATTCTGAGATCGATGGAAAAGGAGAAGAGGAATTTTGCCTTGATCCTTGTGGATGTGGACGATTTTAAGAGGGTCAATGACACCTATGGTCATGCAGTGGGTGATCTTATTCTGAAACGAGTGTCAAAACGCTTAGCAGAGGGCTTTCGTTCGATTGATCATGTCTGTCGAATCGGCGGAGACGAATTTGCTGTTGTCATGATGGATGTGACAGGCGATCTTGGATACACGATAGAAGGTAAAATAAACGAGATCAACAACCAGCTTGCCGCCCATGAAGAAAATGTTCCGGCAGTATCTCTGAGTGCGGGAGCGGCATTTACGGATCGGGAGAATCCGGGGGAAGGTCTGTTTAAGGATGCGGACAGAGCACTGTATTATGTGAAAAACCACGGACGGAAGGGCTGTCATATTTACTCGGCTGAGGATACAGTGACGGATGCGGAATAGGTGCTTGATTTGTAACGAACCGGCCGGTTATTCACCGGCTATGCTGGTGTTCTGCGCCAATCCTCCTTGCATATGAGGTGGAAACGTGCTACTGTCTTGAGCCAAGAGAAGAGAATAAAAGGGGAGCTGGTAAGACCGGCTGAGAGTGGACTGAAGGTCCAGACCCGTAACCTGATTTGGATAATGCCAACGTAGGGATATATGTGATTTTGTGATGCAGATATACCATTTAGTTGGTGTGTCTGCATCTTTTGTATCTGTTCAGCACCTGCCACATTTCAACGTGAATTGACTGCTTGCAGGCATATTCACGATTGAAATTGGCAGGCGGCCAAGACGCGAAGCGCCTCTGGCCAGCCGCATCGAGGTTTTCCGAATGCGAGGAGAAATTC
>CAVFRZ010000319.1:0-2127 GCA_963624875.1 Anaerovibrio sp.
ACATTATGATTTGGTGTTACAGTTAGAGGAGTGCAATAGCAGAATGGTGTCCACTGCCGCCAATGAAAAAAACGCAGTGGTAACTGCGGCCCGGGCGCCGCATCAGGATTGGAGAATATGATGGACTTATATGAAAAGCTGGTAGCGAAGGAAGAGAAGCTGGCATTGGTAGGCCTTGGATATGTAGGCATGCCCATCGCCGTTGCCTTTGCCAAAAAGATCAATGTCATCGGCTTTGATTTCAACGAAGAGAAGATTGAAAAGTACAAAAGCGGCATCGATCCGACCAACGAGGTCGGCGATCAGGCGGTGAAGGAAACGACGGTGGAGTTTACTGCGGATCCGGCAAGCCTTCGGGATGCAAAGTTTATTATTGTTGCGGTGCCGACACCGGTCAATGCGGATCATACACCGGATCTTTCACCGGTGGAGGGCGCGAGCCGCTTTGTCGGACAGAATCTCACAAAGGGGAGCATTGTTGTTTTCGAATCAACGGTGTATCCGGGCGTGACCGAGGAGACATGCATTCCGATCATTGAGAAGGAATCCGGCCTTACCTGCGGCGTGGATTGGAAGATCGGCTACTCTCCGGAGCGCATCAATCCCGGAGACAAGGTGCACCGTCTCAACACCATCAAGAAGATTGTGTCCGGTATGGATGCGGAGTCCCTGGATATCATTGCCAGAGTGTATGAGCTGGTGGTGGATGCCGGTGTGCACCGGGCAGAATCCATTCAGGTCGCTGAGGCTGCGAAAGTCATTGAGAACAGCCAGCGGGACATCAACATTGCGTTCATGAATGAGCTGTCGATGATCTTCCACAAGATGGGCATTGATACAAAGGCGGTTCTCGAGGCGGCCGGGACCAAGTGGAATTTCCTGAATTTCCGCCCGGGACTGGTGGGCGGACACTGCATCGGCATCGATCCGTATTATCTGACCTACCGCGCGGAGCAGTTCGGCTATCACTCACAGATCATTCTGTCCGGCCGTCGCATCAACGATGATATGGGCAAGTACTGCGCGGAGAGCCTTGTAAAGCTCCTGATCCGCAATGACCTTCCGGTGAAGAACGCCAGAGTGGCGATCCTGGGCTTTACGTTCAAGGAGAATTGTCCGGATACCCGCAACACCAAGGTGATCGATATCTACCGGGAGCTGCAGGAGTACGGGATTACACCTGTCGTGGTAGACCCGCAGGCGGATGCGCAGGAGGCGGAGCGCCTGTACGGCATCCGCTTCCAGACCATGGATGATGTTCGTGATATGGATGCGGTACTGATGGCGGTCAAGCATACGGAATTTGAAAGCTATACACCGGAGAATATTGCTTCCTTCTTTAATCCGGAGCATGCAACAAAGGTCTTTATCGACCTGAAGGGCATCTATGACAAGGAGAGCTTTGCTGCGCCGGAGTGGGATTATTGGAGACTGTAATCAATGACAAAGGATGTTGCGCTGACGATTCAGGGCTATCATAGGCAGGACGGCGTCTGGCAGGAGCCGGTGATAACAAGTGCCCGCGGGAAGTATATCTTCCGCAGCGGGCACCATTTTGTTTCTTATGAGGAAAATCTGCCGGAGGGCGTGGTGAAGGGACTTCTGAAGCTGAGCGAGGATGGACTTGAGGTGAGCAAAAAAGGGGCTCTTTCGTCGTCTCTTGCACTTTCAGAAGGAAAACGGATCCTTACCAGATATGGCACGGCAGCAGGCACACTGGAATTCGAGACGCTGACGAAGAGCGTCTCTTTACAGGAACGCGAAGGCAGGCTGGAACTGGAGGCCTGCTACGCGTTGTATGCCAGAGGCGGCGAGGAGCCGCTGCAGGAGAGCAGGATTGTGATTTGTGTAGAGGAAGGGACGAGCAGTGATGAGTGAGCCGGTTCGTATTCTCCACATTGTGGGGGCAATGGTCCCAGGAGGAATGGAGAACTTCATCATGAATCTGTACCGGCAGATGGACCGGGGCCGGTTTCAGTTTGATTTTATCGTGCATCAGCGAAGCGAAAATGATCTGTGCCCGGAGATTGAGGCGATGGGCGGCCGGGTGTACCTGCTCCCCCGTCTTACGAAGAAGCCGCTGCAGAACCTTCGGGAGATTGCACGTCTTGTCCGGGAGAACCATTA
>CAVFRZ010000320.1:0-2112 GCA_963624875.1 Anaerovibrio sp.
GCCGGAGAGCGCGTGGTCGAGATGCTCCAGAATATCATCCTCCGCTCCCACCATTCCGTTTGGCCGCAATTGCTTACGCACCAGATCCTCGCTGGTTCTCCTGGCCTCCTCCTCTTCACCCGCAGTAAGGAGCTTCAGCACCGGCGCAGAATCTTTCACCGAGAGCACCGGATTATCAAAACGGCTGTAGAGCATCGCCGCCGGAATGACCTCCGACTCCGGATTCAGCCTGCTAAGCTGTCTTCTCTGCGCTTCCAGGTAAAGCGGAAGCTGGAGCTGAAGTCCTGCGCGGATTTTGGACAGGACCAGGTCCCTATTTCCCGACTTGTAATCAATGATTTTGATATAAATACGGCCGTCCTGTCTGGCAAGATCCACCCGGTCGATCCGGCCCTCCAGGATCAGCCTGCCGCCGCCCGGCAGCTCATACGTGATTTCGCCTTTGTATCCAAACGGCTGCTCCAGCGCCTCCGGAAGGAAATCACCCTTCTGCAGCTGATACCGGAGCACCTCCACGGTCTTGAGCAGGATCCGGCGAAGGCGTTCCAGCTGATACGCGTCTCGCTGCGTTGCATAAAGGACCTGTTCCCGGTAGGTCCCGGCTGTGCTGTGCAGCGCAAAGTCGATCAGCTCCCGGCTCTCCTGATCGGTGTACTCCAGCCAGGAAATCCCCTTTTGTTTCAGGAGCTGGCCAAAGCTGCGGATGCTCTCGTGCAGAATCGTACCGGAATCGTTTTCCTTAAAGGAATACTCCTCTCGCTCCTGAAGACGGAGACCGTAATGCAGGTATTGGCGCAGATAACAGGCCGCCGCCGTCTCCAGGCGCGTCACCGAGCCGCGGATCAATCCGTGATAGAGTTTCCGGGACGTGGCCTTCGAAAGCCGCCTTGGCTGATAACGGCTAAAGGCGGCATCCCGCAGCGTCTGTGTCTGCGCCTGCGTCTTGTACATCACGCCGTACATCGTCAGAAACTCCTGCTGCCGCTTCTGATCCTGCAGAAACAATCCGTCTGCATAGCTGCGCATCGATGCGGCCAGATACCTCCCGGCATCCTTTGTCGACGCCAGCTGCCAGGCCGCAGATCGCTCCTCGGGGAGTTCTGTCTCCAGCTCCGGGAACATCTGCCGCAGAAGGCCGATCAGATACGACGGCCTCAGACTCCCGCCGTCGGCATCGCTCTTGGTATAGGATACATACAGTTCCGCCGTCGGCTTCGTCAGGTTCATGTACAGATACAGCCGCTGCGTATACATCTGTTCCCGCGGTGTCGGTGACAGCTCCAGCCCTCCGCTTTGAAAGAGGGAGGATTCCTTCAAAAATTCCCGGTCCAGATCGGAGAGAATTCCGCCTTTGGAGGAATTCTTCGGAATACATCCGTCGTTAACCCCCACAAAGAACAACACCTTCACCTGTGAAAGGCGCGTTCGCTCGATGTCACCGATGAGAATCCGGTCCACCTGCTGCGGGAGCGTTCCGAGACGAATTTCTGCAAAGCCGGCCTCCATCAGCTCCAGAAACTCCCTGGCCGGTGTCAGCTCCTCTCCCAAAAGCTCATAGATCTGATCCAGGAGCCGGAGCACCGCGCCGTAAATCTGCCGGTATTCCATCGCCGGTGCCTGCTCGCCGGCAGCATCGCACTCCTTCGCCAGCTCCAGCATCTGTTCTCCGGCCTGTATGCCTAAAAGGAATCGGTACAGGTTTTCTGCGCGTTCCTTCGCCGACGCGCGCCCCTGGTCCTGCAGCGGTGCAATTGCCTGCAGAAATGTCGTTCTGGCATCCTCAAATTCCGGATCAAAGGCTGTCTCCCAGCGCTTTCTGGATGCAATCCCTCTCTTCAGGCAATAGTTCTCCAGGCGATCTGTCTGCTCCCTGGTAATTCCGATCATTCCGCTTCGAAGGAAACGGAAAACCGTCTCATAGGAATAATCTCCCGCACCGATTTCCAATGCGCCGCGTATGGTTTCGGTCAGCGGATTCTGCAAAATGGCGCGGTTCGTGTCCAGATAAACCGGCACGTCGTAGCGCTGCGCGGCCAGCCGCAGCGCGTCCTCATAGCCGACAAGATCTCCGGTAACAATGGCAAAGTCCCGGTAGTGATATGCCTTTTCCTC
>CAVFRZ010000321.1:0-2108 GCA_963624875.1 Anaerovibrio sp.
CACCAGCCGCGCGGAGAATTTCTCCGATTCCAGGGCGCGAAGCGTCTGGTACAAAAGGAGCAGAAGCTGCGACTCGTCGTTGTTTTCCCTGGTGCAATACTCCAGGACCTCGCAGAAATACTGTCCCAGAAGTGCCTCCTCAATGTGCGTTCGAAACCAGGGAAAATAATTCTGCGGCGCAGCCTCGACCAGCGTGTAGGAATCCCGGCCGGCATAGAGCCGAAAGGTTCCGAAGACAAACAGGTCCGTGGCTGCCACCAGTGAGGAATTCGGCCGCCTTGCCCCCTTGGCAAAGGCACTGATCCTCCCCAGCTCTCTGGTAAGAAGCACAACGCGGCGGTCATTCTCGCCGATGGGCTGCACGCCGATGACCATAGCAGTAACCTCTGTATAGGGCTGCCGGCTCCTCCAAGATCCTTCAGATTATAGCCGTAGCTGCGCAGTGCGTTCTGGTCATCCTTCCAGCCCTTGCGGACCTTGACCCAAAGGCGCAGGTTCACCTTGGCACCGATCATGTTCTCGATGTCGATTCTGGCTGCTGTGCCGATTTTCTTGAGCATCTGGCCGCCGGCGCCGATGATGATGCCCTTGTGGCTCTCCCGCTCGCAGATGATGTCCGCATCAATGTCGCAGATGAGGCTCTCACCCTTGCGCAGCTTCATGCGGTTGATCTGTACGGCGATGCCGTGCGGCACCTCCTCATTCACATAGCGAAGGACCTTCTCGCGGATCATCTCTGCCGCAATTTCCCGCTCGGTCTGTGTCGTGACCTGCTCCGGATCGTAGAAGGGCGTCCCTTCCGGAAGGCGGTTCCAGATGGTGGAGCGAAGGTCCTCCAGGCCGGTGCGTTGCCGGGAGCTGATGGGGATGATGTCCGTAAGCTCCTGCCCGGTTTCCTGTTTCCATGCGTCCACATAGGCGGCAACAACCGGGAGGAGCTGCGCCTTTTTCACGCTGTCCGTCTTGGTAATGCAGAGGATCACGGGTCTCCCCGCAGCAGCAACGCGGGCCAGCACCTTAAGGTCCTCTTCCTTCAGATTCGCCCGCGGCTCCACCAGCCACAGGATCAGGTCCACCTCCTTCAAGGTGGACTCCGCTGCCCGCAGCATGTAGTCGCCCAGCTTATCCTTGGCCTGATTGATGCCGGGCGTATCCAGAAAGACTACCTGCCCGTTCTCATCACTGTAGATAGTACGGATCTGGTTTCTCGTGGTCTGGGGCTTATAGGAGGTGATCGCGATCTTCTGCCCGATCAGAGTGTTCATCAATGTGGATTTTCCAACATTCGGGCGGCCCACAATCGCCGCAAATCCTGCTTTTGACATCGTATTCCTTTCGTTGCTGTATCATGTACCTGTCGGAGACGGGTCCTGGCGGAGGTGTCCGATCTGGGGACGCTCGCAAGCACCGAGGCCTCGCAAGGCCCCTGATCCGGACATCCATCCGCCACCCTGTCTCCGACAGGTACGCATACAGCTTCCTCTACGTCAGCGGCTCGAGGCGCTCGAACAGCTCCGCGTTCTCCTTGAGCTTGGCCGATGCGCCAACCACGCACAGAACACCGCTCTTCATGATCGCATCAAGATGCGCTGCCAGCGCCTGAATGTCCTCCTGGCTGCAGTCCAGCACCTGATTCCGCTCCTTGATGATTTCCTCGTCCGCAACCTCCTTCAGTACGCATACCTGTGAGAATTTGCCGAAGGCCGAAGGCGTCATCGGGCGGTCCAGGCCGCTGACGGTGCCGATGATGTACTTGGTCATTTCCTTTTCATTTGCCGTAAAGCCCCGCACGAAGTCCGCCGCCGCTTCAAAGGTTTCAATGGTCTTGGTCAGCTGTGGATCGCGGTAGCTGACCAGGTACCCGAGGCCGCTTCGGGAGAAGTTGCTCATGCACCCGTAGGCACCGCCGTTCATGCGTACCTTCGTCCAGAGATAGTCGTACCCAAGGATGATCCGCAGTACGTCCAGGGCTCCGGTATCGGCAAGTCCTGCGTCCCTGAAGTTTCCGGCGCGGCACACGAACTGCACCTGCCCTGCTGTTGTAAAGCCTTCCCTCCGGCAGGCGTGCGGCTGATACTCCACCTTGGCAAAGTGATCCAGCACGTTCA
>CAVFRZ010000322.1:0-2100 GCA_963624875.1 Anaerovibrio sp.
CTCCACCTGCACCATGAGAACTGTATGCTCTGTTTCATCCTTTTCCTTAATATGTTGCATCAGCATTGCAAAGGCCTTGGCATCCGCCCGGCAGGTTTCCTCGCACAGGTATGAAAGGGATGTGTAGCCCATCCCATGGTATTGCTGTAGACTGATCTTATTCTGCCCGGGCTCTGCCTCCGCGCGGGCGAACCGCCCAAGGTCTGACTTGACCCATTCCGGAGCATAATAGCACTGGGCGTTCTTCCAGGCACCAAACCACAGGATCCCGAGCTTTAATCCGTGTTCTCTTGCCCCCTCCAGGAGCATATCCACGGCGGTAAAGTCAAACGAGCCTTCCACGGGCTCCAGCATTTCCCAGGTCACCGGCACCAGCACCGTATTGAGTCCCAGCTCCACGGCCTTTTGCCAGGGCTTTTCCATTGCTTCCTTCGTGGAGGAATTGGAGTTATGAACTTCTCCCGCTACCATGATATAGGGAATTTCTGACTGCATCATTGTATGCCTCCTGTCTTCACAGAATTCTTATTCAATCCACGGGCTCTGCGCCCTGGAGATGGGTGGTGCTCATGTCTTCCTCGCAGGGATTCTCTATGAACGTCGCAGATTCACCAAACGCCCGATTCGCGCAAAACTCGTCCGTCCACGGGTCTTCCTTCGGAAGGCCCGTGTCTTGGACTCAAACAGTTGCGCTCGGTCGGGCAGATGAATCTTCTCCATTCATGAGAATCCATCTGCTCGTCACAAAATCGCACCATCCCATTTCCCAGGTCGCAGGCCCTTACGTATTCTCGTCCTTGCGGATTCCCTGCAGGATGCGGTTGAGCTGCCGGATGCTCTCCTCATCGGCACCGGCCTGCAGCAGCATTCCCTTCACGCTCATGCGCTGCATCGCCCGCTCCATCATCGCCGTCAGCGCCGGGTTGTCCTTCACTGCCGATGCAACATCGCCGCGGGAAGCTGCCGCCTTGTCCATGATCTGCTTCAGAACCGGTCCTGCCTTCGGATCCGCCAGCACCGCAGACATCCCGTCCTCGACCGACCAGCAGCTCTCATCCAGTTCCCCATCGAACCAGTTATTCACAGCTCTGCGGTTTTCCATCGCATAGGACGGATTCGACTTCTCTGCGCGGTTTACATAGATCACACTGGAATATTCGCCGGCCCTTGCCTCCAGCGTGTGCTGCCCCTCCAGCGGCACATGGAATACGAACACCTTATCTGCCTGCACCGTCTCCACGAAATTCCCGTCCTTGTATAAGGAAACCTCCGGCAGATTGGAATACACCTTTACCTCGGTCACGGCTTCTGCGCGGTCCACGTAGCGGCTCCCGCAGACATGCACAAACAGCTCGCCGCTCCAGTAGGCCTTATACAGATAAAAGGCATCCTTTTTGATCTGACGATCAAAGGTAACAAGCCCCTTTTGATTTTCTCCGTGCTTGCCGCCCTCGTCCCTTCCGTCTGCCGCAAAGTCGAACATGTTCCACACATGCGTTGCCCAGAGCCACGGTCTGTCTGCGATCATTTTCGCCATGTGCTCATGGTACACGCACTGATAGGTTTCAGTATAATCGCCCATCTCGGGACGATTGGACTGGTAGGCCGGATTGGCATCTGCCCCGTATTCCGAAAGGCCGATGCAGCGGCCCGGATATTTGGCATGATAGGTATCAAAGAATTCATCGTTTTGCTCGAGTTCTCCCAGATACCAGCCAAAATATAAATTGTAGCTGTTGACATCCGGGATCTCCAAAATCGGAGAGTCTGTCTCCAGCATGAACACATTGGCCATGGTGGTCTTTCGGGTCGGATCCAGACGGTGTGCCAGGTCATTCAGCGCACGGTGGTTTTCGAGCAGTTCCTCATTAACCGCACTTGCCGCCGTAATTTCATTGGACAGCCCCCACACCGCAATGCAGGCGTGATTGTAATTCTGCACAATCAGCTCCTCCATCTGCGAGAGCGTGTTGTCCCTGCCGTTTTTCATATGCATGGTGATGTAGGGAATCTCCGCCCAGACCACGATTCCCTTCTCGTCACAAAGATCATAGAACTCCTGTGCATGCTGGTAATGGGCCAGGCGAATCGTATTGGCGC
>CAVFRZ010000323.1:0-2097 GCA_963624875.1 Anaerovibrio sp.
TCCCAGGCCCAGGCGAAAATACCGATGCTCACGAATCCGCAGCACCTAATTCTGAAGTCGCCCCACCCGAGTCCGCTTTCTGCGTACCGCGGATTTTTCGGATGCGGACATTTCTCCAAATGCAATCAGTTTCTGGAGGCGCATGGGGAGACACCTATTGACTGGCAGATTCCGGATGTGTGAGGAAATCCTATTGGCTATGATATGGCCGAAACGGGAGGCAAATCCGACATGAGTCAGCTCCGCCCTTCCGCTTCGGTCCCAAATTCCGGGCTTCCCGGTTGACAGATCGAAGTTTGTCATCAATAATTCACGGTGGTGAATTAAATTTAAAACGCTACATGAGGGACATCGGATGAAAAAGATACCGTTTCTAAGTAAGGATCAGGCTGTGGCCATCACACAGGATCACCCTACGCCGTTTCACATCTACGACGAGAAGGGGATCCGCGCGAACTGCCGGGCTGTAAAGGAGGCATTTGCCTGGAACCCGGGATTTCGCGAGTATTTTGCTGTGAAGGCGACGCCGAATCCGTACATCATGCAGATCATGCAGGACTATGACTTTGGTTTTGACTGCTCCTCTATGGCGGAGCTGGTGATGTCGGAGGCCGTAGGCAGCACAGGAGAGCACATCATGTTCTCCTCCAATGAGACGCCGGATGAGGAGTATATAAAGGCACGGGAGCTGGGAGGCATCATTAACCTCGATGACATTACCCACATTGATACGCTCGAGATGCTCTTCGGTGAGACCTTCCCGGAGACGATGTCCTGTCGGTTCAACCCGGGCGGCGTGTTCCAGATGAGCAACGGCATCATGGATAACCCCGGCGATTCCAAGTACGGCATGACAAGAGAGCAGCTGTTCGAGGCGTACGCACGCCTCAAAGCGCACGGCGTGCAGCACTTCGGCATTCACGCCTTTCTCGCCTCCAATACTGTGACCAATGAATATTATCCGCAGCTGGCGGGGCAGCTCTTTGAGCTCGTGAAGGAGCTGCATGAGACGCTCGATATTCATTTTGCCTTCGTCAATCTTTCCGGCGGCGTGGGCGTTGCCTATCGACCGGATCAGGAGGACAACGACATCCGTGCAATCGGTGAGGGCGTTCACAAGGTATATGATGAGATCCTAGTGCCGGCCGGCATGGGCGACTGTGCGATTTACACGGAGATGGGGCGCTTTATGCTGGCCCCATACGGCGCGCTGGTCACCAAGGCAATCCATGAGAAGCATATTTACAAGGAGTACATCGGTGTGGACGCCTGCGCGGCCAACCTGATGCGCCCGGCTATGTACGGCTCCTATCACCACATCACCGTGCTGGGCAAGGAGGAGGCCCCCTGCGATCATACCTACGATGTCGTCGGATCCCTGTGCGAAAACAACGACAAGTTCGCCATTGACCGCGAGCTACCGGAGATTGCGATGGGCGACATTCTTTACATTCATGACACCGGTGCCCACGGCTTTGCCATGGGATACAACTACAACGGGCGCCTTTGGAGTGCAGAGCTGCTGCTCCGGGAGGACGGCTCTGTGAAGGAAATCCGCCGCGCGGAGACGCTGAAGGATTATTTTGCAACTTTTGATCAAACAGAGTTTGCATCCCGGCTTTGCCAGTGATATACTGGTCTCTGCACGTTGCAGTGCAGAGATGTTTATGCCGGAGTGGCGGAATGGTAGACGCGACAGACTCAAAATCTGTTATCCGTGAGGGTGTGAGGGTTCGAGTCCCTTCTCCGGCAGTGATTGAATAGGAACCGGGAATTCCAGTGTTGGAGTTCCCGGTTTTTTAATCGGCATCAGAAGAGAGAGGGGGCACATGCAGGACAATCAGACCGCACCGCAGCAGACGGGCGACACGCTTTCCATTCGAATTAATAAGCGCACTACCTACCATGGAACGACCAAGGTGACGCTGCTAAGAGACATTGCAATGGACATCCGGCCCGGGAACATGGTTCTGATCCTGGGCGGGTCCGGTGCGGGCAAGACCACCTTCGTCAATGCCGTTACCGGCTACGAAAAGGCTCAGGCCACGGTCTGCTTGGGCGGCACCGATATCTACAAAAGCTACGACCGCATCAAGT
>CAVFRZ010000324.1:0-2091 GCA_963624875.1 Anaerovibrio sp.
CAGATGCAGTGCCTTCGCAACCGCCTCTGCCGTCCGCTCATTGTCACCGGTCATCATGCATACCTTGCGGATTCCCAGTGCATGGAGCTCTTCAATGACCGCCGGAGCCTCTTCCCGCAGCGGATCAAAAATGCAGATGACCGCCTTCAGCCGGCCGTCCACTGCCATATACAGATGCGAATACTGCGGCGGAAGGTTCTCCATCCGTTCCATTTCCGAAGGATCCACCGTGCAGTGCTCATCCTCGAAGACAAAATGGTAGCTGCCGATCACGGCGCGCTTGCCGGAAATCTGACTGGCAATGCCGTGGGCCACAACATACTTGACCTCTGTGTGCATCTCCTCATGGGTGATGCCGCGTCTTTTCGCCTCTCCCACAACGGCATTGGCAATGGAATGCGGATAATGCTCTTCCAGGCAGGCCGCAACCTTCAGCGCATAATTCTCATCCTCTCCGTCGAAGGTTTCAATCTGCACCACCGTCGGCGTTGCGTGGGTGAGGGTCCCTGTTTTATCAAAGACAATGGTATCTGCCTGAGCAACGGCCTCCAGGAATTTACCACCCTTTACAGAGATGTCATAGGTACCGGCCTCGCGGATTGCCGAAAGCACTGAAAGCGGCATGGACAGCTTTAATGCGCACGAAAAGTCCACCATCAGTGATGCCATCGCCCGTGTAACATTACCGGTCAGAAGGTAGACCACAGCCGTCAGTCCCAGAGAATACGGAACCAGAGAGTCTGCAAGATGATATGCCCTTGCCTCGGTATTGGACTTTAGCTTCTCCGACTCCTCGATCATATGAACGATCTGGTCATACTTGCCGGTTCCTGCCTTCCTGGTCACCTCAACGATGCACTCGCCCTCTTCTACAACCGTACCGGCATATACATAGCCGCCGGGCATCTTGACAACAGGAACCGATTCACCGGTCATTGAGGCCTGGTTCACGCTCATCTCACCGCTTATAACCACGCCGTCCAGCGGAATAACGTTGGAGGTGCGAACCGTGATGCGATCCCCTGCCTGCACGTCCTTTACACTGACCAGCACATCCTGCCCGTCTGCAGCCTTGAGCCATACCTTGTCGACCTTCAGCGACATGGATCTTGCCAGATCTCCGATGGACTTTTTATGGGTCCATTCCTCCAGAAGATCCCCGATATCCAGAAGCCACATCACGGAGGATGCGGTATTAAAATCTCCCATGAGCATGGAGGCCAGAATTGCCGCCGCATCCAGAACAGGAACCTGAAGCCTTCCACTGAGAAGACACGTAAGTCCCTTCCATATAAACTTGACACTGCGCACCGCCGTCCATGCCATCTGCACCGGAAGCGGCAGGAACAGCTTTCGAATATAGCGTCCTGCAATGGTCAGCGCCAGCTTGTCCTGATACTCATGGTTGAGTGCCCGTCCCGTTTCCTCCGGAACAAGCGCGATCGCAGCAGGATCCTGATATGAAAAAGCACAGAGAGCCTCCAGAAGCTGCTCTCTGTACTCCTTCGTCCGGTGATAGGTGATGATCGCATCCCCTGTCTCCTCATATATCTTTACTTTCTGAACAAAGTCCAGATTCCGCAGGTAATACTCCAGGATGTCTGCCTGATCCATCGACATGCGGTAACCGCCCATGTGTATACGCATGGTGTGCGCGGATTCGTGACGAATCAGATATTTCATTCGATATGTACCTCTTTATGTTCGAGACAAAGGTTTCTTTGTCCCGACTGTAGCTGCTGCGCACATTGCGCGTCTGCAAGTCTTTATTCTGCTGCAGCTGCCTCATGCTCCGCAAGGAGAGCCTTTGCATTCTCGATTGCCTCAGCTTCCTGCTCCGCATAGCGCTTCTCGTTGATATCCGAAGCATCTGCAGCGATATCCTGGCAGTTCTCCTTCAGAGTCGTCGCTGTCTTTACCACTGCATCCTTGCCGCGAAGAACCGCCGCTGTGCAATGTGTATAGGCTGTCTTTGCCTCCTTGCTGGAGAGAATAGAAATACCTGCTGTTCCGAATAAAACGCCGCCTGCAAAAAGTCCAAGCTTGCCCCAGTTAAATGCTGCCATAGTATGCCTTCCTTTCCGGGGATAT
>CAVFRZ010000325.1:0-2086 GCA_963624875.1 Anaerovibrio sp.
TATGCATTCATTACCCTTTAATCGCAGGAGCTTCGCAGATAGAACCAGTGTGATCGATTGACTTCCTCGATCTTATCAACGGCAAGGAACCTATGGGGGCTTTTTGTGAGGAGGTTGAACAGCGGGTTCAGAAAGCCAAGCCGAATGCCGAGACAAGGAGGGACCTCATGGAATTCGAATATATGCAGATGCTGGCCAACGATGGAGTTCTCAGCCTTCCAGGATCGCAGCTCGTTCTTCTAGCAATTCTTTCATTTCTCGCTTTTGTTCCTCAGAAAGCTGTGCATTCTCGCATTGGTCCAGAATCTTGTCCTTCTTTTTCAGCAATGTACCGATCATCTTTTCTGCAACTTTTGCAGGAATACCGCAGTTTTCTGCGAGCGCCAGAAAATCATTCCGATGTATATTTCTTTTCTTTCCATGAATGGTAAGTGCCATCTGATCTGGGTCTGTCCTCAGGACAACATTCACGGGAAGAATGTCATACGCCTCCGACAGATGATATTTTCTGGAACCCGGAGTATCTTCAATCAGTGAAAAATTCTTCAAATGCATGTCAGAATTCCCAATCAAAAAAGAAAAAATCACTCGAAGTAGCATTTCCGAAAGATCAAAGCCTTCATACATTGAATATCTTCTGATGATCTTTCCGCAGCTTTCATATGAGCCTTTGTACTTATCAACTGTAAGTCTGCCTGACAGCTGGCAGAAATCCTCCATAGCGTAAAGCTCTGTTCTGTTTTCTGCGATCTTTCGATCAATTCGCCGCGTAATATATGCATAGGTATCATCCACCCGGATCAATGCGTGTGGCACCGTTCTGATGCCTGCAGTCGTTGCCATATGCATTGCCATCTGTTCATATTCGGGTAGATTCTTGTACTCTTCTGTCTGCGGTTTAAGAATGTACCCCGTCGGATAATTGACAAGTGTCAAGCGTGCACCGTCCGCCAAGTCTAAATGAAGAGACAGCTTTTTCTGAACCCCGGGAACCGTCAGACCTCGGTTTACATTCTCATCTGCCAGCAATTTCAGTGCATGCTCGGATAGATCAATGGTGGGGAATTGAGCGGTGCCAAAAAAACTCTTAATGCACTTTGCATGCCAACCGCACTGATATTCTGCATAATCCGCATTTTCCGCAATCTTTTTTCCACAACACAGGCAGATCATGGCATTGCCTCCGGTTCAATTCTGACATCTCCAATGCAGTCCCGGCAGACACTTAACAATAGTCCAAACCGGTCTCGCACATTGATCTTCCAATTCCTGCTGACAACATTCAAAAGCCATCCTTCCGGAATCAATCCGTCAAAGAACGGAAAAAGGACGGTGCTTTCATATGCTTCTATTCGAAGCGGCAGCGTAAGACTCACCGGCAGCGCATTTTTATCAGCCAAATAGGCCGCATCATATTGAAAACAATACCCTTCCTCTGTCTCTATAATGCGGCCCGCCCTTCGATTTTGCACATATACTCCTGCAGCGCGATACACATCACTCATGATCTGGAGAAATCCTTCCCGGAACCGTTTCCATGCCAAACATGCGTAGGGCCTGATTCACCTTATCCAGCCGCACTGTTTCCTTTCCTTGTTCCAAATCTCTGACAAAGCGAAGCCCCAGTCCCGACCGCATCGCAAACTCCTCCTGCGTCATACCAAGTTTTTTCCGTTCCGTTTTAACGTAAGCTCCAATTGCATTCATTACTATACCCGTTCGGTTATATTTATCATGTCTATACAAATAATATACCCGTTAGGGTGTATTTGCAATTAAATAAGACAGTTTTATACCCTATCTGGTATATTCTTATCCCCTTTTTTCGGAACGGCACGATATGCACTCAACGACGAGGTGGTGAATGCGCTGTAATGAACGTGCGTCCCCCATTGGAAAATCGTTCTTTTCCTGCTACACTGAGCTTAATTGCATAGCACGGTTCATTTCTGTGAGTACCGCCGGACACATTGCCGCGGCCATGTCTTGATCTCATCTGATTCACATCAAACGAAGCTTATGCATTCATTCCCCTTTAATCGCAGGAGCTTCGCAGATAGAACCAGCGTGATCGATTGACTTCCTC
>CAVFRZ010000326.1:0-2074 GCA_963624875.1 Anaerovibrio sp.
GAGTTTCAGAAGCTGATTGAGAAGGATCCGGCTTACGGCGTAATGGTATGCCGGTGCCGCAGCGTGACGGAGGGGGAAATCGTCGAAGCCATTCATCGCGTTCCGGGTGCGAGAAGTCTGGACGGCATCAAGCGCCGGACAGAGGCCGAGATGGGACGGTGCCAGGCGGGCTTTTGCAGTCCGAAGATCATGGAGATCCTGGCAAGAGAGCTTCGGATTCCGCAGGAGCAGGTAACCAAATCCGGCACCGGCTCGGAATACATTGTGGGAATCAATAAGGATCAGCTATAAGCTGCGCGCAGCAAGCGGGGAAGGTGCAATGAGAGAGATTGATTTGGTAATCATCGGGGGCGGACCGGCCGGAATGGCGGCAGCGATTGAGGCGAGAAAGGCCGGCGTTCAGGATATACTGATCCTGGAACGGGATGAGAGACTGGGCGGAATTCTGAACCAGTGCATTCACAACGGCTTTGGTCTGCATACCTTTCGGGAGGAGCTGACAGGACCGGAATACGCAGGGCGATTCGAGGAACAGGTGGAAGCGCTGCAGATCCCCTGCAAGAAAAACACAATGGTCCTGGACATTACAAAGGACCGTGTCATTACCGCGGTCAACCGGGAAGACGGCATTTTGAACATAAAGGCAAAGGCAATTGTTCTGGCAATGGGCTGCCGGGAGCGCCCGAGAGGAGCACTGAACATTCCGGGCTTCCGTCCTGCCGGCGTTTATACGGCAGGAACGGCACAGCGCCTGGTGAACATCGAAGGGTATCTGCCGGGACGCCGGGTTGTAATTCTGGGATCCGGAGATATCGGACTGATCATGGCGCGCCGCATGTCGCTGGAGGGAGCCAAGGTTCTGTGTGTTGCGGAGCTGATGCCCTATTCCGGAGGCCTCAAGCGCAACATTGTACAGTGTCTGGATGACTTCGGTATTCCGCTGAAGCTGAGTCATACGGTTGTCAACATCGAGGGTGACAAGCGTGTAACCGGTATTACACTGGCACAGGTAGAAAATGGGAAGCCGGTTCCGGGAACCGAGGAGCACTATGACTGCGATACACTGCTCCTGTCCTGCGGACTTCTCCCGGAGAATGAGCTGAGCCGCGGCGCCGGTGTGGAGATGAGCCCGGTGACCAACGGACCTTGCGTGGATGAGACGCTGCAGACCAGCATTCCCGGTATTTTCGCGGCGGGTAACGTCCTGCATGTGCATGACCTGGTGGACTATGTCTCGGAGGAAGCGGGACTGGCCGGAAGAGAGGCCGCGGCCTACATTCAGGGGCAGCAGGAGAACAAGGCTGCAGAGGGCCCTGGAATTTCGGTATCCTGTGAGAACGGAGTGCGCTACTGCGTGCCGGAACGGATTCATCCGGAGCATGTCGGCGACAAGCTGACGTTGCGTATGCGTGTGGGAAATGTCTACAAAAACCGAACACTTGCGCTGTATGTCAACGGAGAGAGAATCTTTGCAAGAAAGCGGCCGGTGATGGCTCCGGGCGAGATGGAAACCATTGTATTGACAGGCGATAAGGCTGCGGCTCTTCGAGCCGCGGCAACGGTTGTGATTCGGACAGAGGAGGCATAATATGGACACGACAAGAACATTGACCTGTATTGGTTGTCCTCTTGGCTGTCAGATCACGGTTGAGTTAGAGGACGGCTGTGTGAAAAGAGTAACCGGCAACACGTGTCCGCGCGGCGATGCCTACGCAAGAAAAGAGGTAACTGCTCCGGCCCGCATCGTCACGACAACTGTGCGTGTGAGCGGCGGAGAGATCCCGGTGGTCAGCGTGAAAACGGCAGGTGAGATTCCGAAGGGGAAGATCTACGATTGCGTGCGCGCACTCAAGGGAATCTCGGTACCGGCACCGGTTCATATCGGTCAGGTGATCCTCGCGGATGTAGCGGGGACCGGCGTGAATATCGTCGCCGCCAAGAACGTGGCGAAGGGGGAAGGATACAGAACTGTCTGACTTGAGCGGGATGTAATGCTGTATTTCTGTGTCGGACTTCGCTTCCGACATTGGGTGCATATACACCGCATTTCGGCGTGTGAAACGCTGATTAAAGC
>CAVFRZ010000327.1:0-2050 GCA_963624875.1 Anaerovibrio sp.
TTAGTATAGCTGAGCATCGGCAATATGGCCAGTTATTTAATTTTCATTGTACTAGGAGGGAGCCTATGAAGAAAAAGAAGCCTCTATCGCAATTAAAACCCATCCTTCATCCAAAGCGCGTGTTGTGCCTGGCTATGGCCGGCCTTTTGTGCATCGGAAGCATACAGTCACTCCACGTCCGTGCCAGCAGTGAATCCGATGATTCTGCGGCAGATGATTACGCTATCGAGTACTCGGATGACGACTACACGGACAGCACCTACTCGGATGAGAGTGATTTTAACAGTTATGTTCAAACCTACTCAGATTACAGCGACGGAACCGATCCTTATGTATACAGTTTAACCAGTGATCAGAGCGTAGTGAGCTTCGGAAAGATTACCAAGGGATCGGACCGGATCTATCAGCCCTTTGTTTTGACCAATACGGGATCGACACCGATTGATCTGGTTTGGTATATAACAGGAAACGAAAACGGACCGTTTCAGGTCGATCAGCCCTCCGACCTGCATCTGGAGTCCGGGGAGTTCTGCACATTTTATGTCAGTGTGAATGCTTCTGTGGCTGCCGGGACCTATAATGCCGCAGTTCGTGCCAGCGACAATCTGGATCCGGGCGGCAATTACGGCGTGGTTATCCCTCTGTCTGTAACCATTGAGGAAAAGGTGCCAACCGTCACAAGTGTTACTGTCCTTCCGGAGACAGCTACGATGGCAAAGGGAAGCACAATGAGCTTCTCGGCCAATGTTAAGGGCAACAACAAGCCCAATCTGGATGTTACCTGGTCGGTCTCCAATAACCAGAGCAGCGGTACCTACATTGACAAGAGCGGAAAGCTCGTTGTGGATGCGAAAGAAGGCGCCGGTAATCTGGTGGTTACAGCTTCTTCCGTGCAGAATCCGGATGTTACGGATTGCGCCTATGTGACACTGAAGGCGGGGAATCATACGGTTTCGGTGCAGGCAGATCCTTCCTCGGGCGGTGCTGCAGGAGGAGGCGGCGCGGTTGCCGATGGTACCGGCTGCGAAATCTATGCCACGCCGAACAATGGGTATCAGTTTGTCGGCTGGAAATACAAGAATCAGGTTATTTCCACCAATTCGCGGTATACCATTCCCTCTGTCACAGAGGATATGAACGTGACGGCAACCTTCAAACAGATTGACTGTTATGTTTCCATCAAGAAAAATCGCGACAACGCCGGCTCCGTTACCTCCAGCCAGAATGTCGGGTACGGCGGCTCCATTACGCTGGAGGCCAAAGCCGGCAGCGGATACCGATTTGATTGCTGGAAGGAAGGCAACAATGTCATATCCAAGGATGCCAAGTATACCGTGTCCAACATCACCGGCAATCGTGAATTTACGGCGTATTTCTCAAGAACACAGTATAAGGTTAGTGTATCGGTGACACCGCAGGATACCGGATATACAGCCGGCGGTGCTACCTATAATGCCGGCGATAATGTCACACTGACGGCTACTGCCTACAGCGGATATCATTTTGAAAAATGGACCAGCGGTGACAAGGTATTGGGAACGGATCCGACGCTTGTCATCAAAAATCTGCAGGTGGACGCCAATATTGTTGCCAACTTCGCGAAGGACGCTGCCAAAACATATACGATTACAGCTGCCTGCGCAAATGCGGGAGGAACGATTTCTCCTGCCGGCACGTCGAAGGTTTCCGAAGGAAGCAATGCGATTTACAGCATTGTCCCGGATAAGGGGTACATGGTTTCCAATGTGGTTGTGGATAATAAATCCATCGGAGCGGTATATTCGTATACCTTTACCTCGATAAAGGGCAACCATGCAATTGCAGTGGCTTTCCAGCCGGTGCCGGCAGCATCAGCTGCTTCTACAGACAGTACCTCTGCCAAGCAGAATTCAGATAAAGGCACCGCGGCGTCCGCGGGGAAGAGCAAATCCGCCGGAGCCTCGTCAACCGCAGCCTCTGAGGGCAGCACGTCCGCTGCCAAGCAAAATTCAGATAAAGGCAGCACGTCATCCTCGGGAAAAAGTGCGTCCGCCGGAGCTTCGTCGTCCTC
>CAVFRZ010000328.1:0-2047 GCA_963624875.1 Anaerovibrio sp.
AATACATGGCTTATAAACTGTTCCGACATACCGATTCCTGTATCTTTTATGTAAAATTCATAGGTCGCATATCCCTTGCGCGGACATGGTTTTTCCAGCAGGCGTATGAGGATATCTCCTCCTACCGGCGTAAATTTTATGGCATTGCTGATAATATTGAGAAGAATCTGGTTAAGCCTCAATTTATCAATGATGATATCTTCGTTCTGCACATCCTGAGTATCAATATACAAATTCTGCTGTCTCGCAGCCACCAGTCCCTGGATCATATTTCTCAGATCATGTAAAAGATCCGGCAGGTGTACCGGATTTTCGTCCAGCTTGACACTGCCGCTCTCGATTCGGCTCATATCAAGAATATCATTGATCAAACTCAGCAAATGCGTACTGGATGTGCTAATCTTCGACAAATAATCCTGCACCAACTCCGCATTGTCCATATGGGTTTGAGCCAGGGCTGTAAAACCAATAATCGCATTCATCGGTGTACGGATATCATGGGACATACTGTTCAGAAACGTTGTCTTGGCGCGGCTGGACTGCTCTGCCGCGGCAAGCGCAAGAGATAGCTGCTCCTGCTGTTTCTTTTCACTCCTCACAATATCGTCAATCGGGCGATAGGCCAGCATCACCTTATAGGATGTTCCTTCCCGATATACAGGAATAACACGCATTTCAAAATATTCTATACCGTCGCTGTTCGGAATGGTTTGATGTCTGGTAATCAGGCTGTCATGCTGCTCAAAATATTCAATCAGATGTTCAGGGTCAAATACATCCATGAAATCCGGTGCTGAATGTTGAACAACCACATGCTCATAGCTATACCGAATCCACTCAGAAAAAGAGGACATATGTCCTCTGTTGCGAAATGAATGAGAGGATTCCTTCATTTTTACCGCAGATATGGTGTCACCTATCAGGTCGCACTCAAACACAGCTGTATAATCCAGAGCCAGTGCCTCCATCATTTTTCTGTGCCTTCTTTCTTTCTGAAAGGCTTTCCTTAGCTTGGCATCCAGCTCATGCTTTTCGTCTATGAGCACCACAAGACCATTGGCGCATATCGGTGTACCGTCTGCTCTTCGGCTGAAATGTGCGGTATCCCGAAACCAGTGATAGCTTCCCTGTCTGTCACACATGCGATATTCAATATCGTAATTTGTCATTCCGGAATAATCGTTCTGTGCCTTATCATACTCACTTTCTACATATTGTCGGTCGTCAGGATGAATCTTATCAATCCAGGCTGCCCAGGTATTCGGCATTTCCATCACGGATTCATATCCCAGTATTTTTCGGAACGCATTTGACCATATGCATTGTGACATATTGCCTTTTTCATCGTATTCTATACACCACAATCCAGAGGTTACGGCATAATGCAGAATATTCACAGCGTTATTATCCATTCCCAGCTGCTTTTTATACTGGATACCTTCATCTGCATAAATCCAAAGAGAGAGATTCTTTTCCTCTTCCAGATCTGAATATCTTCCGATCTGAAGGTTCACCAATGTACCATCTGTCTTTCGATAGGAAAGATCAACTTTTTCTCCTGACCACAAGCTTTCATAAAGGTGGTCATAATCAAGTACCTGCTCTATGACCGAGCGATCCTCTTTTAGTACAAACTTCTCCCCATAAATTTTCAAAGCTTCAGAATAACGGCCATCCTTTTCGTTAACAATTTTACGAAAATAATCCGGTCCCAAAATATCCCGGAAGAAGTCTGTCTCCTTATCCAGTATATAAACTCCCAGATATTGTGGAGCAATCACCCTTAAAAACCGCTCTGCATCACGCTTCTCTTTCAGAACTTCTTCAAGGACATTCGCATATGGATTCTTTTTATTCTGTGTCCGATCATTCAGGCAGCAGCCCTCTATCGTAGTTTCTTCTGACATTTTTCGTTATCCTTCCTGTATCCCCCAACATATACAAATGTATTGCGAAGGCCATCTTTTTCCATTAATATTGCAGGCTTTATCTGCTTGAACAACCCCGCCCGACGTGTCGGACGAGGATTCCATTGCAGCCGTCAGGA
>CAVFRZ010000329.1:0-2042 GCA_963624875.1 Anaerovibrio sp.
GCCATCAGTTCGTAAAACTTGTTGTTAGCCATTTATGATCCTCCATGCCCTTTCATTTTCTTTCCCTTTGCATGATGCCAGGTCTCACCCTGCCGCATCCTGGCCGCAATTTCTCCGCTCGTTGGAAATGTGAATGTCTTCGCGTTGCGCTCTGTCGCCTCGATCAGCAGCCGCAGCGCCTCCTGCGCTTGCTCCATTGTCACATACTCCGCTATCATGCAACCGCTTCCGCTTACGTGGTTTGCCTTGATTCTGTTGCGGTCATCGGCAAAAATTTCTGCCGTATTCTGCAGGTTGATCACTTGCGTTTTGTGTTGGCCTACTATTATCATCGTCGCCCCTCCTCCAGATATCGATCTATCAGTGATTTTATGTCCATTAAGAACGGCTTCATGTTGTATCCTTCTATCGAGCAAACCATTTTCTCGAAGGAAAGCTCTTTTTCCACTCTCCCCAGAAAGCTCCTTCTTGCCTCTGTTTCAAGTTCCGCTGGATCAAAATTCTTTTCTTCGATCTCATCCGGGATGTAGCAGCTGGGTGATAATGTAAAGTCATTTTCGCTTATCTCTTCGAAGCTTACTGTACGCGTCTTTCCTTTTCTCTCGAAGATTATGCCGGTATCCTGCTTCGCCTTGCTGAGTACGATCAGGCATGTCGCTATGGCTGTATCCTCGAACACACCTCCATCTATCTCTGCGATTCGCTCGACAAAATTATTTTCGCAAAACCATCGTCTGACTTTGTATTCCCTTTGTCCCCTGTACAGTATGCCGGGAAACTCAAGAATTACTGCCTTCCCCTTGCTGTCCAGGTGGTAGAGTATGTGTGCCATAAATGCCCAATCTGCTTTTGACGGCGGCGGCAGTACCGGAAGTTCTTTAAACCGGGGGTCCGCTGCGTGCTTCTCCGGACTCCATCGTATCGAAAATGGCGGGTTCGCTACTATGCAGTTGAATTTCAAGCTCGTAAAGCCATCATCTTCCAGCGTATCGCCGGCATATCCTGTGAAATTCGGAAGATTGATGAGACCCAACTGACTCTCGTCGAGCTCCTGCCCGTACTTTTGTACATTATCGTCAAATGCGCTCAGCAGACTTCCTGCCCCGCATGTCGGGTCGTATACAGATGTCGGCTCATAGTCGATATATGACCTCATCTTTTCCGCCAGCGCTTTCGGAGTATAAAAAACACCATGCTCTTTGAATTCTTTGCGGATGCTCTTTATCGACTTCACTCTTTTGTTTCCGCCTCGCTTAATGTGTATTTCTTCATCTCTCCGTTTCCTCCACAATGTGTATCCCCGTTTCTTCCCGGCAAGCCTTTATGAGCCGTCCCGGTTTCCATCCGTACTCTGCTCCCACTTCATCCTTCAGATCGAGCAGCCGCTTGTCTCTTACGCCGCTCCAGCCGTGCAGCCGGTGGAGTGCCAGAAGCAGTGCTGCTGTGATCTGAGGATTCGCCCATTGGATCTGTCTTCTACGCATGAGGATGTATTCCGGCGGTGCCATCGGGTGTGCGTCGGCAACAGTGCCAACCAGAAAATCCAGCTCGTGAAAGCTCTTGTCCACCCCTCTTGCCCGTATCTCGATGCCGGTTTCCCGTTCCAGCATCATTAGCATGCTTGTGTCCGGGTCCCTTGCGCAGTCGTTCCAGATGGCCTTTGTTTCCTCGATCAGTCCCAGGATTCTCTTTTGTCCCCATCCGTAGTGCCGGTGCAGGGCGATGGCTGCAGCGCTGTAAACAATTTCTACCTGCCGCTCCATCTCCCGCATAAGATCCTTGTCGGCTTTTCTTATTGCCGGTGTCATTCTGTTTTCCCTCTCTTTGTTGGTATCTTTTTCCTGCTCTTTTTCTTGTCTGTTACGGCATTTCTGAGCCGCACAACGTTTACTGCGGTGTCTGTCAGATCCGGATCAGCATATCGAAGCTTGAACCTTGTCAGTTGTTGATTCTCGCGGCGTGTAAGCAGCATCAGATTGCTGAGCTCACAGTTCATCGGATCGCTGTCGCGGAAGCTGACTACGTAGCCATCCGGCACCGGT
>CAVFRZ010000330.1:0-2029 GCA_963624875.1 Anaerovibrio sp.
CTCGATGTGGCTGGCCGGTGGTGCCTTGCACCTCGCCCGCCTGCCAATTTCAATCATGAATTTGTCCGCAAGCGGCCAATTCATGTTGAAATATGGCAGGTGCTGAACAAATACAAAAAATCCTTTACAAAGAGCAACAAGTCGCATATAATCTGATTTGTGCTTTTTTGAAATGGTAATCGCACAGAGAAACCCATCAGCCAGCTGCAGACGGAGGAGATTGTCTTTTCCTGTGGTGCAGGCGGAACGGGACTGAAGGGAGGGTAGAAGAAATGTCTAGCGTAATCGTAAAAGAGAATGAGACTTTGGACAGCGCACTGCGTCGTTTCAAGAGAAGCTGCGCGAAGGCGGGAATCCAGCAGGAAATCCGCAAGAGGGAGCATTACGAGAAGCCCAGCGTAAAGCGCAAGAAGAAGTCTGAGGCTGCAAGAAAGAGAAAGTACAACTGATTCAGGTTTCCGTAAGGACATTGTGTCAGCTGCACAGAATATCTGAACAGCAAATGAGATCTCCTGATACATGGTTGCATGTGTCAGGGGATCTTTTACTTTGGAAAGAGACGATGGAACTGGAATTCAAGCTGGAGAAATTTGAAGGTCCGCTGGACCTTCTTCTGCATTTGATCGACAAGAACAAGGTGGATATCTACGACATCCCCATTGCGGAGATCACCGATCAATATATGGAGTATGTACGGCAGATGGAAGAGGAGGATATGGACGTCATGAGTGAGTTTCTCGTCATGGCGGCGACTCTTCTGGATATCAAATGCCGCATGCTCCTGCCCAAAGAGGTGGATGAAGAGGGTGAAGAGGAGGATCCCAGAGCAGAGCTGGTACAAAAGCTTCTGGAATACAAAATGTACAAGTACATGTCGGCAGAACTGCGCGACATGGGAGCCTGCGCCGACCAAACCCTCTACCGCAAAAAGAACCTCCCGAAGGAGGTTAAAAACTACCTGCCGCCCATCAACTATGAAGAGCTGATCGGGGATACCACACTGGCAAGGCTGAATGATATTTTTCAGGATATCCTGAAACGGCAAAAATACCGCGTGGATCCGGTCCGTTCGCAGTTCGGCCGCATCGAAAAGGAAGAGGTGGACCTTACGGCCAAGGAGCTGTTCATCAAGGCTTATCTGAACTCCCACAGGGACACGGATTTCCGTACCCTTCTGGAGGAACAGCACTCAAAGGATGAAGTAATTGTCACATTTCTGGTGGTGCTGGAACTGATGAAAACCGGCAGTATTGAAATTCAGCAGGAGGAGCTGTTCGGAGACATCTCCATCCACGTGGTGAAGGACATCGCAGCAGAGTCGGACCTTGTGGGAGAATTCGGGTAACGGTACATGGAAACGCTGATCAAAGCGTTTCCGCGCCGGATTTGCGCTGTAGCGTGAGCCCTTTGCCTACAGGGGCAAAAGAACGGATACCGGCGGGCGGTTTCAAAGAGGAAATAGAATGGAAGAAGAGAAAACACAGATTCAAGGTGAGGAGCTGATTGAAAACGAAGTGAATATTGCGGCTTCGGACGATGCACAGGCAGAAAATGCAGCACCGGAAGCGACTGCCGATAAGAATTTTGCCGAGGAAGGACGGACAGATGAGGCACGGGATCAGACGGAGAATGTACAGCCGGAGCTGACCGACGATCAGCTGATGGCTGCCGTGGAGGCGATCCTTTTCACAATGGGAGAATCGGTGGAGATTTCGGCCATCGCCAAGGCTCTGGCGGTCAAGACAACACGTGTTCGCCAGATCTTAAAGCGTCTCCAGAAAAAATACGATGCCCCCTCCCGGGGTATTATGCTCCAGCAGTTTGAGGATGCCGTGCAGATGTCCACCAAGCCGGAACAATATGAGAATCTGATTAAAATTGCAAAGGTCCCGAAGAAAATGACTCTTTCGGATTCGGTGATAGAGACCCTCTCCATTGTTGCCTACAAGCAGCCGATCACGAAAATTGAAGTCGAGAGCATCCGCGGCGTATCCTGCGATTATGCCATCAATAAGCTACTGGAATACGA
>CAVFRZ010000331.1:0-2022 GCA_963624875.1 Anaerovibrio sp.
GCCTGGCTGATCTCGTACTGATATTCCGAAATGCTCTTCTTCATTGCCAGTGCTTCCTCGATATCCACATCTACAAATTCTCCGTGCTGATACGCAACAATCCGGTTCTTCTTGCCGGCAGCTGCGATATCTGCCGCATATGCGCCCATAATGGAAGCGTAATATCGATCCTTGCAGGTGGGGGATCCGCCGCGCTGCATGTAACCGAGGATGGTCGCTCTGGTCTCAATGCCTGTTGCTGCTTCTATGCGCCTTGCCATAGAGGTGGAATGACCAATGCCCTCTGCATTAATAATGATATGATGCTTCTTGCCGTGCTTGCGGTTGTTGATGATATTGTCGACGATCCGCTGCTCGTTGTAGTCGTACTTTTCCGGAAGAAGAATGTCCTCTGCACCGTTGGCAATGCCGCACCAAAGAGCAATATAGCCTGCATTTCTTCCCATAACCTCAATGATGCTGCAGCGCTCATGAGAGGAGGATGTATCACGAACCTTATCGATGGCCTGCATAGCGGTGTTGATTGCCGTGTCAAAGCCGATTGTATATTCCGTGCAGGCAATATCCAGATCAATGGTTCCCGGAAGTCCGATGGCATTGATTCCCTGCCTGGACAGGGCCAGTGCTCCGCGGTAGGAGCCGTCGCCGCCGATCACAACCAGGCCGTCAATGCCGTGCTTGCGGCAGATGTCGGCCGCTGCCTTCTGGCCTTCCTCCGTTCTCATCTCCTCGCAGCGCGCTGTTCCGAGCACCGTGCCGCCCCGCTGGATGATATCCGACACACTGTGCTTGTTCAGATCGATGATCTCCTCCTGAAGAAGTCCGGAGTAGCCTCGTTCAATTCCCTTCACAGTAAGGCCGTTCTGAATGGCTCTTCGCACGCAGGCACGAATGGCTGCGTTCATGCCGGGTGCATCGCCGCCGCTGGTAAGTATACCGATTGTCTTCGTCTTATTATCTGCCATAATTACCTTCCTATACTGCAGTTTACTGCAACGTTCCTTTTGCTCATTGTAATTATGTTTTTCCGTGAATGCAACGAAATCCCCTTTTTACCGCATGGTTACATTTTCTCTTCCGAAGCATTCCTTGAGCTCCTCCAGCGCCTTCTCATCTCCGCGGATTCCCTGTCCGGGCGGGAGCTTTTTCATCGCACGCGGATTCTCTACATAGATAACAACCTGATCCCGTCCTCCATGCGAATCCACAATCTGAAACAGCCGGGCACTGCCTGCCGCGTAGGCCTCCTGATCCCAGAACCGAACCCAGATCTGCCGCGGCACCGCGTCAAAGGAAACCACTGATCTGGCAATCAGCTTGGAGTCTCTTTCTTCCTCCTGCGAGCATTTGCCCTGGATAAAGACCTTTCCATCCTCCTTCAAAAGATCCGAGTAGGATTCATAGGCCTTCGGGAACACGATCACCTCAAGGCTCCCGGTCAGATCCTCCAGTGTAACAAAGGCCATCACCTGATTGTTCTTGGTGTATTTGAGCTTTACCTCGGTGATGATGCCGCCGGCTGTGACATCCTGATTGTCCTGCAAGGCAGACGATCCCGTCTCCTCATCCAGAACAAAATCAGCAGCCTTTGCCGTAATGTGTCCCTTCCACAGAGGTTCATAGTCTTCCAAAGGATGACCGCTGACGTAGATACCAAGGACCTCCTTTTCAAAGGCAAGCTTCATCTCCTTTTCATATTCTCCAACCTCCGGATACCGAACGCAAAAATCCCGCTGAACCTCCTCCGGGGCGATATCAAAAAGGCTCATCTGACCTGCCATATTGTTTTTGGAGGCTTCGGTCTGTTCCTCGATTATGCGGGTATACACCGTCATCATCTGCTTGCGTGTAACGCCAAAGCAGTCAAAGGCGCCGGCCTTAATGAGGTTTTCCACCACGCGCCGGTTGACCTGGAGCGGAAGCGTTCTGGCAATAAAATCCTGCAAATCGCGGTATTTGCCGTTCTGTTCCCTTTCTCTTACTACAGCACGGATCACTGACTCTCCTACGCCCTTAATGGCT
>CAVFRZ010000332.1:0-2022 GCA_963624875.1 Anaerovibrio sp.
TTTCCGGCACCGATGAGGTCCTCCATATAAACGCCCTGCCCGGCGTAGAGCTTCGCAATATCCACCACCTTCGGCAGCATCCATTCTGCCAGCTGGCGCTGCGCCTGCGCCTCTCCTGCCATCGCTCGAATCTCTGCTGCCTCCAGCTCTCCTTGCTGCGGCTGTTCCATCGACTCCACCATCCGGCGATAATCCTCGAGATAGTTGTGCTCCTCCTCCGAAAGGCGCTCCTGTGTCTCCAGCGGAACATCGATCCCGATGTTGTTGGCCGCCAGGTAATCCTCCACCAGCTTTTTCTGCGCATCGTCCAGCGAAAGCTCCGACAGAGCCTGATCCAGCTGATCCTTATCGATTACGCCGCGGTTTTTCCTCGCCGCGCGAACCAGGCTGCGGAGAATATCCTGCAGCCGCTTTTCCTGATCCTGTGTATCCATATTCACACGCTCCTTCTCATTATCCCCGCAATTCTTCACTCTGCACATGCAGCCAATTTCCTTGCAGATCCGTTCAATCCGCCCAAGACGCTCTCGTGCCGATCTGCTTCGCCGGCGTCACTTTCCATCCGGTGTCCCCGGCTCAATCGTCACGCTTTCCTCCGCGGCAATCGGCCCGCTCCCGTTCACAGCATGCTGATGCCGGAACAGATGCTCCTGGCAGAATTCATAATTGCCCTGGCATTTGGAGCAGTACCGAAATTCCATGGACGGGTCATCCAGCTCCGTTCTGCTGCAAATCGCGCACCGATGCCTTGCCGTTTCGCCCTGCCGCGGCCGCATCTTGGAAGCCGATTCCGCCGCCGATGATCCGGCGCCCATGCTGCCGGATTGACCCTGTCTGCCGCTAAAGCGCCCGCCGTCTGCACCGGCGCTCTGTTCCTTCCCCCGCTTCACCGCCTTCTTAAATGCCTTCCGTCTTTTGATTTCCTGCGGTGAGAAGCGCCGGATCCTGCTCTGCCGAATCCAGAAAATAAGGAAATTCGCCAGCGATGCCGCCATGGAGATGCAGATATACCATCTGCCGCCCGCTGCCATCTGAAGAAAATCTATGCCGAGAATCACGCCGTAGACGACGCCCATCCACTTCACCTTCACTGGGAAAATAAACCACAGCAGCACCACCGCATTCGGGAACGTCACCGCATACGCCAGGAAGATCGACATATTGACATAATAGGTGCTGAAATATCTCGCCAGTGCTGTAAAGCCAATCTGCAGTGTCTGCGCATCCGGTGTGACACCGGCTGCAGCGAACATGATGTAGTAGACCGCCATCGTCACGAAGGCCCCGACAATTGTAATCAGAATTCCCAGCCAGATATATACATTATACTCATAGGTTCCCCAGGCTCTTTCCAGCGAGGTTCCAATGGAATAATAGAACATCATTGCCACCAGAATAAAGAATATATTGCTGGTATCCGGCGGCACCAGCACCCAGGTCAAAAGTCGCCAGATCTGTCCGTGACAGATGGCGTACGGGTTCAGCGTCAGGTAATCCAGAAAGTTTGCATTGACATACTGTAAAAGGTAGCCGAATCCATAGCACAGGATAATCACCAGTGACAGATTCGGAATTGCGTATTTCTCCATAAGCTCCCGGAAGGATCGTCTTTTTTTGTTCATATTCGTTGTCAAATTACATTCTCTCCTATACACATGATGTTGGGGCCAAAAGGTCTTTTGCCCCATGATCTCCGGATTGCTACGCGCTATGCGCTCTCACAATCTCCAAAACATGCGTCAGCGATATAATCAATTCGCCATTCGTTGCCCTCAAGCATACTTCACTCTCTGCCGCCTTCGCAAGGGCACGGTTCCCGCTTCCCTTAATTTCACACATTTTTCAGAAATTGATGGTCCTGCCTTCATTGCGTTTGCCCTGAACCCGCTTTATAATCCGTAGCGATGCTTTTTTCGGAAAAACACATAATTATAAGGTAACTATTCAGAGCCCATTCGCAAAATAAAAGTAATTGTTTAGCACCCATCTCGATTTTCCTTCGGAAAACCTCGATGTGGCTGG
>CAVFRZ010000333.1:0-4177 GCA_963624875.1 Anaerovibrio sp.
GAATCGACTACGCCATAGCCGCTGCACTCCACATAGGTGACTCCGTAGTGCTCGCATACCGTCTTTGCTCCGGATACAAAGCTGTCCTTGATGTAATCCTTCATGATCACGTAGATCGGTTTCGCGTGAAAATAATTCTTTATATAAGCAAAAAGATAGCAAAGTGCCGGAAGGAAAAGCTTGAGCTGATCCCCCGTCCAGTCAGAATAGACCGGGCTTCCCGGATCGCTTGCGCTGTTCGAATCGTTGATGCCGCCCTCGATAAAGAGATAATCTGCATCAATCGTTTCCTTGATCCGCTTGATGAAGGAAGTTCCGTCCCCGCGCAGATCGCAGACAAGTGCCCCGGCATAGGCGTTGTTCTGCTTCAAGGTCAGCCCCTGTGCCGAAGCGACAAGCCTGTACCACATCTGGGATGGGTCCGAGACATCTGCATGCGGAAAGTATTTCACATTGCCTGCCGGCGTAATATCGCCATAGAATGCCGAGTAGCTGTCTCCGATCACGCTGTAGGTGTATGTCTTTGTGCTTCCTGACAGACTACAATCTCCTGCAGTATATTCTGCCGTTGCACTTCCTCCGGATACCTTATAGATCTTCTTCTCGATCGGGGCCGTTACCGTGATACCGTTAAAATATCCCTTTACGATATCCCCGACCTCCAGATTGACAGAATCGTCCGCCTTGATCTCTACACTTGTAGAAGAGGCAAGCTCCAGAAGTTTCTTCTTTCCGCTCTCGAAAAGCTCATCTTCCTCGACATTATTAGCGTCATAGTAGGCCACCCTCTCCTGCAGCCCGGTATAGTACTTGCTCCTCGAAACAACGCCCTTATTATTGATGTAGATGTCCATCTTCGTTCTTGCCTGCAGCTCTCCTTTTCCGCAGGCATAAAGATGATTGATTCCCATCCCGTCGCTGGTAAAGGTCATCTGTACCGGAGAATCGGCCGTATAGGCTCCGATCAGCGTGGTAGCCTTTACTGCTTCCACATAAATCTTTATCTTCTCTCCGGCCTTTTCCTTTTCTGCATGAATATAAAGCCTTGCTCCGGCTTCGCTCAGCATCTCCTCCAATCCATCCAGCAGAGTCTCATATAAAAGAAACTGGTGACTCTTGATCGTGATGCCGCTCTGCTTTGCCGGTACAGTAAAGATACCGCCCAGGATATTCTCGACCATGCTTTTAATGATCGTGTTCGCATCTCCGCTTACAATCTTATAATCGGAGCCCTTTGGCGGAATAATGATCCTCTGGGCAAGGAGTCCTCTCCAGGTGTAGCCCTTGTAGGTGATCTCCTCCGTGCTGTTTGATGTTTCCGTGTACTCAACAAGGCCGCCCCATTCCGTATGTGGGATATACATGCCTTCTATACTTTTCTGCGTGGTTGTGATCTCGAAGTCGTTGCCGGCATCCGAGTTACCCACCTCGAAGTCAATATCTGCTGTGAGATATCCCACTTCATGCAGTTCTTTTGTTAATAAGATCATGCTGTCCATGTCGGTTCTGACCTCTCTTCAAAAACAGTAAGCTCGATTTTTCCGCTACCACGATAAGCCACAACGTGCCGCCCTTCTTCCAGCTTGCTGAAAAGCTCATAATTCGGATTACGGTAGTCGAAGGCGTTCTCCGTTCCTCCTCCGCTTTTCTGGACATAGCACTTCTTCTCATAGTCCAGATAATCACGGGAATCGATGACCATATATTCTCCGGCGTTCGCAGCATAGTCGACGTTATAGACATGGCTGCCGATGGCAAGGTTCAGGACGGTAAAGGCACCAAAGACGACCAGCCGGAAGTTGACGCTTCCGGAGCTTTCGATCTGAATCGAATTGATCCGGCGTTTTCCGTAGGTGTACTTATAGGTGTAATCGTAGTTCTTATCCGTTTCTTCTTCGGAAACCGTCTCTTCTGCCGTGCTCTCGATGGTATAAGTTCGCTCCCTGATCCAGAAGGGATAGGGAGCATATACCTTGAGCTTGTTCCGGAGGTAGTTGCCTCCGTATTCATTTGTGCTCGAATCTATTACATAGATGTTAAGATACCAGTCATTCCAGTAGAGCTTACCGACCTGCTTATTTTTGATATCGTACTCAAACTCGTTCCTGAGACTGTCTATCTCACTATCAATCTGGATTCGCTTTCCCTTAAAGATCAGCTCGATCTCAAGCTCAAGCGCAGCCTTCTTGAATCGGTTCACCCTCGTGCCATACTGGAGGCTCGTCGTATCTGCTGACCAGGCATATTCATGAAAGTCGGAGTCCCTCGTTGTATGGATATATCCCGCGATCAGATCATACTCATTGTCACGGGAGCTTACATATTTTAAATTCATGCGAAGCTAACCCCCATTCCTTTCAATGTTCTTCCGACCTCTCTGCCGTTCAGATTGGTCACGATCGTTGCATCCTGCATGCCCGCTTTCACTGCTGCATAAATAGCGCTGGGCGAGATCGTCTCGCTGGCTGCATTCCGGAGCCCGCTTGCCGTTGCTGTGGCATTCAGCTTAACCGAACTGTTAAGCTCCGAAGCAAGCGGGTCTGTCAGATCTTCCAGGGCTTTATCCACGACACTGCTGTTTCCGCTGATGCCGGCCGCAATACCGGCGGGAATCCACTGGCCGACCTGATCACGGAATACCCTTGACGGGGACTTGATGCCCAGGGCACTCTTGGCAGCGTTTAAAGCATCGCTTGCCAGGTTCTGCATTCTTCGGAGCAAAGAGCCCGCTGCATTACTGACGCCGCTGATAATACCATGCACGATATTGGAACCGACAGAGACCATCTGACTCGGCAGGGAGCTGACGCCGCTCACAACAGAGGACACCAGTCTCGATGCCGCGCTGATTCCGGCTGATGCCAAAGACGCGCCCCAGGAAACGACTCTGGACACTGCTCCGACGATCGCGGACCAGATTCTGCCAGGAAGAGCCGCCGCTTTAGAGACTACCCCGCTGATAAATTGCGAAGCAGCGCTGACGCCGGCGCTTACCAAACCCGAACCCCACTGGATCACGTTTTGAATCGCCGGAGAAATTGCGCCCGTGATGGTACCAGGCAGCTGTGAAAGTCGGTTTCCGATATCAGCGACAAGTGGATTGATAAAATCCGCAACATCATTCGAAACATCATTTCCCCAGCTGCAGGCCGCAGTCCAAGCTTCTCCGAGTACTTCTTCAATGCTTCCCTTGAGGTTTTCTTTTGCTTGCTGTTTTGCATCATCAATAGAGAGCATCCCGTTGAAAATCGCAATAAGAATGTCCTTTCCAACCTTTCCCCAATCGGTTTCTCCCAAACCTTCTATCAATCCGCTGGCAAAGCTTGAGCCTGCTTCTATGATTGTATCCGGTGATTCGGAAAATCCCTCTATTAATGACGAAAGAACGTCTGCACCTGATTCAATGAGATCCGGCAGGTGTTCCGCTATTGTGCTGATAAGGCTTCCAATAAGTTCTCCGGCACTCTCCGCAAAATCCGGAGCGTTTTCCTGAATGCCGCTGCCAATATAAGACACCAGCTCTTTCCCGGCTTCCATTACCGACGGAAGCTGATCCAGGATATTGTCCACAAATTCCGGAATTGCATCCGCTGCACCATCTAAAGCCTCTTTCATTCCCGAAACAACCGCAGGTAACAAATGATTTGAAAAGAAGTCAGTAACTGCATCCTTTAGATCAGACAGAGCCGGCATGACATTGTCGCCCGCTGCGATTGAGGAGATTGTATTTTCAATCGCCGCCTTCATCGAATCAAACGATCCGGAAAGTGTTGTTGCTGTTTCCTCTGCCGCTGATCCGGTGACACCGAGCTCACTCTGAACGACGTGAATCGCTTCATACACATCGTTGATATTATCAATGTTATACTCTACGCCGCTGAATTCCTGCGCATCTTGCAGCAGCTGCTCCATTCCTTCCTGCGTTCCCTTATAGCCCAGCTTTAAGCTGTCCAGCATGTCGTAATTCTTCTCTGCAAATCCTTCGTAAGCACTTTTCACATCCTCAATGTTCGTGCCCATCTTGCTCACGTTGTCTGCCATATCGTTAATGGCTGTATCTGTTACCTGAGCCGCTTTTTCCACGTCTCCGCCTAATGCTTCTAAAATACTAGAGGACAGATCTGCCGACTCCTGCATGTAATCACTTGCAGTCATGCCAATTGACTTGTATGCCCTC
>CAVFRZ010000334.1:0-4001 GCA_963624875.1 Anaerovibrio sp.
GGCGGTTTTGTTCCGGTTTGCGGAAAATTTCCTAAAAATATTTTTCGGTACGTACGTACACAGCGAAACATCAGAGTTACTGCTCTATACGCCTGTCGATAAATTCGCCGTATTCCTTGCTAATGAAATCATCAAAGAGCTTGGCCATCTGCCGAATACGTTTGGAAACGGCACTCGGGGCCTTGAAGCCGACTCTGTCTGTGATTTCCTGCTGGGAATAGCCCGCTGCGCGAAGCTCAAGGATTCTGCGGTCTGCATCACTTAGGCGACTCTTGAAATCCTCCATCTTGGCTTTCTCCAGAATGCAGGTTTCAAACTCCGCACGGGGATCTGCCGTTTCATAGAGAACATCGCCATTCGCAGATAATCCGTTTTCCCGGATCTCTTCTAACGACAGCGTAGGTATTGTGCGGCTGTGCGTCCATGACCGCATATAGTCCCGCTTCTGCATGTTTTTGCCGGTATAGTCCGCAGGCTGGCGATTGTTCCACACTTCATCAATGAGCGGCTGCCAGTTCTGTTCTTTCACTACGAGGTCTGTCAGATTGCCGACAAGATTACAAAACTGCTGATAGGAGAGCCACGCAATATCGTGATCGATGGGGTCTAAGAAGAGATTCTGGAAGCTCCAGTCCATCTCAAATTCAAACTTGCTACGAAAATATACGAGTATGAGATACGACATCCGCCACAGCGGGAAATCGCCGGAGTAATTCTTCCAATCACCGGGAATATCATGATAGGTTCCATCCTTGTGCGGAATTCGGAAGGATTGCCAGACCGCCCAGGCATAGCAATCCCATACAAGCTCCAGAAAGCTGTCGCTTTGCAGCAACTGGCAATACTGTTCACTGCTCAATACGCGTCGAATGTTTCTCGGCAATTCCAGATATGCCGAACGCTTTGCCACCAGCTCTTTTGGCAGCGCATAGAACATTCGCAGCCAGGAGAGGTTGCTGTTCTGCGGGATTTCAATAATCTGCTCCGGCAGGACAACAAGGAAACCATTGGAACCTTTCATTTATTTCACCTTCTGTCTTCTTTCCGCAGAAATTCTACGGGGACTGTCTTTGTCAGCCATACGCCGTTGACCGACTGGTAGAACACATAACCGTTTTTCTGCATTTCACCGGCAGCAACGGTATAAACAACCGGCTTTCCGTGGCGTGAGCCGACCTTTACGGCAGTATCGTAGTCCGGAGACAAATGTACATACAGCCGTGATTTCGGAATCAATCCCTGCATATCGATGGAAACAGTATATTTTTCACCTGTTCCATGGTAGAGAAGCTCCGGCGGCGTTTTCTGTTCAAGCTCCACGTCCACAGGAATAGAGTGCCCCTGATTGGCACGGATCAACGTTTTATCTTCATTAAAGGAATAGCGCTGTTTTTCGTCCGTGCTGACGATTTCCTCAAGTGTAGCCCTATCAAACGGCTGCATTCTGGCAATGCCAGCGATCAGCTCATTCACATTCGCCCAGCCGTGCTCGTCCAGCGTAATTCCGATTTCTTCGGGCTTATGACGAAGCACGAGGGCTATCAATTTACTTGTAGATTCCTTGCTCTTCTGCGACATAACGTGCTCCTGTATCTATATCTGCGGTGTAGGTATACGGTTTTGAATAGGTTGCATTGAAGACCATATCCATGATCCATTTGCGGAAGGAGTCATTGGCCTGAACCGCCTTATACAACTCAATCCCGCTGCTCATGGTATCAAGAATGGCCTTGGTTGTAGCTCGGTCACTTTCTGCCCTTGCATTCTGGGCATCGGAATGCTGCATAGCGTTCTGGTAAGCTTCGTCTTTTTTGACGATATCCGGCAGCTCTGCTACCTGCTTTTTCACCTTGTCTTCGTCGGTCCACTCAATGTCGCCGAAGACATCGTGAAATGCCTGCAATATATTGGAAAGCGTATCCAGCTCCGGCACATCAATGCCGACATCCGTGCCGACAGGAATCGGGTTAATCTCACCGTTCTCATTCTCGTACTGGATGCGCATCGTTTCTCTTGCCTCTACGCGATAGCTTTCCAGGTCAACATCCTCAAGCAGACCTTCCGTATAATCTTCCCCCTGCGGAGACGGAAGCTTGGGTATGAGTAAATTCAGGAAAATAGTGAGCTTTTCCCACTCTACCGAGCCGTAGGGCAGAATTGCCGCAAGGAAGTTATAGGTTCTTACAAATGCCTTGGCGCAGGACTTGAATTCAATCTGTTCCTCAACGATAAGCCCTTTGTACACCTCCGCACACTTATCCAGAATGGGGTCCAGCGTTTCTCTCTCTGCCCCATCCAGATAGAGCTGCACAAAACGGTTTACATCCTCCGCATGGTAGACCTGTATGGATTCCATGGTGTCAATCAGATCGTTCAATTTGTTGACATCGGTCTCGCCGGAGAGAATGGTCGTCTTGTAATACCGGTCAAAGGCTTCCTTGATAACCGCCGGATCGTTGACAAAGTCGAGGATAAATGTATCCTTCTTGTCCGGGTGGCTGCGGTTCAGGCGGGACAGCGTCTGCACCGCCTTGATATCCGAAAGTCCCTTATCCACATACATGGTGTGCAGCAACGGCTCATCAAAGCCTGTCTGGAACTTGTTCGCCGCAATCAGAATACGGTAAGGTTCGGATTTGAAGGTTTTCTCGATTTTTCCGCTGGGGAATCCGTTGATATCAGCCTCCGTGACCTGTTTGCCGTGCCAATCTGTCGTCCCGGAAAAGGCGATAATTGCCTTGTAGGGGCTGTGTCGCTCCTTCAGCAGGCTATTGAACGCATCATAATATTCCACGGCGCGTTTGATGGAGCTGGCGATTACCATAGCTCTGGCCTTACCGCCGACCTTGCCCTTGGCAATGACCTCATTATGAAAATGTTCCACCATAACAGCAGCCTTTTCATGAATGGCGTAGCTGTTGGATTCCACATAGAAGCGCAGGATTGCCTGTGAGCGCTTCTTATCAAAGCGCGGGTCATCCTCCACTGTCTTTGTCAGCTTATAGTAGCTCTGCACCGGCGTGTAATATTTCAGCACGTCCATAATGAAGCCCTCTTCGATGGCCTGCTTCATGGTATAGATGTAGTGCGGCTCTGATTTTACGGTTCCGTCCGGCTGTGGCACCTTTTTGCCGAACATTTCAAGCGTTTTGTTCTTCGGTGTGGCGGTGAAGGCAAAATAGCTGGCGTTTTTCACCATCTTCCTGCCTTCGATGATGGTATTGATCTTGTCCTCCAGGTCGTCCTCGTCATCGTAGACATTGCCGGAGAGCACCATGTTCATCTTCGCCGAAAGGCTGCCGTTCTGGCTGGAATGGGCTTCATCGATGAGAATAGCGAAGTTCCGATCCTTATAGACATCGGAAATGTCCTCCAAGATAAACTGGAACTTATGAACAATCGTGATGATGACCTTCTTGCCTTCCTCCAGCAGCGTCTTTAATTCGCCGGAGCTTTTCGCCCAGCCGACGGTGGAGGACACCTGCATGAACTGGCGGATCGTATTTTTAATCTGCTTATCCAGATTGATACGATCAGTAACAACGATCACCGTGTCGAATTCATCCGTGCCGTCTGCCTTTTTCAGCGTCACCAGCTGGTGCGCAAGCCAGGCGATGGAGTTGGACTTGCCGGAACCAGCGGAATGCTGGATCAGATACCGACCGCCCACGCCGTCACGCTTTGCGTCTGCCAGTAGTGATTTGACCACAGAAAGCTGATGATAGCGGGGGAATACCTGCTTGTAACTCTTTGCACCGGTATCTTCATCGGTTTCTTCGATGACCTGCGCATAGTTTTCGATGATATTGGAAAGCTCGTCCTTGGCGAGAATCCGCTTCCAGAGATAGTCGGTCTTTATGCCGTCCGGATTCGGCGGATTGCCCGCGCCGTCACGATAACCCTTGTTGAAGGGCAGAAACCAGCTCTTATCCCCCTTAAGCTCCGTGCACATCCAGACCTCATTGTCGTCCACGGCAAAATGCACCATGCAGCGCTTGAAG
>CAVFRZ010000335.1:0-3892 GCA_963624875.1 Anaerovibrio sp.
ATACATTGTATGCGATATATTATGCTACATTTACACAGCAAATACAATAGGTTCAGTCCACAATTTCGCATACACTTTAAGAAAGTCCCGACCGCGTTGCGGTCACGGCACAGCTGCTCATAATCTTCAATCTGCTTCTTAGTAAGTGTTTTTTATAATCGCCTTCCAAACAAAAACAGCCGTCTCGGATTTTACACCGCAAGGGCATACTTTTTAATTAGTGTCTGCTTCCAGTGTGAAAAGAGTTGAAATACAAGCATTTGTGAGCTGTTTGTGATATAATAAGTGCAAAGGAACAGCGTGTTAACGGGAAAAAACCTTGCACTTAAGTTGGAGGATGGATATGTACAAACGCCACAATGGTCAGATTTCACTGTTTGATGCACCGGAATTTTTCGGTACGATCCCACTGAACCCAAAGAATGAATGGGTACGTTTAGGCAAACTGATTCCCTGGATGGAGTTCGAGGAACGGTATGCCGAAAACTTCAAGAGTACAACAGGACAGCCGGCAATCTCTGGTCGGATGGCACTTGCGTCTGTACTGATCAAGCAGCGGTATAAAGCTTCCGACGATGATGTTGTTGCCGAGATCGCAATGAATCCGTATTTGCAGCACTTTATCGGATTACAGCAATTTCAGTACGATGCTCCCTTCAGTGCCAGTGCAATGAGCCGCTTCCGTCAACGGATCACGCCGGAAATGCTTGCATGGGTCAATGATTACATTGTTGGTCGCCCTGAAGAAAAAGATGATGATAACTCTGACGATGATCATCCAGGAGATTCCAAAACAGAAGACGCTGAAAATGAAGGCACTCTGATCCTGGATGCAACTTGTGCTCCTCAAAATATCCGTTTCCCGACGGATGTATCTCTTTTGAATGAAGCCAGATTGAATACAGAGGCCATTATCGATGAACTGCACGATTTGGGGGCGTTTGGAAGCAAAAAACCGAGAACCTATCGTCAGAAAGCCAAAAATCAGTATAACAGCTTTTCGAAAGCAAGGAAAAAGTCAAAGAAGATGGTCAGGAAAGCGACACGTCAGCAGCTTGGATACCTGAAACGCAATCTCGAGACGATTCACGCCATTGACAAACAGCTCAGGAAGAAACTTTCTGCAAAACTGCAGGAAAGGCTTTCTGTAGTGGAAAAACTCTATACACAGCAGAAAGAAATGTTTGAAAGCGGAACACATCGGATAGATGGACGAATTGTCAGTCTGAGCCAGCCATGGGTGCGGCCAATCGTAAGAGGAAAGCAAAATGCGCCTGTTGAATTTGGTGCCAAAGTAGAAATGAGTGTTGTCAACGGCTACCTTCGTATAGAGGATCTGCGATGGGATGCTTTCAACGAAAGCACGACATTGCAAACATCTGTTGAATCCTATCGGAAATCTTATGGTCACTATCCGGCGCGCGTGCTGGCGGATACAATTTTTCGGACGAGAGAAAACCTCAGATACTGCAAGGAACACAGTATTCACATCAATGGTCCGAGACTTGGAAAAAGGCCAACCGATTTGGCGATATATCGCAAACAGCTTCATGAGGAATGGCTCGAGTCCGGAGAACGTGGAGAAATCGAGAGACAGTTCGGAGTTGCAAAGCGGAGATATTCTCTTGGCGGCATTACAATGAAATTGAAGCACACCAGCGAGGTCGATATCTATGCTTCCGTCCTTGCTTTGAACCTGTGGAAGAAGCTGCGGCTTCTTTTTGCACAAATTTATAATTTCCTGTTTTTCTCACTGTTTCCGGTCGCTTCTTGAAAGTAAGACCTTGTGCAGGAGACACTACCAAGAAAGAAGCACAGGAATGGGAACGGATGTTCCAGCTGCAGAACTCCTCGGATATGGATATGAGCTTTGAAGCCTTTATCAGGGCAAAGAAGATTGACTGCGTGATCTGCAAAGATCTTAGCCGTTTTGCCCGTAACTACATTGACGCAGGTCGGTATCTGGAGAAAATCTTCCCGTTCATGGGTGTGCGGTTCATCGCAATCAACGATAACTACGATTCCAACGGAGAGAAGGCGCAGTCGGATGCTCTGATTGTGCCGTTCAAGAACTTGATTAACGATGCCTACTGTCGGGATATATCCGTCAAGATACGCTCCCAGCTGGATATCAAGCGCAAGATGGGTGATTTCATCGGAGCATTTGCTCCCTATGGCTATCGTAAGGACAAGGAAAATAAGAACAAGCTGGTGGTCGATGAAAACGCCGCACGCACGGTGGAGATGATTTTTAGCCTTAGGATTCAGGGGCTGTGCAACTCAGCCATTGCCGACAGGCTCAACGATTTGGGCGTTTTAAGCCCGATGGAGTACAAGCGGGCGCAGGGCACAAATTACGGCTGCGGCTTTCGCAGTAATGAGCAGGCACTGTGGAGTCCCATGCTGATTAAGAGAATCCTTTCCAATGAAATCTATATCGGAACACTGATGCAGCATAAGAGCGGAACGCCGAATCACAAGGTCAAAAAGCGCGTGGCATATGACCGTGATGAGTGGATTGTCATTGAGAACAGCCATGAGCCGATTATCCGCAGATCGGATTTTGACACGGTGCAGAACCTGATGCAGCGGGATGTGCGGACAGCGCCAAAGGAAGAAAAGGTGCATCTGTTCTCCGGCTTTGTTTTCTGCGGTGATTGCAGGCATACCATGGTGCGAAAGACAGTTCCGCGCGGTGAGCGGAAATATCATTATCTCGTCTGCTCTGCCAACAAGGCAAAGCAGGGGTGCAGCCCTCATACATTCAGTGAGGACAAGCTGAAGCAAATCGTTTTTCACATCATCAACGACCACATCGAGCTGATTGCTCAGATAGAAAAGGTGCTGGATTATATCGCCGCTCTGCCGGAGCAGGACAGACGGATCATTAACTACGACGCACAGGTTGCGGCGCTGGAGAATGAAATCACTCGCTATCAGGATTTGAAGGTCAATCTTTATTCCGATATGGCAGATGGCGTCATCAGCCGTGAGGAGTACCGCGAGTTTCACGCGGGCTATGACCGCAGAATTGCTGACAGGCAAAAGCAGCTTGGCAGGCTGAAGGAAGAACGCACGCAGGTCATGGAGAACAGCTCCGGCAATATCGAGTGGATCAGACAGTTTAAGCAGTATCAGCATCTGACAGAGCTGGACAGGGAGTGCATCGTCCATCTGATTGAGAAAATCCTGATTTACGACGGCAAGCGCATTGAGGTTTGCTTCCGTTACCGGGATGAGCTGGAATCGGCACTTCAGTATATAGAGCGATTTGGAGACATCCTTCCCGATGAGGAAGGCAAAGAAATCTTAGAGAGGAGGCAAGCCTGATGGCACGAAAGAAACGACAGTATTTACAGCCGGAGCAGACACAGGAGCAAGTGCTCCCGTCTATGCCGGTTTGGGAGACCGCCATTTACGCGCGTCTCTCGATTGAAAACAGTAAAAAGAATGACGATGGAGATTCCATCGAGGGGCAGATTGAGATCTGCCGCGATTATGTATCGGAGCATCCCTATCTGCATCTGGCAGGCACATATGTAGACAATGGCTGGACGGGCACAAATACCGACCGTCCGGAGTTTCAGAGACTGCTTGCGGATATCAAAGACGGGAGAATCAAGGCACTGGTTATCAAGGATTTCAGCCGCTTTTCCCGTGACTATATCGAGGCGGGAAATCTTCTGGAGAACATCTTCCCGGCAATGGGTGTCCGCTTTATCTCTGTAGTTGACCGATATGACAGCTTTGAAACGGACGGCTCTGCCGGAAGTCTGCTGATACCGTTGAAGAACCTGATCAACAGCTTTTATTCCAAGGATCAGTCCAAGAAGGTTTCTCTTGCGGTTCACGCCAAGCAGCTTGCCGGAGAGCATATCCCCAGCATGATTCC
>CAVFRZ010000336.1:0-3365 GCA_963624875.1 Anaerovibrio sp.
GTCGCTCTCATCGGTACAACGCTCGTGCCTCTTCTCACCGGACTGTTCGGCTAATTGTCTCTATTCAAAATTAAGATAATTGTCTAGCATCCGCATCTCGATTTTCCTTCGGAAAACCTCGATGTGGCTGGGCAGAGGTCCTTCGGACCTTGCCCACCTGCTAATTTCAATCATAAATTTGTCCGCAAGCGGCCAATTTACGTTGAAATTGGCAGGTGCTAAACAGATGCAGAATCCAAGGCTCCCTCTGAGTAGCTGCGGAGGGAGCCGGAAAGGAGGCGAGGCCGATTGGATTTGCTATGGGAAAAACTAACCGAATGGCTCAAAGAGCTTTTAGCAGGCGCAATCGCATCCAATCTCACCGGCATGGTGGATTCCGTGAATTCCAAGGTCGGAGATATTGCCACACAGGTCGGGCAGACCCCGCAGGGCTGGAACAGCGGTATTTTCAACATGATTCAGAACCTGTCCAACAACGTGGTGCTCCCCATCGCGGGCGTTATCCTGGCGCTGGTCATGACGATGGAATTTATCCATATCATCATGGATAAAAACAACATGCATGATATCGACACCTGGTCGTTTCTGATGTGGATCTTCAAAACCGCCTGCGCCATTCTCATCGTAGCCAACACATGGAACATCGTGATGGCAGTATTCGATGTGGCACAGCAGGTCGTAAACAATGCTTCCGGCGTGGTTGTCGGCAATACCAGCATTGATATGTCATCCACCCTTTCGGGGCTTGAGGACAGACTGATGGAAATGGAGTTATCCGCCCTCATCGGTATCTGGTTCCAGTCCATGCTCGTCGGAGTGACGATGCACATTTTATCCATCATCATTACGCTGATCTGTTTCAGTCGAATGATTGAAATCTACCTGGTCACATCGCTTGCCCCGATTCCGATGTCTACCATGATGAACCATGAATGGGGACAGATGGGGCAAAACTATCTGCGGAGCCTGTTTGCGCTGGCATTCCAGGGCTTCTTAATCATCGTATGCGTGGCAATCTATGCGGTGCTTGTCCAAAACATGGTCATTGAGGATGACATTTCCCTTGCCATCTGGACGGTCATGGGCTATACGGTGCTGCTTTGCTTCACGCTGTTTAAGACAAGCTCGCTCGCAAAAAGCGTATTCGGGGCGCATTAAGGAGGTGCAAGACATATGGCGTATGTACCCGTACCCAAGGACATGAATGCGGTCAAAACCAAGGTGGCCTTCAACCTGACCAAACGGCAGATCATCTGCTTTGGCTCAGGACTTCTCGTCGGGCTTCCGCTGTTCTTTCTTACGAAGGGGCATTTCGGCGGCAGCACGGCGACGCTTTTGATGGTGCTGGTTATGGTGCCGTTCTTCATGTTCGCCATGTATGAGAAAAATGGTCAGCCGCTGGAGAAGATCATCCGCAACATCGTGCAGGTGTGCTTCCTGCGGCCAAAGGAACGACCGTATGAAACCAATAACTTTTATGATCTGCTGGATAGGCAGGAAAAATTAGACAAGGAGGTACAGCGAATTGTCCGAGGCAAAAAAGCTCACAAGAGCCGAAAGAAAGCAGATTGAAGCTGCTATCGAAAATGCCAGACGACAAGACAAAAGACACCAGTCCGCGCAGGATTCCATTCCCTTTCAGAGAATGTTCCCTGACGGCATCTGCCGTGTGACGGACAATTATTACACGAAAACGGTTCAGTTTCAGGATATCAACTACCAGCTGAACCAGAATGAGGATAAGACGGCTATCTTTGACGGATGGTGCGATTTCCTCAATTACTTCGACAGCTCCGTGCATTTCGAGTTGTCCTTTATCAATGCCGCCGCGAATAAGGAGACTTATTCCGAGCGTATTGCCATTCCATTAAAGGGAGACGAGCACGACAGCATTCGTGTGGAATATTCCCAGATGCTGCGGGATCAGCTGGCAAAGGGCAACAACGGTCTTATCAAGACCAAGTACCTGACCTTCGGCATCGACGCGGAGACGATTCGGAGCGCAAAGCCGAGGCTGGAGCGTATCGAAACAGATGTGCTCAATAACTTCAAACGCCTGGGCGTGCAGGCAGAAGCGCTGAATGGTAAGCAAAGACTTGAGCTGATGCATGGCATCTTCCATATGGATGAGCAACAGCCATTTCGCTTTGATTGGAGCTGGCTTCCGGTTACGGGGCTGTCCGTGAAGGATTTTATCGCGCCAAGCTCTTTTTCCTTCAAAACCGGCAAGAGTTTCACCATGGGCAGAAAGATGGGAAAGATCAGCTTTTTGCAGATTTTGGCTCCGGAGCTGAATGACCGGATGCTGGCAGATTTCTTAGATATGCAGAGCAGCCTGATTGTTACCATGCATGTGCAGTCCGTAGATCAGGTGAAGGCCATTAAAACCATCAAGCGAAAGATTACTGATCTTCAGAAGATGACCATTGAGGAGCAGAAAAAGGCGGTGCGTTCCGGATACGACATGGAAATTATTCCGTCCGACCTTGCCACCTACGGCGATGAGGCGAAAAAGCTTTTACAGGATTTGCAGTCCAGAAATGAGCGTATGTTCCTGCTGACCTTCCTGGTGCTCAATGTAGCCGACACCAAGCAGCAGCTTGATAACAATGTATTTCAGGCAAGCTCCATCGCGCAGAAATACAACTGCCAGCTGACCTGTCTGGATTTCCGACAGGAAGAGGGACTGATGAGCAGTCTGCCGCTGGGACTTAATCAGGTGGAGATTCAGCGCGGTATGACGACCTCCAGTGTTGCCATTTTCGTGCCGTTCACGACACAGGAGCTCTTTCAGAACGGAAGCGGCGCTCTGTACTGCGGCATCAATGCGCTGAGCAATAACCTTATCATGGTAGACCGCAAGCTTTTGAAGAACCCAAACGGACTGATTCTCGGTACGCCGGGTTCCGGCAAGAGCTTCGCCGCAAAGCGTGAAATAGCTAATGTATTCTTCGTGACGGATGACGATATCATTGTCTGCGATCCCGAGTCGGAATACGGCACACTGGTGGAGCGGCTCGGCGGACAGGTCATCAAGATTTCGCCTACATCGAACGACTACATTAACCCAATGGATTTGAACCTCAATTACAGTGACGATGAAAATCCGCTCTCCCTCAAGTCGGACTTCATTCTGTCGCTGTGCGAGCTGATCGTCGGCGGCAAGGAAGGCTTGCAGCCGGTGGAGAAAACCATCATCGACCGTTGTGTACGTATGGTCTACCGAAAGTATTTGGAGAATCCCATCCCGGAGAACATGCCGGTGCTGGAGGATTTGTATAATGCCCTGCTCACCCAGGAGGAGAAGGAAGCGCAGTACATCGCAACGGCACTGGAAATCTACGTCACAGGTTCCCTGAATGTGT
>CAVFRZ010000337.1:0-3328 GCA_963624875.1 Anaerovibrio sp.
GTCGAAGGTCCAGGTGACGGTGTAGTCGTCTACCTTGGTCAGCTTGGCGTAGTTTTCGGTTTCCTTATCAATCAGAGCAGACCAGCTCTTTTTGGTGTCGAAATTGGAAAGATGGCACATATAGTACCAGAAGGTGATGTCGTCAGCGTTGAAATCATCACCGTCGGACCACTTCATGCCTTCACGCAGGTGGAAGGTCCACACGGTGTAGTCATCGCTGTACTCATAGCTCTTGATGACGTTGGGGTAATAGCTGCCGTCGGTGCTGCGGCGAATGATGGTCTCCAGCATGGGCCGGGAAAGATCCCATGAGCCGCCGCCGCCCACCAGATTGATGGTGCCGCCGTAGGTGCCGATGGCCAGGTCACCGCCGGTAGCATCCTGGGTGGAGACGAAAATGTCCTCCGCAGTGGGCAAACGATCCTCTACCTTGCCGTAAGTTCCTGCCGTGGTGATGGAGGGTGCTTCGGAATAGGTTGCGGAAGTCTCTGCTGCAAAGGCTGTGGAAGTCAGGAGCAATGTCAGTGCCAAAAGCAGAGCGGTGAGCTTCTTCATTTCTCGTTCCTCCTAAAATTGTATTGGTTGTTCAAGAATCATCATTCTCAAACGTTACCTATAATTATACATATCCCGCATGAAAATGCTACGCATATCATGTCTTTTTGTAAAAAACTTTATTGCATTTCATGCTTTTTTGACCGTGTCTGTAGTTCACACCAATGCAGCAGCCCATGCTAATTTGTCTTTTTATCCACCAATTCTGTCATGCGCATGATTTCATGCACGGAATATTGATGAAATTCAAATTGTGTGCTACACTTATTTTGCAATGCATCCGCAGATCAGCCGTTTCCGGACTGACGATGGCAAATGCCATTGCTTAAATAGCATTGTTTATGAATATATATGCACACGGCAATGAAACGATCAGGCAGGGGGAACAGCTATGCTGCTGAATAACTTATTGTATTATGAAGATCAATACGCCATCCGCGTGAATGAAATCAATGATGCCATCTTCTATTTTTTCGACTACGATGTGCGCAGCGCGGACATCAACATGGAGTTTCAACATTTCCATCCGTTTTATGAATTGTGCATTCCCCTCTACCCGAACATGATCCACTTCATCGAGGGCATCCCATACGAGGTGCATGCTTTCGACATCATCGGCATTCCACCGACAAGGCTGCACAAAACTCAATATCCCACCGGCCGCCCCTGCAAGCGGCTTATCATCCAGTTTAATATCCCTGCCCATGTGTCTGGCTTATCCAATGAATATGAGCAGCTGCTCAGCATTTTCAATCAGCAGGTGCCCATCTTCCGCTTTGATTCCGAGCTTCGGCGGCGGCTCTGCGGAAAGATCAACGACATTTATTTTCTCTCCACCAAAGTGGATCTCATGCGCAATTTGATTATCCATCAGAAATTTATCGAATTTCTGATTCTGCTCTTCCTAAACAAGGACAGCAACATTTACAAAAAAGAGACCATTCTGTCCGACCTGGAGCAGAAAATCTACACGGTGGCCGGCTGCATCCATGCCCATTATCCCGAAAATTTAAGCCTGGAAATGCTGGCGGAAACCCATCATATCAGTGCCAGCTATCTTTCCCATCGCTTTAAGGATGTTACCGGCTTCTCTGTTACCGATTACATCCAAATGACCAGAGTCCGCAATGTGCAGGCGCTGCTCATCAACTCGGATATGCCCATCACCGAAATCTCTGCCCTGTGCGGCTTCAACAGCTTCTCCCAGTTCAATCGTGTTTTCCAGAAATACATCGGCGTGTCCCCCTCCCTGTACAGGAAGAATAAACGGATTCAGCATGCGGATTCACTGGGCAGCGGGAACACCCTCAATCGTTAGCAATCAAAGAAAACTCGGTGTTAGAAGGATCTGTAAGGCAAGCGGAGGTGAATGCCTGTTCTCACTCCTAAGCAGCAGGCCGTGGGTTCGACTCCTGCTGGGAGCACGAAAATAGCTTCCGCTTTTGCCAAAGTGCGTATCGAACGAGGAGTTCAGCAAAAACGGAAGCTTTCTTTTGGTTGGATGTTTTTCTCTGTTGCGTCTCTGACGATATTGGGGCTTTGAAAGATGGCATGGAACAAAAATGCCCTTTTTATCTGACATGTCCCTCATACCAGGTATCCAGTATTGGGGGACATGCGGGCGACGCACCGTATGTTTTGTTCGTGATTATGAACGAAGGATTTGAACGCCCGCCTGATAGGCTTCTGCAAGATATTCGTTTTCTTTGCAAGCTTCAAGCAGGGTTTTTAGATTGATTTGGTCTTCCTCGTCCGCTGTCTGCCAATAGCATTGCAGCATGGCAGGGGAATACCTGTCTCCCGGATTGCCGTGATAGGCTTGATTGTTATCAAAATTCGGGGCAAGTCGAAGAACTTCTCCTGTTTTTGACGAACGAATCACACCAAAATTCCGCATATGACGGTCAGCGTTCAGGAAAAGAGCATCGGCAATCAGGATTCGCTTCCAGGATTGACGAAAAGATTCTCCCAAGGATGAAATGTTTTTCATGATAATTGCATCATCACCGCTAATATCAGGAAAAGCATAACGAAAGGAATCGTAGGGTTCAAAGAATTCACATTCGCCGACAAAATTCATACTTTTTACACGGCTACGAGAAGCCCTGTCATATTCGTAGACAGCCGCGTCCCAACCGCACGCCCGAAGGATTCGGCTGATTTCCACTTCGCTTCGAGTCGCTTCTTCGGATTGCAGTTTATACAGCCACCACTCGCCATTTTCATGCTTCCATGTTTTTGTAAAGCTGCCGTCTGTTGAGATGTTAGGAGACGCAAAGGTTGTTTTGGGGAGCGATGTATCGCCAGACAAGAAAATGTAGTTGCTGACAAGCTCTTGTGCTTCTATGTCAATGAGGCTGCTCCTCGGAGAAAAAGTCCCTTCTTCAAAGCATGTGAAGGTGTCGGAAATGCTGAACATATTGGTTAAAAGGGCAAGGCGTACTTTGTCTCGAGAACCCAGCAGATGGTAGACAAGGTTTCGATGTTGAATGGAATTCAGGTCAATGGTGCGCTCACGAATCCATGCGGTAAATCCTTCCGGTGATGTGCTGCGGATTTGTTTGGGAAGCAATTCCGGGCAGACAGGCTGATATGTGCGGATGAAGCCTTGACAATACTCGAATTCTGCAACGGACTCGTCGTTGTTATACAGCACATATCGAGACATGATGTGTTCTCCTTTGTGCTTTTATTGCACTTCGATTTTGAAGTTTTGTCATTCGCTTGCCTTGGAAATTGCGAGAAAATCCCCCACTCCCCATCAAATCTTCAG
>CAVFRZ010000338.1:0-3135 GCA_963624875.1 Anaerovibrio sp.
ACATGCTGGAGGCTGTCTCTCTTGCCCCTTCTGCTTCCGACGGAAATGCAAGCGGCACACACCAGTAGCCAAAATCACCATTTCCTGCCTTCTGCGACTTTACCGAGCGAAACCGATAAAAGCCAAACATCTGCGCCATCAGCTCCTCGCTCTTTTCATAGTTGCCCGGCACCCACAGCTCGTAGCGTCCGTCCGTCACTCTGGCAAATACGATGTAGCGATACTTCACAAAACTATACATCAAAAAGCCATTGCTGCTTAGCATCCAATTCTGACGGGGAAGACGACCGATATCCGCTGGCATGGCCTTCAGACAAACTACAGTATCGCCCGGAAGTGTCTCGATATGCGGATAGACCGCACTTAACTGCTCCCAAATGCCATCGGCACTACCGGACTTTTTCGGTTCAAGCTTTTTCGATGCACTTTTTATCGTTTTCTCGACAATTTCCTGATCGGTTACCTCCATTGTCTGAAGATCTTCGCTGGAATTCGATGCCTCGGACAAATCGTCTTCGGGCAGACTCGCTCCTGGCGGATTTTCTTCGGTCTGATCTACTTGGGTCTGATCCACTTGGGTCTGATTTTCTTCGGAATGATTTTCCTCGGAATAATTTTCTTTGGATCGTTTTTCTTCGGCTCCATTCGTTTCTTTTCCAAATAGTGATAATCCGAAATACTGATCATCCCAGACGGTCGCATATGCATTGGAAAAGGGCTGCTGGCGTCCTGCCACCAGTCCGCACAGCTGTTCAAAACGGATGGCGCTTCCCGCCAGATGGCTTCCATTATTGACATATTGAAGCTGTCCTTTTCCATTTTTTACAACCATCCGGCCAAGCGGCACGCAGCCGCAGCCCCCGTCTGTACGGTAAAAGCCAAACACATGCAAAATTTCTGCCTGCTCCTTGTTTTTTACCGACAGGAAAATGCGCTGCACATCTCCCCGAATCTCTACCTTTGCGAATCCGCAATTTTCTTTTTTCTGATCTCCCTCATACTCAAATAAATATGAGAGGAAACGCTGATATTGTGCCATACCGATACCTCCCTTTTTACACGTCGCGGTCGTAGTTTGCTTGAGCGGTGAGGCGGATTGCCTCATTCATATCCTCACAGCTATGAACGCTATATAAATAAATATGGAAGGGAAGTATCGTTTAGAACCAGTTTCGTGCTCTTTATTTCGACGTTTCCGACAGTGCATCAGCGAGCGCTGCAAACTGCTCAAGCGTGAGTGTCTCGCCGCGCACATTTGCGGCCAAACCAATGCTTTCGAGCACGGCTGCCAGCTCGTCCTTGCTCTTATTTAAGCCTCCGACATTGTATAAGCCATTTACCAGCGTTTTTCTTCTCTGGTTAAAGGATGCGCGGATGATATCAAACATCAGCTTCTCATTCTTTACTGCCACCGGTGTCTTATGGCTTGTCAGACGAATGACTGCACTGCCGACATTTGGTCTTGGCATAAAGCAGTTCGGCGGAACATTTGCCACGATATACGGTTCTGCATAAAACTGTACAGCAAGTGAGAGGGCACCGTAATCCTTGCCGCCCGGAAGTGCCTGCATACGCTGTGCAACCTCCTTTTGAACCATGACAGTCACGCTCTCCATCGGAACATGATTTTCAAACAGGCCCATCAGAATCGGTGTCGTAATATAATATGGAAGGTTTGCTACCACTTTGATGCGCTTGCCCTCGCACTGCTCCTCGACAAGCTTATTGATATCAAGCTTTAACACATCATTATGGATGACGGTCACGTTATCATATGCGGATAATGTGTCCTGCAAAATCGGGATCAAATTATCATCAATCTCAACGGCAAAAACATGCTTTGCAGACTCACACAGATACTGCGTCAGCGTACCGATTCCCGGTCCGATCTCGAGCACGTAATCCTCCGATGTAATCTCGGCTGCGCGCACAATCTTGTCGAGCACATGCGTGTCAATCAGAAAGTTCTGACCGAATTTCTTTGCGAAATGGAACTGATATTTCTGCAGTACTTCTATTGTATTTTTCGGATTTCCTAATTCAGCCACAGTTTTCCTCCAATCGATATAGCTTTCTCGCATTCTCAAGCGTAGTCTGGATAATCATTTCCTCCGGTATCTGCTTGATTTCGGAGAGCTGCTTTACTACTTCTTTTAAATACATGGAATTGTTTCGTTTTCCGCGGTGCGGAGGCGGTGCCAAATACGGGCTGTCGGTTTCAAGTACAATTGAAGACAGCGGAATCGCAGCCGCCACTTCCTTTATCACTTTCGCATTCTTAAAGGCAAGCACACCGCCGATTCCAAGGTAAAAGCCCATCGAAACGTACTCCTTTGCCATCTCTACAGAGTAGGAATAGCAATGAATGACGCCATAATTTCCAGCCTTTGCTGCCTCTTTCATGATGTCCATTGTGTCCTTTGCCGCTTCTCTGCTGTGAATAATGATCGGCTGATCGACCTCTCTTGCCAGCTCAAGCTGTCTTAAGAACCATTTTTTCTGGATCTCTCTCGGTGCATTGTCCCAGTAATAGTCCAGTCCAATCTCACCGATCGCTACCACCTTTTTTTCTTTGGTAAGAGAACGAAGCGTCTCAATGTCCTCTTCCTTCATATCAGCGGTACTGTCCGGATGGACACCGACAGCCGCGTAAATCTGCGGCCACTTTTTCGCAAGCTCAACCGCACGTTTTGAGGATTCCATGGACGCACCAACGTCCGTTATACAACAAATGCCGGAAGAGAAAATCTCCTCCAGCAGTGTGTCGCGATCCTCATCAAATGCATCATCATCGTAATGCGCATGAGTATCAAAAATCATTCTCTATTTCCTCTCTGTCCTGATCTGTCAAAATGAATCCCGTTCATTCTATTGATCAAGCCAATCCAATCAATTCATCAGTCCAGTGTCTCTGCTGGCTCTTCCTCTGCTGCCGGTACTTCTGCTGCTGGAACTACTCCTGCATCGTCCTGAGCCGGAGTATCTGGCTGAGCTGGCGTGTCTGGCTGGGTATCCGTTGATGCTGGTGTATCTGGCTGGGTATCCGTTGATGCTGGCGTATCTGGCTGAGTATCGGTTGGTGCAGTTGATGGCTCGGTTGGTGCAGTTGATGGCTCGGTTGGAACCGTTGATGGC
>CAVFRZ010000339.1:0-3078 GCA_963624875.1 Anaerovibrio sp.
ACTTAACAGACCCGGCACCGGCGACAACGTTCGCACATCTGGATGCCACAACGGTACTGTCCCGTAAGATCGTAGAGCAGGGTATCTATCCGGCTGTGGATCCGTTGGAATCATCCTCACGTATTCTGGAGGAAAATGTAGTCGGCAAGAAGCACTACGAGACTGCACAGGCTGTGCTGCAGACGCTTCAGAAGTACAAAGAGCTTCAGGATATCATCGCTATCCTTGGTATGGAAGAGCTTTCCGATGAGGATAAACAGACGGTATACCGCGCCAGAAAGATTCGTAACTTCCTGTCCCAGCCGTTCTCGGTTGCAGAGCAGTTCACCGGAATTCCCGGTCAGTACGTTCCGCTGGAGAAAACCATCGACAGCTTCCAGGCAATTCTGGGAGGAGAGGCAGATCAGTATCCGGAGAATGCGTTCTTTAACTGCGGAACCATTGATGATGTGGCGGTGAAGGCAAAGGAAATTCGATAGATATCTTTCAATTGCTGTTGCTGCAGCGGCTTGTGAGCGAACGGTAACCAGCATAGAAGGAAAAACGAAAGGAGTAGTATGGCAGAGTCCAATCAGTTTTTCCTGCATGTCATTGCAGCAGAGAAAATATTCTATGAAGGCTATGCCCAGTGCCTGATCGTGAACACGGTGGACGGATTGACGTCCTTTTTGTCACACCATTGTCAGGCGATGGTTGCCTTGAGCCAGGGCGAGTTGTCCATCAAAAAGCCGGATGGCACATGGATCAATGTGGTGGCCGGTGTTGGCTCCATGGTCTTTGCGAATAACCGTGCCACGGTTCTGGTGGAGACCTGCGAGACCCAGGAGGAGCTGGATGTACGTCGTGCCCATGAGGCGCTGGAGCGCGCCCAGGAGAGAATGCGTCAGCATCAGAGCATGCGCGAGTACCATATGACGCAGGCGGCCATGGCAAGAGCGCTGTCCCGTCTGAAGTTCAAGGAAAAGGGGACAGGCGTCGGAAACTGAGGCATCAGGCCAAACGCATGAGTAAGAAGGAACAGAAAGGTTGCTGTTCCTTCTTTTCGTTTTATCAGAAAAGGAGTAGAATTTCACTTTGAGATTATTTTATGGGAGTGCCGATCGGACCGTCAGGACCGTCGGTGAGAAAGCAAGAGGGAGGTGTGAAATGCGCTTGCGAAATAGTGGAAAAATGGGAGTGGGCAGGAGCCTATGCAGTGTGCTGCTGGTCATGGCACTGCTTCTTGGCACCGTCATTCCGTCATACGCGGCTGAGGATGGAGAGATTGAGCTCAAGACGACGCCGCAGTACGAGGTGGAATCCGGGACGAGTAAAGACCAGCTTTCGCTTCCGGAGACGCTGGAAGGAACAAACACCGTAGCAAATGAGGGGAAAGAAGGTAGCGAAAGTGAGACAACAAATCTGTCGACGGAGGGCGTCACACAGTCGACGGTCGCTGATCCCGTAAATCTTGCTGAAGACGCAGATGACAACGTTGAGAAGGCAAAGGTTGCGAATGGTGTAGATGGTTCAATTGAGCCAAAAGATTCAACTACAGAAAAGGTTGAAGAAACAACTTCGGAGGAAACTGCCGAGAAACCGGACCCGGCTAAGTGGGATATTTCAAAATCCAAAGAGGCTACGAATCTGGATGCGAATTTTGAGTCCCGCGTTACCCTGTCTCTGCCTGCAGGGGACTATAAGGGCGATTTGGACGTAGTATTCGTTCTGGATGGTTCTACAAGCACGGATGCTTCGGATCTTGCCGACTGTGCTGCACAGTTGCTGAACGATCTGACCAAATTCCAAAATCTGAATGTCAAGGCCGGGGTGGTGATTTTCGGCGGAAGTAAACCTATCTTATTTAACGAAGGCCTTGAAACCCTTACCACGGAATCTGTAAGGCAGCTCACAACACCTCTTACAGACCAAGAATATAATAACATACCTGAACGCAGCGGCAGTAACCTGCAGGCTGGTGTAAAAGCCGGACAGAAAATGCTGGATGAGGATAAAGATGTAGCAGTCGACGATAAATACTTGATTCTCCTTACCGACGGCGGTGCCCGTATGTGGGTGAATGATGATGGGGAGGCTCTGTTCCAGACGTACGTTCCGAACGGCAAAATCTTCTGGAACGCTAATGAGGACTTCTACCAGCGTTACATGAGCCCCAAAACCAAGGAATTGCGTGAGTTTGATGCTGTTTGGAATGCTGGTAAAACGTATTCTGATTTCAGCAAGTATGCGATGACCCAGAAGGAGTCTAAGGCAGAGGGTGCTGCTGCTAAAGCTGCTGACTGGGATACTGTCCTTCATGATGACAATTATTACACGGCGCTTGAAGTCTCGACCTACTATGCCGCTACATCTATCATCGATGCATCCAAGAAATCCCATGTAATCTGGGTGGATTATCCCTATCACGGTGGTAAATATGCGGAATACACCGATTCCTTTAAATCCTGGCTGGCGGACAATAAGTATATTACGCGTTATGACAGCCAAAGCGAGGAGTATAAAGACCAGCAAGCCAAAATCTTTTCGGATGTAAAAGACCAACTCACTTACCTTTTGGATGCAGGCTCTACGGTAGTGGACTACATGGGCTATGTGGAGGGTGACTACAACCTTGATTTTGTCGATAAGGCTGAAAACCTCGTCCTGACTGTTGGCGGCGAAACAAAAGCGGTTACCAAGTTAGAAGATCGGCACTACGGCTTCGGCGATAAGCTGGATAATGGCAAGTATGAGTTTGAACTGACGTACTACCCGGCTGACAATGGCGAAGAGAAGTTCCAATGGGATATCAACGTTCCTGTTACCAAGGATAAGCCGGTCAAGCTGACCTACACCGTTAAGCTCGTCAACCCGAAGACTACGCCGGGCACCTATGGGGTTTATGATAGGTACGGAGCAAATAATGACGGTTCGGACAAACATAGCTTATACACAAATAATAAGGCTACGTTGAACCCGGTTGACTCCAATGGCAACAAAGGTGATTCGGAAGATTTCAAAAAGCCTACCGTATCCTATAAGGTTACATCGACAACCCCGGACACTCCGACAACCCCGGACACTCCGACAACCCCGGAC
>CAVFRZ010000340.1:0-2674 GCA_963624875.1 Anaerovibrio sp.
TTCCTTACTGACAGTGCATCGGTCCTGATGGAGGTGGATGTGGCACCGGAGCAGCTGGCATAGCAATCCGGGCATCATGGGGTAAGAGACCTTTTGACCGGAATATCATAGGATGGAATGAATGAAACGTATTTATTCGGTGTTGGTAGAGAACCGGGCGGGCGTTCTGTGTAAGGTGGCCGGCCTGTTCTGGAGAAGATGCTTTAATATTGATTCGCTGGCGGTTGGAGAGACGGATGACCCGTCGGTTTCACACATGATTATTGTTTCCAGTGGGGAAGAGAAAACGCTGGAGCAGGTGGAGAAGCAGCTGAACAAAAAGCTCGATGTCATTAAGGTGAATACCTTTGATGAGCATGACGCAGTCAGCCGCGAGCTGATGCTGCTGAAGGTTAAATACAATCGGGACAATCGCAGGGATATTATGGAAAACTGCTCTATTATGGGAGCACAGATCATTGATATGTCGAAGAACCTGATGACCATTCAGATCTGTGATACGCCGGAGAGGGTCCGGATGTTCCTGGAGACCTTCCGGTCCATTTCCATTGTGGAAATTACCAGAACGGGAACATTGGCTGTGCCTAAGTGCAGCGAGGTGTCATAGTGAAGGATATCGATCCGCAACCGGAAGACCTTCTGATTCGGTCGAAGGAGCGGACGGATGTAAGAAGTATTCGAAAAAGATATGGCTATACTTGTTTTGTAGTTGGCGACTTTCCGTGTTGCTTTTTAAGAATGCGGAGACTATAATCGGTTTCAATTTCCGGAAGCGATAGGAAAATGATATAGAAACTATAATGTTTACTGTATCATAACCACGGTGATGGTTGGAATCGATTGCAGGAATGGAGGGAATCATGCAGGAAACATTGCATAAAAAGGCATTCCAGCTGCTGGTGGACAATACCTCCGGCGTGCTTTCGCGGATATCGGGGTTATTCTCCCGGCGCGGATACAACATTGAATCCATCACGGCCGGTGTTACGGCGGATCCTAGATATACACGGATCACCATTGTCGCGTCCGGCGATGATGACATTCTCGACCAGATCGAGAAGCAGGTCCGCAAGCTCGTTGATGTTCGTGTCATTCATGAGCTGGCTCCGGAGGATTCGGTATATCGCGAGCTGGCACTGGTGAAGGTTCGCGTCGATGATGCCAAGCGGGAGAATGTCATTGCGTTTACCAATATCTTTCGCGGGAAGATCGTTGATGTTGCACCGGATTCCCTGATCGTTGAGATTACCGGCAACCAGGGCAAGGTAGACGCCTTCCTGGAGCTTCTTGCAGGGTATGAAATCCTGGAGCTGGCACGGACCGGCATCGCGGGCCTTACAAGAGGCGCGGACAAGGTGCTGTTCCTGGATGAGAACGGGAATATCGTCCTTAGTAAGGAAGCGGAAGAGTACTGGGGCAAGGAGAAGGAATAGTTATCCACTCGAACGGTCTATGAATCAGAAGACCGATCCGATGAAGATAAAGCCGCCGTCAGAAGCCAGGTACCTCGATTTTGCAAGCGATGTATCGGTAAGGCCTCGGATGGGATGGCAGAATCGTTATTTTTAATGCATTACAGTAGGAGGATGCAGAAATGGCAGAGGCAAGAATTTTTTATCAGGAAGATTGTAATCTCTCTCTTCTCGAGGGCAAGAAGATCTGTGTTATCGGTTATGGCTCCCAGGGTCATGCTCATGCACTGAATCTGAAGGATTCCGGATGTGATGTAGTGGTTGGTCTGTATGAGGGCTCCAAGTCCAAGGCAAAGGCAGAGGCACAGGGACTCAAGGTCCTTCCTACCGCTGAGGCTGTAAAGCAGTCTGATGTCATCATGATCCTGATCAATGACGAGCTGCAGGCTGATATGTACAAGAAGGACGTAGAGCCGAACCTCAAGGCCGGCGATATGCTGATGTTCGCTCACGGCTTCAACATCAACTACAAGCTCATCGTTCCGCCGGCAGATGTCGATGTTACCATGATCGCTCCCAAGGCTCCCGGACATACCGTTCGCTCCGAGTATGAGGCAGGTAAGGGAACTCCGATGCTGGTTGCAGTAGAGCAGGATGCTACCGGAAAGGCTCTGGACAAGGCTCTTGCATACGGCGCAGCCATCGGCGGAGCTCGTGCAGGTATCCTGGAGACTACCTTTAAGACTGAGACCGAGACTGACCTCTTCGGCGAGCAGGCTGTTCTGTGCGGCGGCGTATGCGCTCTGATGCAGGCAGGCTTCGAGACCCTTTGCGAGGCTGGCTATGATCCCCGCAATGCGTACTTTGAGTGCATCCACGAGATGAAGCTCATCGTTGATCTGATCTACCAGTCCGGATTTGCCGGCATGCGCTACTCCATTTCCAACACGGCTGAGTACGGCGATTATGTAACCGGACCGAAGATCGTTACTCCTGAAGTGAAGCAGGCTATGAAGAAGGTCCTTTCCGACATTCAGGACGGCACCTTCGCATCTGAGTTCATTCAGGATATGAAGAACGGCAAGATCCACTTCCAGGCAATGAGAAAGAAGGCAGTTGCTCACCCGTCCGAGAAGGTCGGCGCAGAGATCCGCAAGCTCTACAGCTGGAACAATGAGTCTGAGATGCTGATCAACAACTAAAACAGTTGTAATTGTTTAGCACCCATCTCGATTTTCCTTCGGAAAACCTCGATGTGGCTG
>CAVFRZ010000341.1:0-2611 GCA_963624875.1 Anaerovibrio sp.
CCTGAAGAAGCATCGCAAAATATAGCTAGTTAATTATTATTCGTTCTACTAGGATGAATTCATCCTATCACAATATCCGAGCTGTAAGTTAAGCGTCCTTCGACGATTTCTATTCTGTTTGATCGGATGGCTTCGGTTTTGCACCTACCGTCACAATGTAGGCTCTTTTTTTGTGTCTGCAGTCACCAGTTCGACCGCGACGATTACCCGAAGATACCTTTTTGAGCTCCTTCCACGGTGCGACCAGGAGGTCTCTCCGTACTGGCAATACTCGAAAAAGTGCGTAAATTCAAGGATTTCTGCTATTTCCGTTTTTGCAGTAAAACTACCGTCTCAACTTCTCCGCCTGTACTGCTGACAAATAAAACTCCACTTTCTCCATCATAGGTTACAGGGAATGTAAAGTGGATTGTTTTAATTAGATGACCGTCAGCGCGTTTCCCTTTTGGAGTATTATAGATTTCGATGGAAGAAATCATGGCTCGCAAAAGTGATTTCTTGTCCTCCGGCTCCATGACATCGTAATACTTGGAAAAGCCCTCCAGCATCTCAAAAATGGCTTCCTTTGTCATGGTTGATTGCTGAACCATGGCAATTTCCTCATTGACTTCATCCAGTCGTGACTGTGCATCATCCAGTTTTTCGTAGATATCATCCAGCACGCGATTCAGGCTATCAACCCGCTTCTCATAGTGCTTGTCGTCTGCGTCCAGCTCCGCAAGCCGCTTCTCTGTCTGCACGAGATTGTTTCCGTATTTATTGTGCTCGGCCTGAATGCTATCTCGCTTCTTTTTGAGCAGCTCCATATCCGTCTCACGGTCAATCTTGCTTGAAATCAGCGTAGCAAATTCAGGGATTGTAACCATGGCAGAGATGACATCCCGAACCTCTTTTTCCAGCTTTGTTCCGCTATAATACTTGTTCGCCAGAGAGCAGGAAATACCATTGCGATCTCTGCCGGAAATGCATCGGTAAGAAATATAACGGGGATAAAAGCCTTCTTTTCCGTTCTTTCTCGGCCTTGCCGGTGCTGTATAACCAAAGAGATTTTTTCCGCAATCCGGGCATTTGATCAGACCGGTAAGCGGATAGACATTGGTGCTGTCACTGCGCGTTTTCCTATGTGCGGCACGCTTGGAAAGCAGATTCTGCGCTTTTTCAAAGGCTTCCTCCGATATGATTGCATCATGCAAGCCGTTGACCAAAATGATCTTACTCTCGTCCTCCTGCTTTACAACCTTGGTTTCGTTGTTCGTTCCCTCAACCTTTACCGTATGCCGACGGCCGTAAGCGATTTTTCCTACATACACAGGATTTTTCAAAATTCCTCTGACGGTTCTGTCGGTGAAGCCGGAAAATTTTGTATTGCCGCGCTGCACTCTCGTTACATTCTCATCGTTCAGCTTTTTGGTTATATATTGAAGGCTTTGACCTTCCTCCGTATAAAGCCGGAATATCTCCTTAACGACCTCTGCCTCTGACGGCTCAATTACGAGCTTTTTATTCTCCAGAGCATACCCAAATGGAGCCTGCGCACCGTTCCAAAGCCCACTGCGTGCCTTTTGCTGTCTGCCTGCAAGCGTCTGCTCGTGGATATTTTCAAGCTCAACCTCTGCAACCGCGCCCATAATGTTGGCAATCATTTTGCCTGTTACAGTAGAAGTGTCGATGCCGTCTTTTACGCCCAAAAGCCCAACGCCGTAGCTTGCAAGCTCCTGAAGATACTTGGCGGTATCACTGGTATTTCGAGCAAAACGGGAAAGCTTGAAAACAAGGACATATTTTATATTGTCCTTCTTGCTCCGAATATCTGCCATCATCTCGTTGAAGGCAGGTCTGTGCTCTGCGTTTTTTCCGGATTTTCCTTCATCGGAATATTTGCCCACGATGTTGATATCACGCTGCCTGGCAAAGGCTCTGATTTCTTCTTCCTGTGCATCCAGTGAGAATCCGTCCACCTGTATAAGCGTAGAAACGCGCGTGTAGATATAGGCGTTCTCCATAAACGAAATCCCCCTTTCCGTGAATATCCGCAGTGAATTTTGTGTTCGTTCTCTTTGTCAGTAGTAATTCACTGCCTTTATATATTATATGCGATGATACATCGGATATCAAGTGTCCGTATGTAACGGCCGGTCCCGGGGAACCTTTCGTTTCCCCGGAGGCCTCTGCGATTTCAATTTCTTTTGTCTTGTATTTTAAGAGCAGCTCCGCGATCAGGACGGAGCAACGAATAAAGTTTTGATCCTGCATCAGTTCATTTCTGTAGTTTTCCAATGAGGCGTTCCTTTCCAGCCAATCAGCTATCTACGCATTTTCCATTTTCATCTCGCTTTCTGCCATCATTTGATAGCGGTGTCTTGTATCGGATGTCTTAGTTCAAGAGTTAGATCGTTGGTTCGTCCCTTGTGCGGCTCTTTTGATGAGAAACAGAAGTATCCTGCGTGTGGAGCATCGTCAGCACGCTGGTTTTTTCTTCCGGAATCTCGCCCTTATGCTTCAGCGCGATATCTACGCAATGCTGAATGCTGTGAATCATCTCCGGATCAAGATTTAGTTCCGTCAGCTTCTTTCTGAGTTCCTGATTTTCTGCTCTGAGCGCATCACGCTG
>CAVFRZ010000342.1:0-2417 GCA_963624875.1 Anaerovibrio sp.
CTTTTACGAAGGCAATCCGATGGAGAATGTCGGTGTTGCGTTCCCTGATCTGGATTTTGACGGCAAGCCGGAGCTTGTCATCGGCGCCATCTACAATTCCGATAACGACCCTGCCATCTTCGAAATCTGGACAACCGACGCAGATGGTACGCCTAAGATGCTCGCACAGAGCCACTCCCGAGCCCGCTATTATCTCGACTACGATGAGGCTGACATGTGGTTTGTCAGCTACGAAGCATCCTACAGCGCATTCATCCAGGGCTGCTATTATTACACCCTCTCCAACGGTTCTCTTTCCCTGATGCAGGCGATCATTTACGACGGTAACGCCAATCCGGACGCTCCTTGGTATATGGCTGATGACGAGGACTGGGATGTCTCCAACGACTCGCCAATTGATGAAGCCACCTATAACGGCATCTGGGAATCCCACTCCAATCGCTATGAAGTTTTTGACTACACCACGTACTCCGAACTGTGATCGGAGACAGAAGCTGATTCATGTCCTGCATGCCGAGAGGTTTTCATCGTGAAAACCTCTCGGCTAATTTTTTGAAGATATCCTCCTAATGATAATAGGCGCCTTGCCTCTGGAACAAAATGTTGGCTTTCTTGCCTGCTCATAAACCATCTCTTATGCCTTAATATACCGTGTCGTCCGCCCTGCGCCGATTCGCTTTATTGAGCCAGTCTTGACCATTGCGCCGAGGACAGCTTCGATAGTCGTGGGGCTGACATCGGGGAGAATTTTGCATACAATATGCAGAAAGGCAAGCGACTGCCCAAACTATCTGCATAAATTTCGCATAAATATATGCAGATACAACTTTGGAATATGCAGCAAAAAGATTATACTTGAAATTATAATAATTTGGGGTATAATATAGTCATGGAAAGCGAGGAGATGTAAATGAAACGGTTTGTTGACCGGGAGCAGGAAATGGAAACCCTGCAAAGCGAATACAATAGAGACGGAAGTGCATTGGTTGTCCTCTATGGACGGCGGAGAGTTGGCAAGACTACGCTGATTTCCGAGTTTATCAAGGATAAAAACGCCCTGTTCTTTCTTGCCAGCGAGGAAGCTGAAACCCAGAACCGCAACGCATTTAAGGAAAAGGTCGCCGAGTTTATAGACAGCGACCTGCTGCGGAGTGCCGATATTAAAAGCTGGGATGTGCTGTTTAAGTCCATCATGGATACGCCATTTGAGAGTAAGCCGGTAATCGTGCTGGATGAGTTTCAGTATTTGGGTAAGGCCAATCCTGCCTTCCCTTCTGTCTTCCAGAGGATCTGGGAAGAGATATTAAAGGACAAATCCGTCATGGTAATCCTGTGCGGTTCCCTGATTTCTATGATGGAGTCCCAAACGCTTGCTTATGGCAGTCCTTTGTATGGCAGACGGACGGCGCAGATCCGCTTGAAGCAGATCCCGTTCAGCTATTACCATGAATTTTTCCCCGGCAAGAGCCGCAGGGAGCTGATCGAGATGTATGCTGTCACTGGTGGCGTACCAAAGTATATTGAGCTGTGTTCTGAAAGCAGGGATATTTACAGCGCGATCCAGAAATGCGTGTTGAACCGATCCGGATATCTGTATGACGAGCCACATTTTCTACTTCAGCAGGAAGTTACGGAGGTTGGCAGCTATTTCTCCATCATCAAGGCCATTGCCACAGGAAACAGCAAATTGTCCGCTATCTCTGCCGTCCTGGAGATCAAGGCTACCAGTCTGACGAAATACCTGAAAACGCTCATTGATCTGGATATACTGGAACGGGAAGTCCCCATTACCGAGGATAATCCGGAGAAAAGCAAGAAAGGGCTTTACAAGATCAAGGATAATTATCTGCGGTTCTGGTTTGCTTTCGTCTATCCGAATATGAGCTTTATAGAAAGCGGACACAGCCGTATTGTGATGAACAAGATAAGGAAAAGCCTGGTGCCGAATCATATTGCTTTCGTTTATGAGGATGTCTGCAAAGAGCGGATGTGGGAGATGAATGCGAATGATGTGTGGCCGTTCAACTTCACAAAGCTGGGACGGTATTGGGATGCCAGGACGGAAATTGATATTGCGGCTCTTGACCCGGAGGGAAAGAATCTGATTCTGGGCGTGTGTAAATACTGGCAGGAGCCGATGGGTGTCAATGTACTCCGGGATCTGGAGGCAAAGACCGCTTCCGTTGCATGGGAACGGAACAACCGTAAAGTCTGGTATGTGCTGTTCAGCGCATCGGGCTTTTCGGACGAACTTACTGCATTGGCAACAAGCAGACAAGATGTTCTTCTCTGCGATGACCTGAGTAATAATACGCTATGAAATGGCGGAGACACTATCTGGGAACCTTTGCGGTTGAGACAGTTGGACGACACATCACCGGAGGAACAAGCAAAAAAAGAGAATACGGATCAAAATC
>CAVFRZ010000343.1:0-2359 GCA_963624875.1 Anaerovibrio sp.
TATGCAAGTTGCACAAACCAGGACTTTTAAGGTGCAAAATAAGAGGAAGTTGACATATATACTTCGAAAATGTAGTCGTCGTTGGTCATTTCTGGTACCTTATAAATTATTTTTATAAATATATAAATTCTATCACATTTACATGCGTTGTATACAATGATACCATCACAGCAATTCAACAGAGGTACACGAAAAGGCAAAGGCGTCTGCATCTTCAATGGTGCAGGCGCCTTTTTCGTGGAGTGGTCCAGCCGGCGAAAGGAGATTTGTTCTTTGGCCAGAAAGCAGGGCGATGACAGCGGTGTTAGAAACACTGAGAGGAGACAACGTATGAAAAAGAAAATTGTGACAGCAATCGCGGCACTTTTGGCACTTTCCATGGTAGGGTGCGGTGCTGCCGGTTCCGGCAGTGATTCTGCAGCATCAAATGCTGCGGCAGAGACAACTACGGTTGAGACTCCAGAGGGATCAACAGAGGATGCAGCGGAATGGCCTACTACATCATCGGTTCAGATCTATGTTCCGTTTAAAGCCGGCGGCAATTCCGATCTGTGTGCACGTGTCTTTGCGCAGGCACTGACGGAGAAGACCGGAAAGAACTTCGTCGTTGTTAACCAGAATGACGGCGGTGGTGCGGTCTGCTATAACACCGTTGCAAACGCAGATGCTGACGGAAGTGTGCTTGGATGGGTTACACCTTCCTGGTTTACAAGCTATTTTGCAGGGACACATGAACTGAATCCGCTGGAGGATTTCAGCACGATGGCAGTCACAACAGCACTTACCTCTCAGTATCTGGTGGTTCCGAACAATTCACAGTTTGAGTCACTGGACGATCTTGTCAGCTACTGCACGGAGAACCCGGGACAATTGATTCTGGGCATGCAGCTGGGCTCTGCATCTCATTATTACGCACAGAGCTGTGCAGAAAAGCTTGGCATTTCCTGGAATTACGTGGAGGCAGGCTCGGATGCGGACCGCATCACAGCAATCCTTGGCAACAACATTGAGGCTACCACCATCAATGGTGCTGCGGCACTCGAGTATGTGGAGGCGGATAAATTCAAGGTTCTTTGCTCCCTGTACACAGTGGATCCGGAGAATACACCGGAAGCGCTGCAGGACATTCCGTCGCTCAAGGATCTGGGCTATGAAGACATTGATGTTGAGAACTGCAACTTCCTCTTCGGACCGAAGATGGATGATGCGCTGTGTGAGACCATCAGCGAGACCTTTACGGAGGTGTTCAACGATCCGAATGTGCAGCAGCAGCTCAAGGATATGAATCAGGAACAGGAGCTTACTGTTTCATCTTATGAAGATATTGCACCGGAGATGGAGACACTGTTCGATAGCTACCATTCCATCGCAGAGCAGCTTGGCATTCTTGCAGAAGGAAGATTGTGATGAGGCTGACGGAAGGCACATGATTTTGGTCTTCACTTCTCATGAAACGCGCAGAAGCACATCGGAGGATTTCAGACAGATGAATTCTCCGATGTGCAACCGGGAAAGGAGTGCTTGAAGAAAATGAAATTGCATAAGAACCAAATCTACAGCATCTGCGTCATTCTCTTTGCCATTATCTTTATGATCATGACCAGCCAGCTGAAATCTGTATATACGCTTTCGGAACGTGACATTGGTCCGAGAGCCTTTCCGTATCTGGCGGGCGCAGGGCTTATCGTCTGTGCCATCGGGAAGATGCTGACAGAGGGACCGAAGGACGATGTTGTGTTTACTCTTGAGGGATGGAAGAGAATCCTCGTGGTATTTGCATTGATCGCAGGATACCTCCTTGCGATGACATTTGTAGGTTATATCGTCACCACTCCTGTGTTCTCATTCCTTCTGGTTTATGCCATGAAGGAGGATCGGAAGTTCTCTGTCTGGAAGACGCTTCTTTTTGCCGTTCTTCTTACGGCAGTTCTGTATGTGGTGTTCCAGAACATCATTCTCGTTTTCCTTCCGACAGGAATTCTGTTTTAAAAAGGAGGCAGAGATGCTAACAACTGTATTGGTCAACATGTTCACGCCGTCCAATCTGCTCCTGATTATCGGCGGCGTCATTCTCGGTGTCATCTTCGGCGCCGTGCCGGGCTTAAGCGCGACGACGGGCATTGCGCTGATGCTGCCGGTGTCCTTCACCATGACGGACATTACCGGCATTCTCTTTCTGGGTGCCATCTATGTGGGCGGCATTTCCGGCGGTTTGATCTCGGCCATTCTCATCGGCGTACCCGGAACACCTTCATCGGTTGCAACCTGCTTTGACGGGTATCCGATGGCAAAGGCCGGTAAATCCGCCAGAGCACTCGGCATCGGCATCATTTCCTCCTTCATCGGAACGATCTTAAGC
>CAVFRZ010000344.1:0-2332 GCA_963624875.1 Anaerovibrio sp.
GAATACGAGAACGCGAACCGTCTTGCCGGTTCCTGCAGGAAGGACAACAGCACCGCGGATCTGCTGATCAGCATGACGGGAATCGCAACCTGTACGGATGTGCAGCTCGATTGTCTCATCAAACTTAGCGGATGCGCTCTTCTTTACCAGTGCAACAGCCTCCGGAGCCTCGTAAACCTTAGACTTGTCGATCAGCTTAGCGGCCTCAACATACTTCTTTCCGTGCTTCATGATTTAACCTCCAATTCCGATCCTTAGTCTGTAACGGTGATGCCCATGCTGCGAGCAGTTCCTGCGATCATGCTTGCTGCTGCCTCGAGGGAAGCGGCATTCAGATCAGGCATCTTGGTCTTGGCAATTTCCTCAACCTGTGCCTTGGTAACAGACGCAACCTTGTTCTTGTTCGGCTCACCGGATGCCTTCTGGATGCCAGCTGCCTTCTTGAGCAGAACAGCTGCCGGAGGGGTCTTTGTGATGAAGCTGAAAGATCTGTCAGCGTAAACCGTGATGATAACAGGGACAATCGTATCACCCATATCTGCAGTCTTTGCATTGAACTGCTTGGTGAACTCTACGATGTTAACACCGTGCTGTCCCAGTGCAGGTCCAACGGGCGGTGCAGGGGTTGCTTTGCCGGCCTGGATCTGTAATTTGATGTAACCTTCTACTTTCTTAGCCATATAAAATTCCTCCTTTGCGGTCATCGCAGGTGGCTCCTGCTCCCGCACGCTCCTTTACCGGATGATTCCGGCAATCGCCGCAATTGTCAGCCACGCGGCAACAAACAGGCGAATATGTGACCTGTATTGTCCGAATCAGGCAAGATCAATTGGTCTTGCGAAGCTCAGCAAAGCTGATCTCGACCGGTGTCTCTCTTCCGAAGAGTTCCACGCTGATGGTTGCAATCTGCTTGCTGTAATCAAGTTTGGAAACGACGCCCAGAGTATCTTTCCAGACACCGGCAATAACTGCCACGCTGTCGCCCTCGGCGAAGTCAACCTTGGTATCCGCTGTATGGATGCCCAGATTTTTCATCTCCGCTTCCGACAGCGGCACCGGCTTGGATCCCGGTCCGACAAATCCCGTAACTCCTCTGGTGTTGCGAACCACGTACCAGGTCTCATCGTTCATGATCATGTTGACCAGAACATAGCTGGGGAAGAGCTTCCGCTGCGTCAGCTTCTTTGCGCCGTTCTTGAGCTCATACACATCCTGTACCGGAATGATAACATCAAAGATCTGATTCTCCAGGTGGCGATTCTCCACCGTCTTCACCAGTCCCTCTCTGACCTTATTCTCATAGCCGGAATAGGTGTGCGCCACATACCACTTCGCGACATCACTGATCGCGCTCTCATCGAGCTGATCGCCGTCCTGGCCAGCCTCTTCCTGTGCTGCAAGTGACTGGGCTACAGCAGCTGCCTCAGCCTCGTCCGAAACACCATCGCCCTGATTTAATACGCGCTCTGCCTCCGCCTTCTCGATATCCGCCGCTTTTGCGGTGAAATCCGGACGGCGAATCTGCCGCACCTGCGGAAGAACGCCGGCTTTGACACGAACTTTTGCAATATTCTTATCTGCCATCGATCTACCTCTTCTGATCTATTCCGTCCTGTTACCAAGGGCATCTTCCGTATACCGTTCCAACGCCCGTTTCCTCACTATGGCAACTTGCTCAGCCACCAATAGAAAGACTTGTCAGGAAATCAATCAGATTCTGGAATCCAAAATCAAGCAATGCGATCACAGCTCCCAGAATAACAGTGACGACCAAAACGGCCACCAGCTGCTTGAACATGGTATCGCGGTCCGGCCAAATGATCTTACGGAATTCAGCCTTGACGCCCTTAAAAAAGGTCGCTGCCTTGGACTCTTTGGCTTTTGACTTCTCGTTTCCCATAGATCCTCCAAAGAACCGGCGAATTACTTCGTCTCCTTGTGCAGGGTATGCTGTCTGCAGAATCTGCAGTACTTCTTGATCTCCATACGATCAGGATGTGTCTTCTTATCCTTGGTCGTGTTATAGTTGCGGCGCTTGCACTCGGTGCAGGCCAGGGTGATTCTAGTACGCATAGTTTTTACCTCCAAATGATGAACTATACTCCGGTAATCGGCTGATCCTCTCGCAGGTATCCGCCTCCCGGCTGCGGCGCACATGCACAGCATTTGCGCACAAAAAAAAGATCTTCTCGCGATCTCCGTATGCAAGGATAGCATCCGCTGTGACCTCTGTCAAGTCCTGATCCGGACATCCTCTGCTGTACAGACGCCATCTAGGCGACGGGTCCTGGCGGAGGTGTCCGATCTGGGGACGCTACGCTGACTTCGTCAG
>CAVFRZ010000345.1:0-2275 GCA_963624875.1 Anaerovibrio sp.
TATTTTCTCTCTTTTGCAAGCAATGCCTTCCTGATCAGGAAAGGCTCAAAACAAAAAATGCCGCCCGTAGGCGGATTTTCTGTTTCTGCTTGTTGGGGAGATTTCCCCAAGCCCCATTGATCGAAGATTTCATCTTCGGCGGCGCGCCTGTCGGCGCTTATTTTTCTTCCTGCTGGCGCTCCTTCTGCGGCTCGGTTTTCGCATTTTCAATGCCGAACAAACCGGACAGATTGGCCTGATATGTCAGCAGCTCGCGATACTCGTCTTTGACCTTGTAGTATTCCGCATATGCCGTCTTTTTCTCGGAAAGCAGCTTTGCATACTCTGCCCGCAGCTCCTTGAGTGACGGAAGTTTCTTCTTGTGGCTGTCGGCTGTTTTTGCAGAAGTGTCGGATGGAAGCAGCTCGTCAAAAGCCTTTTTTGAAGCTTTGCACAGCTTGATCTCATCCTCATGCTCCTCAAAATATTTCTTGGAGTAACCAGACTTCCGATAACCGGCATAGACATCCTTGGTTTTCAGGTAATTGGTGATGTGCTTCTGGAGAACAGCAATCTCGTTTATGCGCTTTTCGGCGGAAATGATCTTTGTAGAAAGCTCATCTCTGCGCTTTTTCGCATCTGCCACAGAATCAGAAAATGCGTCAAAGTCGTCGATGCTGGAGAAGCCGTGCTGCTGATAATACAGAAGTGCCTTGGCCTGCTGTTTTGTGATCTGGTTCTGAATGGCCAGGTCGTAGTAATGCCCGCGTCCCTGATTTTGCTTTGCCTCCAGATTACTGACAAACTGCGCTTTTTGTACTGCCAGCGGACTGCGGTGTTTGCGCGGATTATGAATCTTCCTGCCAGACAGAACGGCAATGATTGCGTCTTTCTGATATTCCTCCGGCAGAGAGCGCATACGGATATTGCGCTTCTGCCGTGTATGACTGAATGTGATATTCTTGCCGTGGGTGATGGTATATCCGGCCTGCTCCATGAGGGAAAGGAAGCCATCGAAGTCATGCGGTTTTTTCGCCAGTGCCTCGTCAATGTCAAAGCAGAGGCGGTCACGATTGGAGAGCTTTTCAATATCGCCCTGCCAGCGATTGTAGCTCATGCCGTGAGGCTGCGGATTTTCAATTACCGACATTCGATGCTGAACGCAGATCAGGTCACTGAGCCTGCGAACTGCTAATGTGCTGCCCCAGAAATTCCGGAACTTACGGGTACAGTCCAGCGTGGTGGAATTCCAATAGATGTGGTTATGGATGTGATGCTTGTCCGTGTGGGTGCAGACGATGAAGGCATGATTGCCTTTCAGAAAACGCTCGGCAAATTCATAGCCGATGCGGTTCGCTTCTTCCGGTGTGATCTCTCCGGGCTTGAAGGACTGACGCACCTGATAGGCAATCACATCACTATCCTGTTTTCGTCCGGTCAGCTGAAAATACTCCCGCTTGGATAGAGCGAAATCCACATCGGCGGTATCCTGGTCGCAGGCGTAGGAACTGATAAATGTGCCGTTTTCTGTCTTGTCCGGATTCTTGCCGTAGTCGATGCGTTCCGACAGACATTGCTTGATAGATTTTCCTTTATTCAGATGCATAGGGATGATGCGGGTTGTTGCCACTGAGGTTCGCCTCCTTCAACGCAAAATAAAAGCTCCTGCTGTTTTTATCAGCAAGAGCTTGAGAGATATTAACTTCGTCCCAAATTGGGACGAAGTGATTTGTGTCCGACTTTAGCACAATTTCAGCCATACACGAATTCTTGCATCCGACACTTAATGCTCTTCACACCTTCCAGAATCAGCATCGCAAGGAGCGGCAAGCCAAAGGGCGTTAAGAAGAAAGCAGCAACCAGTCCGGCAACGCCGCTTGCGGTTCTGCCGTCGATGATGATACAAATCGCACCCAGTGCGGTTCCGATGGCAATGAAATTCAGTACAACAGCGGATATCTCCACAATCTTTGTAGCGATCCAGATGAGTATGGTCAGCAGTGCAAAAACCGGTGCAAGCAGGATTCTGAGTAATATCTTCATAAGCGAAACCTCCTCGTTTCTTTCTGATTTCATTTTACTTTTTCGCCGCGACAGGCTCAATGATGTCGAGTCGGTATATATCGGGTGGCAAAGTATATCTCTCTGCCACCCACCGGACAGAAGCTCCGTCACTGAAGCTTTGACAGCCTCGTCAACAGCTCATTCTGTCCCTTATAGATTTCTTTCTGGTATCCGAGGATTTCCTCCAAATCCGTATCGTAGACGCGTCCTGTCTCATGCAGGTGTTTGGCGA
>CAVFRZ010000346.1:0-2258 GCA_963624875.1 Anaerovibrio sp.
ACATCCGCCTCGATGATCTGCTTCGAGCCGGGAGCCGGTGTCATGCCGAGAATGGAAGCCCGTCTCTTGTTAAGGTCACCCATGATATCGCCGGTATACGTATCCGGAACGATAACCTTCAGACTGACGATGGGCTCGAGAAGAACCGGGCCCGCCTCCATAAAGCCCTTCTTGAAGGCCTGCTTGGCCGCGGTCTTGAATGCCATTTCCGAAGAGTCCACAGGATGATAGGAGCCGTCGTACAGCGTTGCGTGAACACCGACTACCGGATAAGCGGCAAGGGGTCCTGACTGTACCGATTCTGCAATACCCTTCTCAACAGCCGGGAAATAGTTCTTCGGCACTGCACCTCCGACAACCGCCTCGTCAAAGGTATACGGCGCAGACGGATCCTCCGACGGCGAGAAGTGAATCTTTACATGGCCATACTGACCATGGCCGCCCGTCTGTTTTTTATACTTGTACTCAACATCCGAGTTCTTCTTGATGGTCTCGCGGAATGCTACCTTCGGCTTTTCTACGGTGATCTCACACTTGTACTGCTCTTTGAGCTCCGACTGAATAACCTGCAGGTGCAGATCGCCCATGCCGTAGATCAGGGACTGTCCGTTTGCCGAGTCATTTACCGGCTTGAAGGTCGAATCCTCAGCTGCGAGCTTTGTCATTGCCTGTGCGATCTTGTCGATATCCTGCTTGTTCACTGCCTTATACCGAAGATAGGTGTAAGGTGTAGAGATGTCCATCCTGGTGTACTGGATAGGCGCTGCCTTCGTAGAAATCGTATCGCCGGTATTGACACCCTGCTGTTTAGCCAATGCGCCAAGATCACCGGCATGGAGCTCAGAAATCTCCGAAGCCTTATTCCCCTGCAGAATATAGAGCTTTCCGATCTTAAACTCGGTCTCTGAGCGTGTGTTATAGCAAAGATCGTCTGTCTTAAACACTCCGGAACGAACCTTGATCAGGCTGTATCGACCGATGAAGGGATCCACAATGGTCTTAAAGACGAAGGCACTCTTGGGCTTGAGCACATCAAAATTCGCCTCGAAGATCTCGTTGGTCTTAACGTTGATGCCGCTGACCTTTCTGGATTCTGCAGCCGGCATGTACTTCACAATGTCATCCATCATTGCATACACACCCAGTGCATAAAGTCCTGCGCCCATTTCCACAGGAACAATCGTTCCGTCCTGAATGGACAGACGAGCCGCTGCACGAATCTCTGCCTCAGAGAATTCCTCACCGGAGAAATATCGGTCCATAAACTCCTCAGAGGTCTCAGCGACCGCTTCCATCAACGTATTGTGATACTGCTCCAGGTATTCCTCAGAATAATCCGGGATATCTGCAGGCACAGCTTCCTTGTTGACCCAGCGGAAAGCCTTCTTCTGAATGACGTTGACATACCCGGTCAGCTTGCCGTCCTCACGAATCGGCATGTTGAACGGAGCGATCTTTTTGCCGTACAAAGCCGTCAGATCCTCAATCACCTTGCGGTATGACACGTCGTCGATGTCCATGTCTGTGACAAAGAACATGCGCGGCAGATGATACTTTTCGCAGATGTCCCAGGCCTTCTCGGTACCGGCCTCTATGCCGGACTTGGCGCTGACCACGATGATGGCGCCGTCTGCCACTGAAATGGCTTCCTCCACCTCACCTACAAAATCAAAGTATCCGGGAGTATCGAGCACATTCAGTTTATAGTCATTCCACTCGATCGGAATCAGTGAAGTATGAATGGAAATTTCACGCTTCTGCTCTTCCTTGGTAAAGTCGCTGATGGTCGTCCCATCCTCAACCTTGCCCAGTCTGGACGTCAGACCGCCAAGATATGCCATTGCCTCTACAAGAGTCGTCTTGCCGCAGCTGCCATGTCCCAGGATCACAACGTTACGGATTTTGTCAGTAGTATAGACTTTCATGTGCTTAACCTCCAGTATGTTATTGAGTATTGCAGCCTTTCAAACCGCAATCTCGTAAACTCAAGGAACATTTTAACAAACCTTTGGTTGTATCACAAGGTAATTTGTTAATTTTCTACAAAATACAATAGAGGTGCCAGGCTCCGTCGCCTGCATTGCGAAGAAAGTTAATCCCTACGGATTGCAGTTGCCGCAGGGTGAATATCCGTCTGCAAGCATCTGTTCTCTCGTAGCAGTGATCGTCAGCTTGTTGCTCTCCTTCATCTTCTTTACGCTTGGGCAGGATGGCTCGTGAAATTTTCCGGTATTCTTATTTGCAATGTAGGTATGCTG
>CAVFRZ010000347.1:0-2188 GCA_963624875.1 Anaerovibrio sp.
GCAAAAGGAAAGCTGCGTAGCAGCGATTTTGCGAATGGGCTCTGAATAGTTACCGTTATTTAATCCCAGTGCCATGTGCCTGTCCGCTTGGGGATGCCACACTGACTTCGTCAGATTGTAACTATTCAGCACCCATCTCGATTTTCCTTCGGAAAACCTCGATGTGGCTGGCCAGAGGCGCTTCGCGCCTTGGCCGCCTGCCAATTTCAATCGTGAATATGCCTGCAAGCAGTCAATTCACGTTGAAATATGGCAGGTGCTGAACAGATACGTCAGATTCGAGATGGCTCCAAGCCGGACATTCTGCCGCCCCTGTCACTTGGCTGTATTCGTTCTTCTCTGCCGTATTGCGCTCACCAAATGGACAAAGCCGTCAATCACGAATACAATGCCTGCTGCAAACGTAAATGTCTGGATGGTGCTCTCCGGAGCAAACAGAACAAACAGCCCCATCACCGTCAGACTCCCTGCCTCTAAGACACTCCAGTACCAGCGCCGGTCTCGTTGCTTAATGGACTTGGCCCGGTCCGTGATGTGGTAAGCCAGGAACAGGAAAATCAGTCCGAATACCACATTGGAGATCAGCATCAGTGCGTTGTCCTTGATGAGAATCATCAGATAGACTGCAATGCTGGCCATACAGATGTAGGTTTGTACCTGCATGGCCTTCATATCACCCTTTAGCTGCCGGAATCGCTTTACCGTGTAGACAATTTCCAAAACCACGAAGGCTGTCATCAGCACGGCGATGGTAAGAGGCAGCATCCCGCCCGGCAGCAGTATACAGCCGGCTCCGCCGCCGAGCAAAATAAATGCCCTCACCAGCACCGACTCCCGCAGAAGCTCTGCCGCCTTCCTTCCAACGGACTTTTCCGCCGACTGACCGGTCACCGCCGCAACAGGCAGCGCACTGGCCACATCCAGCGTAATGGGACTGATCTTGGACACTGTGCTCAGCATCCGTTCAAAGCCCTCCGGCCCCAGAGCCGTCATCTCATAAAAGGTATCCACACCGCCGGCATTCAAGGCATCGAACAGATCATCTATGAACACCTTTCGGTCCTCCACGTTGGAAACGCCGCCGATCCACTGATCCATAACCTGTCCGATCCAGATGCTGCCCGGCGCATTGTCCGGCACCAATATAAGCCCGTCTGCGTTTAACTGCCAGGTAAGGATACCGTGCTGCAAAATGCCGACGCCGCTGCTCTTTACAATCCGGTTGTCCGTCACCGGCATCTCGAAGATCTTCCCGATGACATCGTATTCCGGTACGATCTTTGTCGTAATGCCGTCCACTTTTCGAATCAGGTCCGTATCCATGACATCCGGACACAGTCCCGGTCCATCGTTGGCATATACGTGCAGCACGCTTCCCCGCTGCTCATCCGGAAGAAGGCAGGCTGCATACAAGGCCAGATTGGCTCCCTTGGAATGACCTCCGATATAGTAGGAAAGAGACGAATCCATCGTTTTTTTCAAATAGGAAAGTGCCTCTTCCTGTGCCGGAATCCGCTCAAAGGACAGCATAAAATCTTCCTTCCAGCCCACCAGCGTATCGTCTGTGCCGCGGAAGGCAGCAAAAGCTGTATTCTTGTCCAGGCGGAACGTCACCGCCGAGAACTGGATCTGCTGCTCCTGATCCAGGATGTCGACATAATTCGACATCAGGAGGCGTCCGAAGCGTCTGGAGGCCGCCACTGCAGCGGCGAATTCTGTATACTCCGCGCGCTTTTGCACGCCGTCCGCCACCAGCGTTTCGAGCTTATTCTGGTCCAGAAGCGCATGGATGACGTCAGATACAGCAATGATCTCTCCCTCCGGAAAGACACTTCTCATATCAATATAGGCGATCTGGCACAAGACCAGATTGTCGATTTCGTTGAACGGCCTTTCTTCGAAGGTCAGGTCCCCTCTCCATGTCACATAATCGGTTACATTCGGCATACGCTGTTATCCTTTTGCTGCACACGGTCAAAGCACCTCACGAAAGCAAGCTTTCATCCGAGCTTTGGACCCTAAGACCCCGGTACATCGTTTGCAAAATAACTGGCCTAATAACGCAGAACTTTTTTCTGAGGGTGCGTGTCAAAAAACGTAGGCGTAGCGGGCTACGCTGAGGATTTTTGACACGTGCAATCAGGAAAAAGGGCCAGTTAGTTAGGCTAGTTATTTAAAAATCGATGTA
>CAVFRZ010000348.1:0-2117 GCA_963624875.1 Anaerovibrio sp.
GGAGGAGGCCGGGCGCAGCGTGCGCTATGAAATTTTTGAGCAGGAAGCAAAAAAGCGCGACGCGTCCGTTATTGCCGTGGCGCATCATATGGATGATCAGGCAGAGACGGTACTGATGAATCTGCTGCGCGGAAGCGGCATCCGCGGGTGTGGTGGTATTCAGGCGAAGAGACAATTATCGGATGGACGTGGTATTCAGGAAAAGCTTTTTGCATGTGATGAAACTCATATTTTAGAAAAAATGTCTGCTGTCAATGACAGTGAAATTTTCGTCGTGCGTCCACTTCTTGGCGTGAGAAGAAGCGAGATTGAGGCGTGGCTCATTGCACAGAATCAGACGTGGTGCACAGATGAAACGAACCTGACGGATGAATACTTGCGAAGCCGCATTCGAAACAACCTAATGCCCCTTCTTGAGCGTGAATACAATGCGCAGGCGACAGAACACATCGCAGCCGCATCAGGTGATTTCTTTGAGGCAGAAGAATATCTTCGCAGCAGGGCAGAGGAACTCTTTGCTTCGTGGGGCAACCGCCTCCCACTTAGGGAGCTTTCCGCCGAGAAGCCCATCTTGCAGCGCTATCTGATTCAGGAGGCAATTAAGCGCACCGGCAGCATAAAAGATGTTGGCCGCACGCATATTGAATCGGTGCTTGGACTTTTGACGAAAACAACGGGCAGTCAGATTCATCTTCCCGGAGGGCGCATAGCGCATCGCTCCTATGAGTTTCTTATGATCGAAAAAAGGCAGACAGAAAAGCAAGCAATAGCACAGCAAAGTAGGAAAGTAAAAAAGCAATCACTAGCGCAGCCAACTGCCCAAACCGGCCGGACGGTCTACTCGGTTTTCCCGATTTGTGAGAAAAAAAGCCAACAAATCCCACAAAGTTGTTGTGTAAACTGGTTTGATTATGATACAATAAAAGAAGGACTGCTGATGCGAAGAAGAAGGCCTAAGGACCGCATCTGCATTGATGCAAGAGGCAACACGCAAAAGCTCTCCGACTGCATGATCAATGCCAAAATTCCAGCGGCAAAAAGAGATCAGATTCCGATTCTTGCATCGAAAAGTCGTGTCTTGTGGATCGCGGGTATGCGCATGGCCGAGGACTGCAGGGTGACGCAAAGCACCCGACTGGTGTTAGAGGTGCGCGCCAACGAAACCATCACCGAGGGGCTTTTCGTAACCCACCCGTGAACGTCCCACGCAATGAGCAATGAGCAGCGATCATGATCAAACAAAAGTCAACGTCATTGACTAAAAACTATAAATGAAAGAAAGACAAAGGAGCGCGAAAATGGGAGATAAGATTCGTGTAATGTATTCAGAGGAAGAAGTTGACCAGAGAATCCGTGAGCTGGGAGAAGAGATCAGCAAACGCTACGAAGGCAAGACCCTTCACATGATCTGTGTGTTAAAGGGCGGCGTATTTTTCATGTGTGAGTTAGCAAAGAGAATCACCGTTCCAGTAACAATGGATTTCATGTCTGTATCCAGCTATGGTTCCGGCACAAAGTCCAGCGGCATCGTAAAGATTGTCAAGGATCTTGACCAGTCCATAGAGGGAAGAGACGTCTTAGTCGTAGAGGATATCATTGATTCTGGCCGTACACTGAGCCATCTGATGAAGATTTTAAACGAGAGAAAGCCAGCCAGCCTGTGTTTGTGTACGCTTCTTGATAAGCCAGAGCGCCGTGAGGTTGAGGATGTCAATGTGGACTATACCGGATTCAAGGTGCCGGATGAATTTGTAGTCGGATACGGTCTGGACTATGACCAGCTGTACCGCAATCTGCCGTATGTAGGTGTGGTAGAGAACGAGTAAGTAATTTGCGGTTGAAATCAAAAGTTCGCGTAGTAAATCAAAAGCTCGCATAGTGCGAGAACTGCAACCGGTTTCAGACCGCAGAAATGAGGAAGAAATTGAGAAAGTCAAACGGAATAATCGCATATACCATTATCATTGCGATTGTAATTGCACTAATTTTTATTTTTCAGCGTACCATTTATCCGCAGACGAATGTGTCATATACTCAGTACCGTTCGCTTGTGGAGGACGGAAAGATCACGCAGGCACAGATTGAGCAGAATGCCAAGGTGCCGACCGGAAGCGTAT
>CAVFRZ010000349.1:0-2087 GCA_963624875.1 Anaerovibrio sp.
ATCCCTTGTACCAAAGACGCCTAAGAGCAATTTACACACAAATTAGGACTTGACTACTTTTGCGCGACGTTCCTTTGAATTAAAGAACTTATGATACTGCTTCACCTGCTTACGAAGCATCTGGGAGGCAGGAAGTCCCATCTCATCCATCCAGATCGTATTCAGATCCGCACGGAACGGCTCTCCGCTGTACAGTTCCACATTCAACAGCCAGTTATCTTCCGGACGCTCATAGGAAATCGGGCAATAGACGAGATAGTTGCTTGCCGTATCGTCCATGACCAAGAGCTGTTTAATGGCAAAGCTATTGGAACCGGTAACCTTAACGATCTTCGCATCATTCAGTGCAATCTCGTCCACCTGATCTCCAAACTCTTTATCCTCATCGTACCAGAAGATGACGCGGCGCTTATAAAACTCCGGCAGAGGAGCCGCAAACCGCCTGTTCAAATCCTGTATTATCTTTTCGGCATCCATGCTGCGTTACTCTCTTTCTGTGTTTTGTACATAAATGGTACTCCGTGCTGCGCCCTCTTTTCTGAGATAAGCTTTTTCAACCATATCCATCAAAATAGTTCTTGCTCTGCGATCCTTTACTTTAAGAACCTCCGCTGCTTGCGCTGTTGTGATAGAACCATGTTCCAATACATATTTGAAAATCCAGCGTTCTTGATCATTATCCGGCATTTTATCGGCACTATCCGGCACTTTTTCAGCAGTATCTGGCATTTCAGTGCCGGATACTGTTTCCTTGTTGCTCATTATGCCATTATTCACGGCGCTATTTACTGCCCTTTGACTTCGATAAATATTGATACGCAAATCCACATCTCCGCCAATAAACTCCGGCTCTCGTAATCCGGCAGCTTTTACTTTGCCAATGATTCTCGGAATGCCGCTGCCCCAGTGTTCAATCAGATTCATATAGGAAAAGGCATATGCCAGCGCTTCGTTCCGGATTTTGGAATATCCTTCTTTCATACGCTCTATGGTCTGACCCATCGGCAACTTTCCGGGAGAAGTGATTTCCAGCCGGTCATCATATATCGCAATCTGAATCGTACCGTGATCCAGATAGCTGCGGTGCACCATAGCATTGATAATCAGCTCACGAATGGCATCCGGCGGAATTTCATAGACATCCTGTCGATAAACGCCCTCGAACGTTGCGCCCAGATGAATATTCCGAAGAACAAACTGGTACGCTTCTTCTATCTGCTCCCACAACGGACCGTCATACTCACGGCGGTCAACAAAAACCTCTTTTGTCGTGCCTTTGAACACGCCGCACTGTGTTGCAACATGAAGTCCACCGTTGCCAGTCAGAATAGCAAAAGCGTTGGACGGATAATCTTTTCCATCACGCTCGGTCAAAATGCCCCAGGAGCGCAGCTGCTGTCTGCCGACATCCTTGACGGACGCTTTTTGCTCCTCACTATGCGCATTCTTTATAGCCTGTTCCTTCATGGCTTTGCAAAGGCCGTCAATCTCCTCGCCCTTAATCGTCAAACCAGTACACAAAACCTGATCAAAGTGGCGGTTGCTACCCTCGAACAACAGCTCCTTAATCATGTACTCGTCAGCAAGGCGGGTAGTACCTGCAACCCGGACATATACGCCGCCTTCTCTGCCAAGGGCTTTGATGTAATAGGGGCGCTGTCTGCCTTCAGAAACCTCCACAACGATTACGGTCTTGCCATCAATCGTCTGCGCAGTAATATCCGGTATAATAGCCGGTTCACAACTATCGGATACCGCATTGGCAATGGCATCTATTTTTTTGAACACATCTTCCTTGCCGAAGCCAACCACTTCTCTGGTTTTATCGGCAACTCCGAAGATGATCTTTCCGCCGGTTCCGTTTGCAAAGGCAACCACAGACTTCATATATTTAATGCTTTTCTCCGGCAGGTCTTCCTTGAACTCTACGTTCTTAGACTCTCCTGCGAGAATTTCTTCCATGGTCATACTGACACCTCGCTCTCCATTTCCTTTTGGTCATCCTTTCGGACATTCTTTTGGACAACATTTAACCTGAATTATTCATCCCGATAGGGACGATGCGGCTGAAAGCCGCATAACTACTG
>CAVFRZ010000350.1:0-2064 GCA_963624875.1 Anaerovibrio sp.
AGCTATTCCTTCAAGTCCTTAGACAAGTAACTTCCATCGTGTTTCGATAGATTTCTCCTCCGTATCGAGTGCAAATATGCAAAAACGCTCTGCCGCTTGGCAGAGCGTTCGGTCTATTTCAGCCATACTGCCAAAGTCTATTCCAACACTTGACAGCGTTGTTTATTATGATAGCACATTCGGACAGGTAAAGCAAGAAAATGATAAATCTGCACGAATTCCAGCTATACTGACCTCCCTAAATATTTTTGTGAAATAGTACCGAAACAAGCTCGATATGAGCTTTTTTCGGCAACTAATCAATAGGTTTTTTCAACATTTTTCAGAGCCAGTGGACATCAACCTGCATCAAATCACAGTGATTTGTGCGGTTGACAGGCGTAAATGGGTATACCAAAGGCAGCGCCTTACTTGCGATATAACGGCCTTGTGTAAACCCCATCTCTCCTGCGGCAGCAAACCTCCCATGTCTAACAGGATCATCCGCTCTCGGCGGCGTCCTCAATTCCTTCGTTCTGCCTGTCCACAGTTGGGTGCCGCTGATGCTCCTTTGCGAGGTCAAAGCCCCATGGACAAATTCTTTGCGGCTACCGGCTCTGTATTTGTTGAAATTGCATTCCTGTCACCCGGCACCATTGAATTGGCGGACGCTTCCCAGTTACAGGTTTTTGTCAGGCGGCAGCTAACTCTGGACGGATAATGTCCATCCTCAGCTTCTGCGGGTCATAATCTACGCCGCGCTTGAGAATGGCATAGAATACCCGGATCAGCTTACAGCCTGCTGCAATGATGGCCTGCTTCCCCTTAAGCGGATTTTTCTGTCTGGTCGTGAAGTATTCATACACCTCACGGAACTCAGAATTATTCCGAATCATGGGAAGCATGACCTGAAACAGAATTTTCCTCAGCTTTTTTCTGCCTCGCTTACTGATAGAACTTCTGCCACGATGTTTGCCAGAACTGTTCTCCTTGAGCTCCAGTCCGGCCAGCTTTTGAATCTGTTTGGGTGAGTCAAAGCGTCGTATGTCGCCTACCTCCGACAGAAATCCAGCCACTGTAATGATGCCTACCCCCTTGATAGAGAGTAGTTTCTCAGCATATGGTACCTTCAGCGTTTCCGTCTCCAATACCGCTGTGACCTTTTCCAATTGTGCCTTTTTCGTCCGGTAATCCTCCAGAAGCAGCTGCATTTCCATGCGGGCACATTCGCCACCATCGAGACCGATACTGTTCTGTGCGGCTTCTACCAGGGTCTGCGCCCTCTTCATTCCAACCGCACGCAGCTTCTTCTCTCGCCAGAGGCGATTGATGCCCTCTGCTCCCAGTTTCACCACATCCTGCGGTAACGGCGCTGTTTCCAACACGGTCAAACCACTTTCTGCAGAGAAACTCTTATAGACTGTAAGGTACTCTGGAAAATATATCTTAAGCCAGCGTTTCATCCGGTTTGTGGCGGCATTCAGTTCCTTCACAATCCGGTCCCGGCTTGAGACCGCTTCCCGCAAATCTGCGTAGATCCCCTCAGGGAGATATGGATAGCTGTACCGGCCATCCACTACCAGCTTCGCAATGGTTTTGGGATCTTTCAGATCCGTTTTCTTGGGGCTGTTGTCATCCAATTCCTTGATTTGCTTTACATGATACGGATTGACCAGAACCAGCTTGATGTGCTGCATTTTCAGATACCGGGCCAGGTTGAACCAGTAGTGCCCGGTAGGTTCACAGCCTACAATGATCTGCTCGGCGGATGCAATGGTCTGATAGCTTCTCAGATACTCCAGGAAGCTCTGAAATCCTTCCAGGCTGTTGTTGAACCAAAACACCTTCCTTGACAGTTCCTGCCCTCGCCAGTTGAAGGCACGGGCATAGTTTGTTTCGCTGCCGATGTCTACACCGACAACTAAAGTTTTTTCTGTGACTTGCGCAATCTTGCTATTCTGTGTATAATTCATAGTGAACCTCCGGTTTGATTGGGTTGTTACATCCGTCCAGATACACCTCAATCTTATCGCGAGGTTCTTCTTTTTTCAATTGGTGCGTTTTACGAATTACAGGAATGCTCCT
>CAVFRZ010000351.1:0-2049 GCA_963624875.1 Anaerovibrio sp.
CCCCAGTCCCATCCAAACATCGAGTGTGCCTTGCGGATGTACTGGCTGCCGCCGATAACACCGGTTGCCTCAAAGGTGATTTCCTTTCCCGGTGTCCCCTCATGCTCGCGAATATATGTCAATGCCGAATGGAAATAGATGCGCAAGTGATTTTCCTCTTGCAGTGCATCCTTGCAGTCAAAGCGCCAGGTGCGGTGCATGTTGTCTGCCTTTCCAATCCGCTTTTCATTCACGTAAACATCCGCGAGCGTATCGAGTCCCTCGCAGACCAGTACGCAATGCTTCTTATCTAATACTTCATCTGGGACGGAAAAATCCGTCTCAAACACATAGTCCTTTTCCAGAAGCTCGCGCGCCGCATACTCATTTTCGCGGTAATACGGGTCCTCCATCTTTCCGGCCTCTAACAATCCGGAAAGCACCGTTCCCGGCACGCCTACCGGTGTCCACTCGCTGCTTCCTGCCTCGGCAAAGCGCCAGCCATCCTGTAAATTCACACGATTCATCGCCATTCCTCCCAGTTATTCTAGTAAAACAGCGATTTTCCAGCACATACTTTGCACTGAAAAATCGCTGCCATTTTATTACCTTAATTGTTCTTATAATAGTTGATCAGGCAGCCATCCAGAATAATTTGTCTCTCATCATCGGTAAGCGGCTTAATCTCAAGCTCGAAGCTCTCTAATGCGCCTTCCTTCACTGCATATGCCGTTACCTTCGGCAGCTTTTCCTTTACCGCATTGCGGATACCCGGAACAAAAATGTAGTCCAGATTTGCAAACGGAAGCTTCTCAGGCTCGAAGATAAACGGAATCATACCCCAGTTGATCAGATTCGAGCGATAACGCTTTGTCGCATACTCCTGTGCGATATTGGCCAGACCGCCGAGTACTCGCTGACAGGAAGCAGCCTGCTCTCGTGCAGAACCATCTCCCGGCTTTACCGCATAGATTACAGATCCGATCTCTGTCTCGCTTGCCTTTACATCCGGGAACAGCTTCTGAATCTCATCAAATGCGGCTGCTACCTCTGCATCTGCACAGCATGGGCAATTGCCTTCCTCACGCGCTTTTTCTGCTGCGCGAACCTGTTTTGCACGTCCAACATACTCCGGATCCTTTCTGGACAGGGTAAACTCTGCCAGTCCGAGCGGATTGGAGCGGAAGGAGGAAGTTTCACCAGATGGAATCAGCTCATCCGTTGTCGTTACCGGATCATGAATCTCAGAAACAACTTTCAGAAGAATGTTGTCGGTCAGCGGAACCATTGCCGGCCAATCCTTGATGTTTGGTCCAAACTGAATCTCTACAGACGGATCTGCCTTGCCCACACCATCATAGACACGCTTCTCATAGATGTGACTGTCAAAGAAATACTTCGGCTTTGTAAAGTTCGCATCCACGTCAGTTGCTGCGGTCAGACGGCCATAATTTAACGCGGTCGCTGCGATGGAACGTGCATCCATAAGTGCTACCGATGCGATCTGACCATTGTTGATCTTAGAACCCTCACGGTTCGGGAAGTTTCTCGTTGAATGACGGATGGAGAATGCATTGTTTGCCGGAACATCACCTGCACCAAAGCACGGCCCGCAGAATGCGGTACGCACGGTTGCACCTGTCTCCATAATCTTTGCGATGCTGCCATTCTTGATCAATTCCATATAAATCGGCTGAGATGCCGGATATACGCTCAAGGAGAAGCGGCCGTCACCGATGCTCTGTCCGTCTAACATGTCGGCTACGTCACACAGGTTTTCAAATCCGCCGCCTGCACAGCCTGCGATAACACCCTGATCCACATACATTCTGCCGTCTCTTACCTTGTCACGCAGGGTAAACGGAACCTTGTTTCCAAGGCTGACAGCTGCACGCTTCTCGACATCGGCAAGAATGTCATCGAGATTTGCATTCAGCTCATCAATGGTATATGCATTGCTCGGATGGAACGGCATTGCGATCATTGGGCGAATTGCAGACAGATCGACACAGACAACACCATCGTAGTAAGCGACTGCTCCCGGATTCAACTCACGATACTCCTCCGGGC
>CAVFRZ010000352.1:0-2033 GCA_963624875.1 Anaerovibrio sp.
AAAAGCACCGGCGCCGGATGCGGTTCCTGCGTCGGTGACATTTGAAAGCAATATTGTATCTGTTTAGGACCCCCGTTATACAGCAGACATGAACTCCAGGGATCCGTGAATTAAGTTCATGATGACTTCGTAACCATTGTGACCATGCTTCCTGCCGGTACTGACGCAGGACATGATTTGCAGATATTCCGTTGCTCCCTTAACAGTCCGGAAGCAGCCGGAAACCTTGATTTTACTTTTGTGCATTCTCAAATCCCGTTCGGCCTGATTATTGTCGAACGGTGCTGTGAGATCATCTATGATCAGACAGATTGATGTTTTGTATTTCTTCAGCCGGTCTATCAATGCCAGGACCTTGCCTCGCTTGGGCCTTCCCTGTTGCTTCCCACCTGCGGGCGCAGGTTCCGGGTTTTCTGAGTAGGCTGCTGACAGGATTTCGTCGTATTCACGGCCAAAGCGGTAGGAGGTGGAAAAACTAAGCTTAGCCTTTCCCTTCCGAAGTGCTTTCTCCTGAGATTTCTTCATGGAAAGCAGCAGATCGGCGAACTTTTCCGCCCACGTTTGCTCCGGATGATTGTCTTTTACGTTCTGGAGCTCCCGCAGCAGATGTGCTCTGCAGACGTTGTGGGTGAATCCATCATAATGCCAGTAGGGCGACCAGCAATCGTGCGTCAGCATCCCTTTGCACTCGGGAAGAAGGCCACCCTCCTCCATTCCCTCCCATCCGCGCTTTTTGCTGATGGTGAGGTATGTATACATGCGGTCGCACAGTACATGAACCCAGTACAGGCTTCCTTCTGTACGGAATCCGGTTTCATCTGCATGGTGCTGGCAGGATTCGATCAGACCGGTACGGATCTTCTCGAAAGCGGCACCGGTTTTGCCTGCACAGTTTTGTACCATGGAAGCAATCGTTGCAGGCGTAATCGGAATACCGAATACTCCGCGAAGAATTTCGCTGGTGCGGTTCAAGCTGACGGCTCCAACCGTATTCAGAGCAACAGCAAGACCCTGAAGATTGTCACCGTATTGGACATAGGCATTAAGATTCTGCGGGAATTCGCCTTCGCGGACTTCATGGCATTTCGGACAGCAGATGCAAAGCTTCCTGTGAGCGGTAAGAGTGATCTGAACGTTGGCATCCAGAACATTTCTGGTTTCAACAACGGTAGCCGCCTTGTGACACTGCTCGTAATGAGGACATCCGGTACATTCCGAAGGCATATGGCCAATGACATGATCAGGTTCCCTGTTAACCGCAAGCGTTGCTCCTTTGTGACCGGGCTTAGCGCCCTTCTTTCCGGAAGTGTTGCGGAGACTCTTCGGCACGGAAGGCTTGTTAAGGCCATCGCTTGAAGGCGGTTTCGAGCTGTTTCTGGAATTCTTATTCAGCTTCTCTCTGAGATCTGCGATCTGTGCATTCAGCTCATCGATGGTGTGCTGCATCTGAAGGATCGTGTCATTGAGAGTAGTAACACTCTGCTGAGAATTCTCCAGAAGTGTGTTCAGGGACTCGATGGTTCGCTGCTGCCTGACATTGTCCTCATGAAGCCGACGGTTGTTCTCACGGTCAGCCTTCTGCTGATCCTTGAAGTACTTGATGAGGTTGTCGATTTCACTGCTGCCGGCCATCGGAATCACCCTGTGTAAGACTTGGAATTGCTGTAATTATTGTAGTTCCAAGATGGTAAAAGTGCGAATCGGCAAGCTTTTGGGCAGAGGCAAAATGCCGAAGCAGAAATCCGGGAAAAGTATGCAAAATCAATGATTTTCAAGGTACTTGTCCACAAGTATCGGAGAGTTGCTCTGGCAACTCGTGAATGTGGAAGCAGGTGTCCGCAATCGGTGTGGATACCCTCGATTCAAGCAGGAAAAAGCAGTAAAACAGAAATTTCAAAATCTCTGTTTTGCACAACGAATTATGGAGGCGGCCCCCATCAAAAAGAGCGGGGTCCTAAACAGACACCCTGTGCTTAAGAAAGCGGGACGGCCCCGATATCCCGGAAATACTGTTCGGCAAGCCTTTGAAATGC